>JBFMBU010000182.1:0-2154 GCA_040755035.1 Thermodesulfobacteriota bacterium
CAAAACCCTCGATCAGGCCCGTCCCATCCAGACCCGGGAAAACTGGTTTACCATTATTTCCCAGCTCACCGCCGAGGTCAAGGAAAAGGAACGAAACGACCTTCAGGGCAATACCTTCTGGGGCTGGATGCGCTCCCTGCTCTTCCCTTCCCCCGGGGATTGAGGTGCCTGAAAAACAGTAAAAGACCCTGATTCCCGTTACAAAACGATTGAAGGATATTCATACTATGAGAGTTGCTATTGTCGCCCCGCCTTATCCCCTGGAAGAAGCCCCTTCGCCGCCCCTGGGGATTTCCTACGTGGCCTCAGCCTTTGAACAGGCTGGGGCGGAAGTGCGGATTATCGATTATATTGTCTCCCAATATTCCCCGGAAAAATTGAAACGGGAACTGGAGGATTTTCAACCCCAGGTTTTAGGGGCCACCTCGGTGACCATGAATTTCCCTCTGGCAGCCTCTATCGTCCGGACCGCCAAACAGATCGATCCCTCCCTGATCACACTTATGGGCGGCCCTCATGTTTCCTTTGATGTTTTGGGAACCCTGAACGCTTATCCGGAAATCGATGCCTTATTCATCGGAGAGGCAGAGCAAACCATCGCCGATTTCGTCAGCCAATGGGAAAATGAACGCTGCTGGGAAAGGATCAAAGGCCTGGCCTTCCGTCAAAACAGGAGGATTATTCAAACCCCGCGCCGGGAACTGATGGAGGACTTGAATCAACTTCCCCTGCCGGCCCGCCATCTCCTGCCCCTGTCCCGTTATCAGGCCCTTGGTTTTCCCGTTTCCATGATCACCGGCCGGGGTTGTCCCTATAGCTGTATTTTTTGCCAGGGTCGAAAAATGGTGGGCAGTCGTCCCCGATCCCGGAAGGCATCCCTGGTAGTGGATGAAATCGAGCAGATCCTTTCCTATGGTTTCACCCGTATCAATATCGCCGATGACCTGTTCACTTCCGACCGGGAAAAGGTCTGGGAGGTCTGTGAAGAAATCAGGAGAAGAAGGCTTTCCCTGTCTTGGACGGCCTTTTCCCGGGTCAATACCGTGGACCGGGAAACCCTGCGGCTGATGCGCGAGACCGGCTGCGACTGCATCAGTTTCGGTATCGAGTCCGGTAATCCGGAAATGTTAAAGCGGATCAGGAAAGGCATCACCCTGGACCAGGCCCGAAAGGCTGTAGCCTTGTGCAAAGAAGCGGGGATTCTTGCCCATGCCTCCTTTATGGTGGGACTCCCCGGGGAAACCCCCCAGACGTTGAAAGACACGGCCGAGTTCGCCAAAAGCCTGGACATCCTGTACGGCTTTCACTTTCTGGCCCCCTTCCCCGGTACTACGGTCAGGGAAAAAATTGATCAATACGACCTGGAAATCCTGACCGACGACTGGTCCCGCTACGACGCCAACCGGGCCATTGTCCGGACCTCAGCCTTGGCTCCGGAGGCGATTAACGCCTTTGTCGATGCATTCGACCGCGAGATCCAAGCCGCCTGGGAGAAGAAGGTCCAGGCTTATCATGAGAAAACCAGTGAAAACGCTGATGATAATTTAAGGGTGGCCGGCCACTATCGCATGAACCTGGTTTACAGGATTCTCTCTGAAGACCTTTTGGAGGTCTGTGGTTTTTTCTCCGAAGGTTCTATTGAAGACGGGGAAGAGAAAACCTTTGAAGCCCTTTGCCGTCGCCTGGAAAAGGTCACCGCTTCCAATTGGGACCTCATTGTTCAGACCATAAAAAGTTTTATCGATGCCGGGTATGTCAAGCTTCGGAAAACGGAAAAGGGCTTTTCCTGGTACTGGACGCACAACAACCGAACGGATATCCTTCCTTCCTCTTCTTCAGCCATCTCCCCGGAGCGGTCATTTTAACCGACTCATAATAGTATGGACATGAAACTGATAAGCTTATCCACCGGAGGATCATGGGGGTCTTTTCTGGAGATTGTCCAAAGGGTGACTTGTCGCCCAACCCCGGCCAGTCCAGCAAAGTTTGATTCGAGGCAGGGCATATACCTTAGCCTGTTTCCAGCACTGGTGAAGGCCTGCTTCTGATTTAGTTAAATAATTTGCCCGGCAAAGAAGCTTCCAGGTTTGGGGTGGACAATCTCCAGAAAAGACCCCCATGATCCTCTTATGTCTATATTATTTTGAGACCATT
>JBFMBU010000183.1:0-9010 GCA_040755035.1 Thermodesulfobacteriota bacterium
GGGCAGGCCAAGGAGGGGATTATCCCGTGGGGGAAGCGGTTTTTTCTCCGGATTGGGTGGCCGGGATTTTCCTGTTATTATCCAGCCGGGTATTCGCCCTGCTCAACGGTTTTGATGAGCGGTATTTCCTGTATTTTGAGGATGTCGACCTCTGCTGCCGGATACGGCAGGCCGGTTATCGGATTCTTCTTGATCCCACTGTCTCTGTAGTTCATAATGCCCGTCGTGACAGCCACCGAAAAATCAACTATCTCGGCTGGCACACCCTGAGCGCAATTCGATTTTTTTCCTCCCCGGTTTATTGGACTGAACGCTGCCCCAACCGGCGGCAGGGAAAAAGGGACCGGTAATGAAACTGATCTATCTGGCCTTTTTTTTACTTTCCCTACTGGGTTCTTTTCTGCTGACGCCCCTCGTTCGGGCAATCAGTTTTCGCTTTGGGATTTTAGACCAACCGGGAACTCGAAAAGTGCATCAGGATGTCACCCCCAGACTTGGCGGCGTGGTTGTCTTGGTTTCCCTGGCCATTCCTTTCCTTGTCTTTTATCTTTTCAGCCAGACCCTGCAGAGGGAAATAACCCTCTCCTGGAAACCCTTTCTGGGGCTTTCCCTGGGTTGTTTGCTCGTTTTCAGTATCGGTGTCTGGGATGATATGCGAAGGCTCCCCCCCTGGCCCAAACTGGCCATTGAGATCGGCGCCGCATTAGTGGCTTATTATTATGGACTCCGGATCGAGTTGTTTTCCAATCCCTTCGGCTTACAATGGAACGTTTCCTGGCTGAGCCTCCCCTTTACGGTCTTTTGGTTGGTGGGGATTACCAACGCCGTGAACCTGGCTGACGGGATCGACGGTTTGGCGAGCGGGATCGCCACCTTCGCCGCCGCTGTCCTTTTTGTAATGACCGTTCCGACGGTATATGTGCTGGTTCCATTTCTGGCCGCGGCCCTGGCCGGGGCGGCTTTGGGATTTCTCCGCTATAATTTTTCGCCGGCCACCATTTTTTTGGGGGATTCGGGCAGCCTTTTTTTAGGATTTCTGTTGGGAGGGCTGTCCCTCTGGGCTTCAGAAAAAAGCACGATTGCTTTTGCCCTGCTGATCCCCATCATCGCCCTGGGGATCCCGATTTTGGATATGATCTACGCCATCCTGCGGCGCTGGAACCGCGGGGTATCCATCGCCCAGGCAGACCGGGAACATATCCACCATAAACTGCTGGAAAAAGGATATTCGCATCGAAAGGCCGTTCTGCTGCTCTATGGCGTGAACCTGGTTCTGGTCGGGGTGGCGGCCATTTTGCTGATCACCCGAAATTCCTTTGCTTCTTACATTATCATTGCCTTGGGTTTTGTTATCTTCCTTGGTTCGAGGTTCCTGGGCTATTTTAAATTTGCCGGCGCCTTTCAGGGGCTGATAGAAAAATGGAAGGATTCTCAACAGTCCAAATATCTGGCTTTTAGAAGACGGTTGCTCATACGGGCCTTTGAAGAGGAAAAGGCCATTGAACAACGATGGAAACTGGTTGGGGAATTGTTTGCCGAGATGGGGATTAAACAGGCCACCATTACCCTCAACGCCGAATCGGAAAAACCTCTGGTCTGGTTTGCACACACCCCTGTGGCGAAAACCGACAAAACCGTTTATTTGAGTCTGCCCTTGACCGGGGAAAAGGGTTCCCTCGGGCTTTTGGAATTGGAATGGTGCAGCTCCCAGGGGATATTCCCCATCGGGATCAGTCGATTGATGAATGTAATGGCCAATGAATTTTGCCGGGATTTGGCCAACAACCTGTCCGAACTTTCAGAACCCGCCCGATTCAATCCTCACGGATCATGATCCCCAGGTTACGGTTGTCCCCGCTGATTTTATCACGGCAGGGATTAAAAACATATCCGGTCTCGATGGTCAGGGGAAGGTGGCCGGTTGTCGGGGTCCCGGTCGTAAGCGTGAGTGTTTGCCATCCCTTATCCTTTAAGATAATATCGGTCACCTTTCCCCCTATTCGAAAACGGACCTTCTGAGGTTTTTCAGTGATTCCCGGAATAGGGGCGGAAAAGGTCAACCTTGTTTCTCCGTTCTGCAGGGCTTGATTTACTACCGCCCTTTTGCCGGTCCAACGAACCCTGATTCCGTCAGGGAGTCTTTCCGGGTCGTAGAATCCGGTCCGGAAAGTCAGGGAAAGTGGCCGCTGGGTGATGCCGTATACCCGCCCCAAGAAAGCCGCCAATAGAAAAAAGAATACGACCCAGAAAATTTTCGTTTTCCACTTGGCGGGGGATGAAGGGGAAGGAGGATCGGTCATGGCCACCGACCAACCCAGAAGGACCCAAAAAATTAACCCCAAGGAACGGACATAAAAAAGGTTATGGAAGAACCCCATCATCAACCAGGCCGTTAAGGCGATGAGCAGGACCATCCGGAGCATCTTGTTTTCCGGAGACGATTCCATCTTTATTTTTTTCATCAGGCGGAAGACAACGGACGCGGCCAGCGAGAGATGCAGGAACAGACCGATCAGGCCTTGTTCGGCCAGGACCTGCAAATAGAAAGAATGAGGTTCCCCGCGGACGGCGCCGAAGACCTTCCATCTGATGGCGGTTTGATTAAAAAATTCCGGAAAAAGCTCGGAATACTTTCCCGGCCCGGTTCCAAGTAAGGGGAAGGCGGAAAACATGTTCCAGGCGGTATTCCAGAGATACCAGCGTCGCTGGTCCGGATCGGATAGACCCCAGAGAGAGACCCGGGTCAGAAAACGCCCACTTAGAAAAAGCGAATCCACCAGGACCATAAGGACCAGAAAAAGTACCGGCAGGGAAAGAAGGACCAACATCCTTTTCCGGCTGAAAGAAGAACCCCAGGCAGAGGCCAAAACCAGGAGGTACATTTCCAGAAAAAGAACCAGGAAAGCACTGCGTTGCATCGTGGCCGTCAAGGCAAAGAGTAGGAGGACCAGGATCAGACCGTAGGCAATTAATCGTCGCCGGGACCGGCGATTGGAAAATAGGAAATAAAAAGCAAAAGGGAAAAGGAGCAGCAGATATTGAGCCAGATATTGTCGATTGAAGGCAAAAACGGAGATGGCCCCTTCATGGGTGCCGGCCAGCGAAAGAGACAGATAGGTTTTAGGCAGGGAGGGCAGGACCTGGTAAAGAAAAAGCAGACCCACCAGGCAGAGCAGGGCCGCTGTCCAGACCAGGGTTCTGAGGATTTTTTTCAGGGTTTCCTGTTGTTGTTGGAAAAGATTGGCGGTCAGGATAAAAAACAAGAGGCCGCTGAAGAGATTGGCTAAGGCCCGGAGGTGGAAGAGATGAAATTTTTCATGACCGCTTTTGAATTGAAACCAAAGATCAGAGAACGATGTGGCCCAAACAACGTAATAATATTCCCCAAGATTGACGGGAATACTGAAAAGGGCGGCCAGACCCAGAAAAAGGATCAGGGATTTTTGCGGGATAATCAGGGATTGCTTTTTCCGCCAATAGTTAAGGAACCCCAGGACCAGAGATCCATAAATAAACAGTTCGTAGAGACCGAAAAAAGGATTGTGAGAGGCCCCCAGAAAGAAGGGGAGGGTCAAGACCAGGAAGGCAACCCCATTCATAGGGTCCCGAATAGTGATCAAGGCAAAAAAAGCCATAGCGATCCAGGCGGCGGCCAGTTGCGGCAGATGAAAAACCAGGACCGCTCCGGCCAGAAGAATAAAGAAGAGGAAAATCCCCCAGGGAGCCGGGTGAGGGTCAAGGGGAGAGGTCCTGGGTTCAAGCCTGTTCATGGAATTTCCTTAACAGACAACGGATGTTCTGTTCCAGCGGGCGGCTGGTGTTGATCAGCTCAAGAGCAGACCGGACCGGGCCGGTGACCGGGTCAAAATCCTTTCGCTGGAGATGAAAAAGTTCCCACCGTCCGTCAGAGACCGCTTGAGGATCCCGGCTTCGTTCCCGCAGACGTTTACGGATCAGGGAAAGGGGTGTCCGGCATTGGAGAAAACGGATACGGGCCCCGGTCTTTCCGGCCAGCCTCAGCAAGGCCAGGCGTTCCTCTTGCCGCTTGAAGGACCCATCCAAAATGACGGATCGTCCTTGAATGAGGAAATCCTTCGCTTTTTCCCTCAGGCCCTTATAGGTCCTTCGGGAAACCGATCGGGAATATAATCCCTGTTCAAAGGGCTCCCATTGCCTGGCTTGGGGAGACAACCCCGGCCCGGATTTGCGCAGCAGATCAGAACTGATGACCGGCCAGCCGAGGGCCTCTCCCAGGGCCTTGGCCAAGGTGGTTTTCCCGCTGCCCATCAACCCAAAGACCACCCAGATTCGGGGAGCGAGGTCTTTTCTTGCATAGGTAAAAGCCAGTTGGAAATATTTCCGGGCCAGTCCTCGCTCGGCCTTTTTCTCTCCGGCTGTGGCCTCGGGATTGTCGGCGGAAAAGGCATGGACCTTGGCCCGGACATAAGCCCGGTAAGCTTTATAAAAACCGAAGAGACGCGGAAAATCATGATCGCCGGAAAGACGCACATATTCCTGTTCCAGGAGGTGTGAAAGATCGCTTCGACCGAAAAAATCAAGATCCATGGCCAGGAAAGCCAGATCACAGGCGATATCGGTATAGCGGAAACGATGATTGAACTCAAGACAGTCATAGATCAGGGGTTTGTCGTCCAGACAGATATTGGCTGAATGAAGGTCACCATGACCGTCGCGGATGAATCCATCACGAATTCTTTTCGGAAAAAGGTCTTTTTCGTTCTTTAAAAAATCCCGTGTTCCCTTCATAATGCGCTTATCCCTCGATTCGGACAACAAACGTCCTACATAAGGCCTGGTCTCGCTGAAATTCTCTTCGGTATTTTTTATCCAGACCCGGATGCGCCCAAAAGCATCGATGCCTTTACCGGTCCTGGCCCTCCGGTAAAAAGGGGCTAAAATTCGGACCAGGGCCCGGATGTCTTTTTGCTGAACGCGGTTTTCCATTAAGAGCCGGTTCATCATCCGTTCCTGGGGCATTTCCTTCATTTCCACCGCGTACTCCAGGACCGGCCCCTGTCCGTTTAAAACCGGCCGGCCCTGGTCCAGGGTGATTCTGACCACCCCGAGATAGATCTCCGGGGATAGACGGCGGTTCAAAGCCACCTCCTGATGACAGAAATAGCACCGGCGGGCCAGGGTGGAAAAATTTAAAAAATCAAGAGTCACCGGTTTTTTAATTTTGTAGGCCTTTTTACCGGTCAGAAAAACATGAGAAAGGTAGGTTTGAAAATGGGTGATCCGCTGAGGGACCTCCGGATAGGTTTCCGGTCTGAGCATGGCCTGAAGGATGATTTCCTGATCGCGCAAAAAGGACCTCAGTTTTCAAATAAGGGCACGATTTGAAAATGGTCCACATCCACCAGGCCCCGGTCGGTGATTCTCAGCTCCGGGATTACCGGCAAGGCCAGGAAGGAGAGGATCATGAAGGGATGCTTATGGGAACAGCCGCTATTCAGCAGCGCTTTTTCGAGGGTTTTCTTTTCAGCCCTTACCTCTTCCGCCGAGTGATCGGACATCAGGCCCGCTACCGGCAGAGGCAGTCTGGCCCTCACCCGACCCCGGGTGACAACCACCAGACCGCCTTTCATTGCTTCCACTGTTTTAACCGCCAAATACATCTCCTCCGCGTCCCGGCCAACGACGATGATGTTATGGGAGTCATGGGCCACGGAAGAGGCCAGCGCTCCTCGACGTAGTCCCAATCCCGAAACCAATCCTAAGCCGATATTTCCTGTCCCGTGGTGCCGTTCCACGGAAGCCACTAAAGACAGATCCTGGCCGGGGTCCAGGTGCAACCCTCCGCTTTTGCCCTGAACTCTACAAACCCGGGTATGGGTCAAGATCTGGTCCGGGATGAGCTGGATCACTTTGGCCTGTCGCCGCCCGTGAAGAGGTATTTTAAAACGGTCGGGGTGGAGCCCCTTAATATTCATGGAGGACAGAGAAGGCCTTCTCCCGGGGGGTGTTATTTTTTCAGTCAACAGACCTTTTTCAGCGATTTTTTTACCTTTCTTTAAGACCGCCTTCACTTCTATGGAGGATAAATTCTTTAAAACCACCAAATCGGCCTGATACCCCGGGGCTACGGCCCCCAGGTGAGAGAGGCCGAAGTATTCAGCCGGATTCAGGGTGACCATTTGAAGGGCCGTTATCGGATCCAGTCCCTGAGCCACGGCCTCCTTGATTACGCTATTGAGATGGCCTTTTTCCATCAGGTCTTCGGGGTGCATATCATCGGAAACAAAAAGCAGGCGCCGGGAATTGGATGGGGTTACTAAGGGAAGGAGATCCTTCAGGTTCCTGGCTTGAGATCCCTGACGGATCATGACCCGCATCCCCAGATCCAATTTTTCACGGGCCTCGGAAATCCGGGTGCATTCATGATCCGATCCTATACCGGTGCTCACATAAGCGCAAAGGTCCTTACCGGATAATAGCGGGGCATGGCCGTCTTTGATTTTTTTTCGGAAGGCGGAAATCTTTCCCAATACTTCCCGGTTTTTGGCAAGAACTCCCGGGAAATTCATCATCTCCCCCAGACCTAAGATCCGCTGCCGGCGGAGTAAACTTCGCAGATCCTTGGCCTCTAAAATGGCCCCGGAGGTTTCCAGAGGAGTTGCCGGTACGCAGGAAGGGGCCATAAAGAAAATTTCCAAAGGCAATCCGGCGCTGTTTTGCAACATAAACCGAATGCCCTCCAGACCCTTGACATTGGCCATTTCGTGGGGGTCGGCCACCAGGGAAGTGGTGCCCGAAGGCAATAGAACCGGGGCAAGATTGGCCGGGGTCAGGAGGGAACTTTCTATGTGCATATGGCCGTCGATAAATCCGGGGCTGATAAAAAGCCCGCGACAGTCAATGGTCTCCCGGCCCAGGTAGGATCCCAGACCCGCGATCCGGCCGCCAGAGACCGCCACGTCGGTTTTCTGCAGAGTAGAGGAGAAGACATTGACTACCTGACCACCCTTTAAAACCAGATCGGCGGGGATTTCTCCGCGAGCGACCCGGATTAGTTTTTGCAGTTTCTTGCTGGTCATGGGTTAAAAAGCCAAGGTGCATAGGGCATAGGGCATAGGGTGAAAAGCCATGCACAACAGGTATGAGCCAAGGGGAAAAAGGAGGTTTGGTAATACATCAAGAATCCCATCGGAAAAGCCATTCGCTCTTCTCTAATAGAGTTATACGCTTTGCTCTATGCTCTCTGCTCTCTGCTTCTGCTCTTTGCCCTCTGCTTCTGCTCTTTGCCCTCTGCTCTATGCTCTCTGCTCTCTGCTCTATGCTCTATGCGCTGTACCGGTCAGGTTCGGTACTCGGCATTGATACGTACATAGTCCAGGGAGAAATCACAGGTGTAGATCCGGGTTTGGGCCGGTCCCTGATGGAGATCAATTCGGATGGTGAAAGAAGGTTTTTTGAGAACCATTCCGGCCTTGGTTTCGGCGGTTTCACCGCAACTGAGGCCCTTTTTGACCACCTGCACCTTGTCGAAGTAAATATCCGCCTTTTCCGGATCAAAGGAAATCCCGGAGCGGCCCAGGGCGGCCAGGATTCTGCCCCAGTTGGCGTCCTGCCCGAATACGGCGGTTTTGACCAGAGGAGAGGTGGCCACCGTCATGGCCAGGGTCCGGGCCTCCCTTTCGCTGCGGGCACCCTCCAGACAAAGGGTCACCTCTTTGGTGGCCCCTTCCCCGTCGCGGACAATCATCCGGGCCAGATCCAGGAGTATCCGGTTCAGGGCCACGGAAAAGAGCTTAGCGCCTCTTTCCCCGGGTTTATTCAAGGGCGTATTTCCAGCCAGACCGTTGGCCATAACCAGGACCGTATCGTTGGTACTGGTGTCTCCATCAACCGTTATGCAATGAAAAGACCGGTTCACGGCCTCTTTCAGCAGGGTATTCAAAAGGGCCGGGGAGAGGGCCAGATCGGTCAGAACAAAGCAAAGCATGGTGGCCATGTCCGGATGCAACATACCCGCTCCCTTGGCCATACCCGCCACATGGATCTTTTTACCGGCGATGGAAAGTTCCCGGGTGATCAGCTTGGGAAAGGTGTCTGTGGTCATGATGGCTTTGGATACAGCCGAAAGACCTTCGGGGGAGAGGGCCTTTACCAGAGCAGGAACGGCCTTGGTCATTCGTTCCCTGGGCAGCCGTTTACCGATGACCCCCGTAGAGGCCGGGAAGATCTGTTTTTCGGGCACAGAAAGCAGGCCGGCCAGTTGTTTGGAAAGCCCTTCGGCGTCTTTCAGCCCCGCTTTACCGGTACAGGCGTTGGCATTCCCGCTGTTGACCAGAATGGCTCGACCGACCGCCGGTCCGATACGGGACAGACAGAGCTGAACCGGTGCGGCTTTGACCAGGTTGCGGGTAAATACCCCGGCGGTCACTGCCGGAACTTGGGAGTACATCAGACCCAGATCAGGACGGATCGTCCCTTTTTTCACCTCAGCCGCCACGGCCGAGGCCAAAAATCCGGGGACGCGGACAGGCTTATTTTTGCCCGCAACACCTTTTGTATTTTTTGCCGCTTCCACAGGGACAGGGATCATTTCTTCCCACCTTCTTTCCTTCTCTTTTTTTCGGTTCGGCCGGTTCATCTCCGCTGTGGCTGAAAAACATCTGCCGTTCCTGCGGTTCGGCCAGGGGTTGTAAGTCCTCTTCCCGGGCCAGTTGCAGCCGGAACAAATTTGCTATGGTCTGCTCTTTGATCCTATCCACCAGATCAACGAACATTTCATAGCCCTCCCGCTGGTATTCCCGCAGGGGGTCGCGCTGGCCGTAGCCGCGCAGCCCGATACCCTCTTTCATGTGATCCATATTCAGCAAATGGTCTTTCCAGGTACTGTCGATGGTTTCCAGCATGACCATTTGTTCCAGAGAGTTCATGATTTCCGGTCCGATGGTTTCCACTTTTTTCTGGTAAGAGGACCAGATTTGCTCTTCCAATTGATCGGTCATTTCCTCCGGACCGGGGAGGGATTCCCGACCGT
>JBFMBU010000184.1:0-13205 GCA_040755035.1 Thermodesulfobacteriota bacterium
GTTTCATAGAAAGCCTCCTTCTTTGTAAACTTGAGCGGTTCACAAGTTGGAGGCTTTCTCATTTTCCCGGAATTGTCAAACTCTGGGAGTCCCCCGGCAGAGCCGGGGGTTTACCTAAAGGAAATTACTGATAATGCCGCCCCCCCCCAGCCCCAAGGCCTTGGCACCGGAAGTTATTGTGTTTTCGGGGGCATAGCCATGCCCCCCCAGGTATCCAATCTTTAACATAGGAATCCTTCCCTGGTTTTGATGTGGGATATAAATACTGACCAGGGAGAAGAGAGTCAAGAAGAAATATCGGATTCATTCTTGACTTTGTAGCCCGTTTGAGCTACATTCCTTAAATAGAGGAGGAAAAGACTATGAATAAAACAGCTGCCGTGCGGGCGCGTATCCAACCTGATCTAAAACACAAGGCAGAGGACATTTTCCGCGACTTGGGTTTAAATCCGACACAGGCCATTACTTTGTTTTATAAACAGGTGGAACTTCACCGGGGGCTGCCCTTCGAGGTGGCCTTTCCCAACGAGACCACACGCCGAACCTTCGAAGAAACCGATGCCGGCTTAAACCTGATGGTTTGCAGAAATGTCGAAGACCTGTTTAAAAAACTCCGAATATGATCCTTACACCTGTTTATACCAAGCAGTTTGAAAAAGATATTAAGCGGGAGAAAAAAAGGAAGAAGAATCTTGAAAAAATTAAAATGATCATCCGGTCTCTTGTTGTCCAAGAACCCTTGGATCCTATCCATAGAGATCACAAGCTGGAGGGCAACTGGAAGGGAAGACGGGAATGCCATATTGAATCGGATTGGCTGTTGATTTATAAGCTGGAAAAAAATCAGATCATTTTTGAAAGGACCGGGACTCATTCTGACTTATACCGATAAGACCAATAAGCGATGAACACTTTTATCTATCCTCTTTAAACCTGTTTTATTACTATTTTCTTAATCTTCTTCTTAGAAATCCTATTAAGTATTAAATATTATTTGACATCGATAGCAATTTCTTATATATTTTTTGGTTTAAAACATAATCAGGGTCTCACAACTCCCAAAGAGGCTTATAACCATGGACCAGTACCAGAAAGCAGGGGTGGATATCCATCTGGGGAACACCTTCATCGACCGGATAAAACCCCTGATCCGGAAGACCTTTTCCCCGTCGGTGATTACCGATATCGGCGGATTCAGCGGATTGTTCAAGCTGGATACCTCAGCCTACTCGGAACCGGTATTGGTTTCCTCCACCGATGGAGTAGGGACCAAGCTCAAGGTCGCTCAGCAGTTGGACAAACACCGGACCGTCGGTATCGATTTAGTGGCCATGTCGGTCAACGACATCATCGTCCAGGGGGCTCAACCTCTCTTCTTTCTGGATTATCTGGCGGTGGGACGACTGCATGTTGAAACCCAGACCGCGGTTGTGGAAGGGATCGTCCAGGGATGTCAACAGGCCGGATGCGCTCTGATCGGCGGCGAAACAGCCGAGATGCCCGGCATGTATGGGGCCGACGAATACGACCTGGCCGGATTTGTGGTCGGCATCGTTGACCGCGGGAAAATAATAAACGGGTCCCGCATCCGGCCCGGCGACCGAATCGTTGGTCTGGCCTCCAGCGGCCTGCACAGCAACGGTTTTTCCCTGGTCCGCAAAATCTTTTTCCAGGACCTTCGGATTGACCCCAGGGAGGTTTTGCCCGAACTGGGTCTGCCCTTGGGCGAGGAATTGTTGAAACCGACCCGCATCTATGTCTCTTCCATACTGACCGCGCTAAAAGAGGGTTCGATTAACGGCATGGCCCATATCACCGGCGGGGGAATTTCCGAAAACCTTCCCCGAATCCTGCCGGTGAATTGTCAAGCCCGAATCCAACGGGGTTCCTGGACGGTCCCACCCATCTTCACTCTGCTGAAACGGATGGGGAATATCAGCGAGGAAGAAATGATAAAAGTATTCAACAACGGGCTGGGAATGATTCTGGTGGTTTCGCCGGATGAGGAACAAAAAATTATTTCGATTTTACAAGCCGGCGGGGAACACTGTTTCCGTATCGGAGAAATCATCCCGCGGGAACCGGACCACCCCCCCATTGAATGGGTATGAGGGAGGCTCAGACCCCTTTCCACAATGGAAAAAGAGAAAAAAATTATTATAAGCTTGCACTTTCGAGATACGAGATACGAACCCCAAGATACCTTCACGAATCTTGAGGATTATCTATTAATTCATCCCCCACGGGGATAAGACGAGTAGTCCCAATTCAGAGATGGAAAGGAGCAAACCCATGGCCCAGGAATGCAGTATTTGCGGCAAAGGCCACCAGGTCGGACATAATGTCAGCCACGCCAACAACAAAACTTATAAACGCTGGAAGCCCAATCTTCAGCAGGTCAAGGCCGTACATCAAGGAAAGGTTAAACGGATCAACGTCTGTTCCCGTTGCCTTCGTTCCGGCAAGGTCACCCGCGCGGTCTAATTCAGGTCGAAGGCTCAAGGAAGTTAGCCTGAAGACAAAAATGGATTAAAGAAGAAGGTAATCGACCTTCGGTCTTCGGTCTTCAGCCTAACTGTCTCAGCCTTCTTTTTCAAAGGACCGCACCACCTGGATAACCCCCTTGATCTTTTTTAGGTTGGTAATAACCCCCTGCAGATGGTGGGTATCCGTGACTTCAATCAGGAATTGATAAAAAGCCTTTTTATCGGTGGTCGTCACCACATCGGCCTTTAATATATTGGCCTCGCCTGAGGTGACGGCCGAACTGACCTCGGCCAGCATTCCTTTTTTGTCGTTGGACCAGATTTCGATCTTGACCGGGTAGAGGGTTCGAGTTTTATCCGAAAGATCCCATTGGACATCGATCATCCGCTCCGGATCTTCCAGGGCGACTTGGGGGCAAAAGCGGGCGTGGACCGTAATTCCCCTCCCCCGGGTTATGAAACCGACCACTTCATCCCCGGGCAGCGGCGTGCAGCATTTGGCAAAACGCGTCAAGACGTCCTGAACCCCCCGGATCAAAACACCGCCCTTTTCCCGGGCCGACTTTTTTTTCAAAGAAAGGGTCAGGGTCTCATCGACCTTCTTTTCCTCGATTTCTTCTTTGGGCAGGAGCCGATGTACGACCTGACGGGCCGATATCTCCCCGAACCCAATAGCCGCCAACAGATCTTCAACCTTTTGGAAGGATAACTCCTGAGCGATCCGGAGCATGGGCTCTCCTTTCAACTGCTGACTGCCGCCCAATTGCGACTTCCTTAATTCCTTTTCCAGGAGGTCCTTGCCGATATCAATACTCCGCTTGCGCTCTTCGGTCTTGACCCATTGCCGGATCCGGTTCTTGGCCTTGGAGGTCTTGACGATCTTCAACCAATCTTTACTCGGTAAATGATTGGAAGCGGTGATGATTTCCACTACATCCCCGTGGTGCAGGACTGTTCGCAAGGGGACCATTTTTTTATTAACCCGGGCGCCGGTACAGCGGTGTCCCACTTCGGTGTGGACGGCATAGGCGAAATCGATGGGCGTGGCCCCTTTGGGTAAAATTTTTACCTGACCCTGAGGGGTAAAGACATAGACCTCGTCGGGGAAAAGGTCGATGCGGACCGATTCCAAAAATTCCTTAGGATCTTGAACTTTCTGGGATTCCAGAAGCTGACGGACCCAGCGAAATTTTTTGGCATCGGTTTCATCCAGAGGCTGGCCGGCTTTGTACTGCCAATGGGAAGCAATACCCTCTTCCGCCACCCGGTGCATTTCCTCGGTCCGGATTTGGATTTCAATACGCTCCCCGTAGGGACCGATGACTTTGGTATGGAGGGATTGGTAGTGATTGGTCTTGGGCAGGCTGATATGGTCGCTGAACTTCCCGGGGATGGGTCTCCAGAGGGAATGAATGTGGCCCAAGGCCTCGTAACACTCGGCTACCTCCTTGACAATGACCCGAAAAGCGATCAGGTCATACAACTGGCTGATATCCAAATTCTGGTTGATCATTTTCTGGTAAATACTATAGAAATGCTTCGGCCGCCCTTCCAGGCGACAGGGGAGATGGACCGAATCCATCTTGTCCCGCAGCAGGGTCATGACTTCTTTGATATATTTTTCGCGTTCCTCCCTTTTTTTGGCTACCCCTTCCTTGATCGTCTGATAGGCCACCGGTTCCAGATAATAGAGACATAGGTCCTCCAGTTCGGTCTGAATGCGGTGCATACCCAGCCGGGCCGAAATGGGGGCATAGATGTCCAGGGTTTCCTGGGCGATGGTCTGCTGTTTTTCCATCGGATGGAAACCCAGGGTCCGCATATTATGGACACGATCAGCCAGCTTGACCAGGATGACCCGGATATCATCGGACATGGCCAGGATCATTTTTCGGATATTTTCCGCCTGACGCTCTTCCTGGTTCTGAAAATGTATGGCGCTGATTTTTGTGACCCCGTTGACAATATGGAAGATCTCCCGGCCGAATTGCCCTTTGATAATCTCTTCGGTGGCCAGGGTGTCTTCAATCGTGTCATGCAGCAGACCGGCGGCAATAGTGATATGATCCAGCTTCATCTGAGTTAAAAGCCAGGCCACCTCCAGGGGGTGGGAGAGATAGGCCTCACCCGAAAGCCGCACCTGTCCTTCATGCACCTTGGCTGAAAAGACATAGGCCTTTTGAATCAGGTCGATATCGGCCTGAGGCGAATAGGAAAGGAGTTGATCGATAATGGTGTTGATACGGATCATGGATTAAACTCAGCTAATAGCTTATAACAAACAACTCACAACTATATGACCGGACCTTTATTGTCTTTAAAAATCAGACAACTGCCGAAGCAAGTGGGGTTGTTTTTTATGGAGTCATTGACTTTAGGGCGCTGTCTTTTCCGGACTTATACTCTGATCCGCTATCAGGATTCAGAACCTCCTTGATCTTATCGCAAATCAACCCCACTACCTGTTCCTTGGATACCTTGGTCACTTCCCCGCTGCTGCGTTGACGGACTTCGACGAACCCTTCCTTCAATCCTTTGGGCCCTACGGTAATCCGGAGCGGGAAACCGATCAGGTCGGCATCTTTGAATTTGATTCCCGGTCTTTCCGCCCGATCATCGAGCAAAACTTCGATACCCTGCCGCTGCAGGTCCTCATATATCGAAAGGGCGCACTGATGGGTTTCCGATCCCGGTTTCCATTCCACCGGGGTAAGGATCACCGGAAAGGGGGCCAGGGCCATGGGCCAGATGATCCCGTCCTGATCATGGTTTTGTTCAATGGCCGCGGCCACGGTCCGCCCCACCCCGATACCATAACAGCCCATAATCATATATTGTTCCTTTCCCTGCTCATCCAGATAATGGGCCTTCATCGATCTGGAATATTTGTCCCCCAACTTGAAGACATGTCCGACTTCGATCCCGCGATAGGCCCTGAGTTCAGCCCGACAGCGAGGGCACCCTTCTCCGGCCTGGGCCGAACGCAGGTCCGCCCACTGAGGCAGAAGCACATCGGTCCCCCAGTTCAGGTTGATCCAATGGGCATCAGCCTCGTTGGCCCCCATGATAAAATTTTTCAGTCCTTTTAAGGTAAAATCGGCCCACAGGGGCAGGGAAAGACCCATGGCCCCGGCATATCCCAGCGGAGCACCGGTTAATTCCTCCACCCTCTGGGCATCGGCCAAAACCAGCTCCTGACAGTCCAGGGCCTTGGCCAGTTTGATCTCATTGACCTCCTGATCTCCCCGGACCAGAACAGCCGCCGGGCCTTTTTCGGTCTGATAAATCAAGGTCTTGACCAGTCGCTGCGGGGGAACAGACAGAAAACCGGCCACCTCCTCAATGGTTTTCCGGCCCGGGGTGGGTATTTTTACCCGGTTTTTGCTTTCTTCTTCGGTCTCCGGAATAAAAAGGTCGATCGATTCGGCCCGCTCCACATTGGCCGCGTAGGAACAAGCCCTACAGGCCAACACCGCATCTTCACCGCTCTCGGCCAGGACCATGAATTCATGGGAATAACTGCCCCCAATGGCCCCACTGTCGGCCTCAACGGCCTTGAATTGAAGACCGCAGCGGCTGAAAATCCGCTGGTAGGCCTCATACATTTTCTGGTAAGACCGGCCCGCCCCCTCTTCATCCCGGTCAAAGCTGTAGCCATCCTTCATGCCGAATTCCCGGCCGCGCATCAGGCCGAAACGAGGCCGGATTTCATCCCGGAATTTTGTCTGAATCTGATACAGATTGATCGGTAACTGCCGGTAAGATCGGATTTCATGCCGCAAAAGATCGGTGATGACTTCTTCATGGGTCGGGCCCAGACAGTACTCATGCTGGTGTCGATCATGGACCCGAATCAGTTCCTTTCCGTATTTTTCCCACCGGCCGCTTTCTTGCCAAAGCTCGGCCGGCTGCAAAGCCGGAAGCAGGACCTCCTGCGCCCCGGCCCGGTTCATTTCCTCCCGGATAATAGCCTCCATTTTACGCAGGCTCCGTACCCCTAAGGGTAAAAAGCTGTAAATCCCGGAGGTCAATTTTCTAATGAAGCCGGCCCTGAGCATCAACTGGTGGCTGATGATCTCCGCTTCGGCCGGTTTTTCTTTCAGGGTGGGCACATACAACTGTGAAAAAAGCATGGTTGTTTACTTCTCCTTATCGATATTTTCCCTTCTGGCAATTTCCTCCAAAAGGCATTTGGCTAACTCCTTTTCCGGTACCTTGCGTATAATCTTTCCCCCGGCGAAAAGCAAACCCAGGCCCTTGCCGCCGGCTATGCCGATATCGGCCTCTCTGGCCTCCCCCGGTCCGTTGACCACACAGCCCATAATGGCCACCTTCAAAGGTTTGGTGGTCCCGGCCAGGGCCTTTTCGACCCTCTTCACCAGAGACAGCAGATCGATCTGACAACGACCGCAGGTAGGACAGGATATGATCTCCACCCCCCTTTGGCGCAGTCCCAAAGCCCTCAGGAGGTGATAGGCCACCCGTAGTTCATCCAAGGGATCGGCGGTTAGGGAAACCCGCAGGGTATCCCCGATCCCCAGATAGAGCAAGAGACCGATCCCTAAAGAGGATTTGACCGTACCGGCCATCAGACTTCCGGCCTCGGTGATGCCCAGGTGAAAGGGGAAAGGCGTTTCTTTGGCCAGCAGCCGGTAAGCCCGGACGGTTTGCAGAACATCAGAGGATTTAAGGGAGATCTTTAAATTACTGAATTTCTTTTTTTCGAAAAATTCGATATGCTTCAAAGCCGATTCCACCATGGCTTCAGCCTGGCCGGAATGTTGATAGGCCGATCGTACTCTTTTTTCCAGGGATCCGGCGTTAACACCGATTCGAATGCAAACCCCTTTCTCCTGGGCCAGCTCGATTATCCGGGCCACATGGTCTCTGGGGCCGATATTCCCCGGATTGATGCGAATGCCTGCCGCCCCGGCCTTGATGGATTCCAAGGCCAGCCGATAATCAAAATGAATATCAGCGATCACCGGCAGGGGGGATTTTCGTATGATCTCCGCCAGAGCCGCTGCTGCCGTTTGGTCCGGCACCGCGACCCTGATCAGGTCACACCCCGCCCGGGCCAGGGCTTTGATTTGTCGTAAAGTCCGGGCCGGATCGCGGGTGTCGGTATTGGTCATGGATTGAACCGAAACGGGGTGGCCGCTTCCAATAGGGATCCCCCCTAACTTGATCGTGACCGTTTTCCGGCGACGGATCCACGGACTTTGCCGGTTTGATCCTGGTTTCATATCAGCCCTTCCTCTTTCCGGGAAATGATCTGGGTCCTCCGCTTTACCTTGAACATTGATTCTACGTTTACTTGGCAATTTTCATGTCCTGTGGCCCCACGTCCCTCCGGTGGACGAATGTCCTCCTTTGACCTGGGTGGGCTCAAGGACCAACCGAGAAGGTAGATGACGATCTTAGTGCCATGTTCCTGAAGGGACATGGGGGTTAAATAGTGTCACGTCCCATTCGGGACATGAAGGGTTAAAACAATGTCACGTCCCTGAAGGGACATAGGGTTTAAAATGGATTGACAACCCGGAACAAATGGGATAAATGAAATTCATTCCCGTTAATTGATTATTAATTTTTATAGCATATTATGAGGTGGATGATAATCCATTTTTTAGAATGTCCGATACCGATACGATTTCACCCCCTTTGGACTATGGCTTAAAGGATTTAATCCAGCTCATCAGTAACGTTACCGAGTCCTTTACTACGGCCCTTTTTCTCTTTGAACCTTCCCGGAAATACCTGCACCTTGACGGGTATCACAGTCTGAGTCTTCATATCGACCCGGAGACGAAGCTCCAGGCCGGTGACAGCCTGATCGGTTGGGTAGCCAAAACCCAGCGTCCGGTGTATATCCCCCAGTTCGATCGGGATACCAGGAACTTGAAGATGTATTTGCGGGATGAAAAAATTAAGTCCTTTCTGGCCGTACCGGTAGGCGAGGCCGGGGTTTTGTGTATCGACAGTAAACGCAATTATGTTTTTTCGGAAAAAGAGCAAAAACTGCTCCTGGATTTTGCGGTCCTGATCCTCCATCTTCTTCAAGTCCGGACTATGGCCGAACAGGAAAACCGCCAGCGATGCATCCTGGGTTTTTTAGACCAGATCAACGATCTTTCCCGCACCAAACAGGAACTGAACCAGTATTCCGCCACTGCCCTGCGGAATTGCCGGTCGTTTTCGCGAACGGATATGGCCTTTCTGGTCATGGTTATGGGGAAAAAGGATCAATACAAGGTGACCGCCTCAGAAGGAAAAATCAGGGCTCCTTTGAAAAAAACCATATTATCCATCGACATGGGACTGACCGGTTGGGTCATCCGGGAGGGGAAACCCCTGGTCCTGAGGTCCATGAAACCAAAGACCCACAAATCCTATGTTTTTTTTCCGGACGACCCTTGCGCCCATTTTCAATCCTATATCGGTCTTCCCCTCTGTTTTTTCGGACGGCTTTTCGGGGTCATCAATCTGATCGGACAGCGGGAAAATGATTGGAAGGAAGAAGAAATCCGGGCCTTGACCTCGGCCGGCCAGATCATTATCACTTCCATACTCTATTTAATGAATTTGTGAGATCAAAAAATTTATGCTGATCAGAAATTTTTTCGGGCTTTTCAGCGAAGATATGGCTATGGACCTGGGAACGGCCAACACCCTGATCTTCAAAAAAAACCAGGGGATCGTCCTTAATGAACCATCGGTTGTGGCGATCAACATCGAAACCGGACAAGTCCTGGCCGTCGGCAAGGAAGCCAAGGATTATCTGGGCCGTACCCCGGCCCGGATTTCAGCGATTCGTCCGATGAAAGACGGAGTGATTGCCGACTTTGAAATCACCCGGGAAATGATAAAATATTTCCTCTTTAAGGTCCGGGGAAAATCAAGGGTTTTTAAACCCAATCTGGTCATCGGTGTTCCCTCCGCTATTACTATGGTCGAAAAAAGAGCCGTGGTGGAGTCGGCCCTGGAAGCCGGGGCCCGGGATGTCTACCTGATTGAAGAACCCATGGCCGCAGCCATCGGCGCCGGATTGCCGGTCGAGTCCAACCGGGCTACTATGATCGTGGACATCGGAGGCGGAACAACGGAGGTGGCTATTATCATGCTCTTTTCCACAGCCTACTGTGAGTCCATCCGGGTGGCCGGAGATGAACTCAACGAATCGATTGTCTATTTTTTGCAAAAAAAATTCCACCTCCAGGTGGGGGAGAATACCGCTGAACAGATAAAAATGGAGTACGGTTCGGCCTTCCCTCAAGGGAAATCCACTCCCTTCCAGGTCTCGGGGAAAGAGATTTTTTCAGGGATACCCCGAACCATTCAAATCACCGATAAGGACCTACGGGAAGGAATGGCTGAACCGATCTGGGCCATCGTCGACGCCGTCAAACGGGCCCTGGAAAAAACACCGCCCGAGCTTTCGGCCGACATCACCCAGAGCGGTATGACCCTGGCCGGAGGCGGGGCACTTCTCAATGGATTGGATAAATTGTTGGAAAGGGAAACCGGCTTGCCGGTCCATATCGCCGAAAACCCGCTGACCACAGTGGTCATGGGGGCGGGTAAGGCCATGATGCAAACCGATTTCTATGGCAGGATATTTATCAATTAGTTCCTCCGGAATATTTTCCCCGGTTGTCCTTTCGTGCAAAGCGAAAAATCCGAATCCGCCTTAGGCTTGCTTCCCAGTATGTGGGCTTTGTTCTTCCTTGTCTTTGTGATACATCTTGAAAAGTTCACTGCTAATAATCATTTTCTGGACATTTGATGTCCCTTCCAGGTATTCCATCCCCCGTGCGTCGGCCCCCAGTTGATTGATCAAATCATTTCGGAGGTATCCCCTGCCACCCATTAAAATCTGGGCCCGGGAAGCCACATCCATGACCATCTGGGTGGCAAAAAGCTTGGCCTGGGACGAACAGAGGCGGTATTCCGGATGACCGACCCTTTCAATGGCCTGGAAACAGAGTCCCCGGGCGGCATTCATCCTGGCATACATGTCGGCTATCTGAAAACTGATGTCCTGGCTGCTGGTCAAAGGATGATCGAATTGACGTCTTTGATGGGCGTAATGGTAAATTTCCGAAAATATCCGGTAAGCCAGCCCGCAGCAAATACCGGCAATATGAATCCGGCCCTGATCTATGACCCCCAACGTTAAAAACAGCCCCCCTCCTTCTTCGCCGACCAGGTTTTCAAGGGGGACCTGGGCGTTATTAAAGATCAGCCGTCCGGTAGGTAAAATTTTCAACCCGTCTTTCTCGGGAAGTCCTTCGATATAAAACCCGGGGGTATCTTTTTCAATCAGAAAAATGCTTAAAGACCTCGGACCCTTAATTCCTTTGGTGTTGACCAAGACCCCGTAGATATCGGCTAACCCGCTGTTGGAAATGAATATTTTCTGTCCATTGAGCAAAAAATGATGATCGGTAGCTTTGGCCATTAACCCTATGGCGCTGGCATCAGAACCGGCCTTTTCCTCGGTCATGGCGATAGCCCCCAACTGCCCTTCAGCCAACCGGGGCAGAAAGGCTTTTTTTTGGGACTCATTACCCCGGCAGACGATATCAATGGCCCTTCCATGGGAGACAAAGATGATGCCCAGACCCGGGGAGGCGTAGCCCATCAGTTCCATCAGACAATAAATATCCATTTCGGATATTTTTTGCCCCCCATATTGGGCGGGAATGAACTGTTCGAAAATTCGCGCTCTTTTGAGAGCGGAAATCAATCCTTCCCATTCCTTGGGAAATACGGCCTGTTGATTTTCAATTTTTGAGAAAAGGATGGGATAGCTGGGAATGACGATTTCTTTAAGGATAGAGATAAATTCTTTGACGAATTTCTTCTCTTTCCAGCCGTTCCGGTATGAATCCAGAATGTTCAAAAGGGCATCCATAGGGTCAACCTCCATCAGGGCCTTAACGAAAAAAAGAAGAAGCTTATCCTGCAAGTTTTATGAAACAGAAAATTGCACCGCAGAGACGCAAAGGGCGCAACGATAGAATATTATTTCCTTTCTGGGAAAAGAGCAGAAAGGAAAAAGCTTCGCTGCCCTCCGGGCAAGCATTGGGCCGCAGGCCAGAGTTCCTTTGAATCCCGCTTTCTTGGCGGGATTCAAAATAAATCTCTCTGCGTCCTCTGTGACTCTGCGGTGAATAAGTAGCTTTCCCTTTCAAAAACCTAATAGGAATATAGGATAGAAGGCCGTAGAAGGTCAAGATCAAAAATGGTCAGAAACATTGACTCTATCCAAAAAGTACTCTATAATAAACACTTATAAATAGTCCTCAGACTGAATATAATTGAATAGAAATAGTTGATCCGGGCAATTTTTTTCAGAGACCGTAAAAAAGGGATATCGAAACAGAGATGGAAAAAAAGATTCTTATAGTGGACGATGAGGAACAAATCGTCAAGTCCATTACCGGTGTCTTTGAAGACGAAGGGTTGGCCGTCGTCACCGCCGCCAATGGGGAAGAGGCCGTAGAAGTATTCCAGCGGGAATTCCCCCTGGTAACTCTCTTGGATATCTGGATGCCCGGTATGGACGGGATTGAGGTCTTAAAGCGGATGAAAGCCTTTGCCCCTGACCACCCGGTGATTATGCTCTCCGGCCACGCCACAATTTCCACGGCCATGGCCGCGGTAAAATTGGGGGCCTTTGATTTTCTGGAAAAGCCCCTGTCTCTTGATGTACTCCTGTCCACTGTCCGAGAAGCCATCAACCGCCATGAAAGGTCTTTCGGCAAAGATAAGCCCCGTCATTCCCCGGCCGAAGTCACCTCCCCGGAAAAAATTTCGATCCTGGAGGAATCCACTGAAGGATTGACCGGCCTTCCTTTGTCCTCCATCGAAGACCCCTCGGCCTTTATAAAAATCTCCGCTTCTTCCAAAGAATCGGTTTTCCCCCGCCAACGGACCCTGAAGAAAAGTGTTGTCCTTTATGGCACAGGCCTTCATTATGGCCTGAAAACCGGCCTTTTGTTGCAGCCTCTTCCCCCCAACAGCGGCATCCTTTTCGGCAATGTCTCTTCCGATGATGTGGTCCCCTTGCATGTTGACTTTGTCGAGACCACAGAAATGGCTACTTCTTTGAAAAAAGGAAGGGCGGTAGCCAAGACCATCGAACATCTTATGGCCGTTTTCCATGCCTACCGCATAACCAACCTGATGGTCAAAATGATTGAAGAGATTCCCATTATGGACGGATCGGCCTTGGAATTCTGCAAGCTGATCGAGGAAGCCGGAATAGAGGAACAGGAGGAGAGGGTCGAGGAATTGTTGATCGATCGGAGGATGGAAATCGGAAACGGAAACAAATCCTTGACCGTGGAACCGGCCGAAATTTTTTCCGTCCACTATTTTTTGGACTATCCCCCGCCCATCGGCCGACAGGACCTTGAGTTCCTATTGGAAAACGAAAAAAAATTCAAAATGGAAATCGCGCCGGCCAGGACCTTCGGTTTTCTGAGGGATATGGAATTACTCGACCGGATGGGATTAGGGGAAGGAGGAAGGATTAATAATTTCATCCTCGTCGATGATGAAAAAATCGTCAACACCGAGCTAAGGTTCCCCGACGAATTCGTCCGCCATAAAATTCTGGACATCATCGGCGATTTCTATCTTTTCAACCGGCCTATTCGGGGAAAAATTACCGCCCGGCGCACGGGTCACACGGACAATATCAGCATGATG
>JBFMBU010000185.1:0-9566 GCA_040755035.1 Thermodesulfobacteriota bacterium
CCCCCGGGAAAGATATCCGCCGCTTATGCCGCGGAGAACCGGAGGCAGATTAAAAGCCTCTGGCTTTTGGCCCCGGCCGGGGTTTACAGCGCCCGTCCCAGTGAGATGCACCGGCTTTTACAACAGGGGCATCGCATTCCGATTTTCGGCCGCGATTTGAGAGAGTTTGACTGGCTGCTCCATTTTACCATGAACAAACCTCCGTTTATTCCCAGACCGGTCAAAGAAATCCTCATCGAAAGGGCGGCCGAGAATTTTACACTGCATAACCGGATCTATCAGGAGGTTGCGGCCGAGGCCCTGGCCTTGGAAGATATTGCCGAAAACCTGACGGTCCCAACCCGTATCGTCTGGGGCAGGCGAGACCGGGTCCTCGATCCTTCCGGAGCTGAGGTCCTGGATCAATTATTGCCGAATGCCTCTGTGTTGTTTCTGGAAGATATCGGGCATGTCCCCATGGTCGAGGAGCCGAAAAAAGTGGCCGAGGACTTTAAAACTTTTAATGAAACTCTGGCCAATTGAGAACTTTTCTAATTTCTATCCAAACCTTCCGGTAATGTAATCTTCGGTCTGACTCAACCTGGGTTTGGTAAAGATCCTCCCTGTTTCCCCGACCTCGATCAGCCTTCCCAGATAAAAAAAAGCGGTGATGTCCGATACCCGGGCGGCCTGCTGCATGTTGTGGGTGACAATGACAATGGTGTACTCTTTTTTCAACTTTTGGATCAGGTCTTCAATTTTCTGGGTGGCGATGGGATCCAGGGCCGAAGCCGGTTCGTCCATCAGGATTACCTCCGGCTCGATAGCCAGAGCGCGGGCGATGCAGAGACGCTGCTGCTGACCCCCCGAGAGCCCCATGGCCGATTCATGGAGACGGTCTTTTACCTCCTCCCAGATGGCGGCGTCCACCAGACTGCGTTCCACGATTTCAGCTATCCGTCGCTTATCCTTCATCCCATTGATCCTGAGACCGTAAGCCACGTTTTCAAAGATAGTCTTGGGAAAAGGGTTGGATTTTTGAAAGACCATGCCCACCCGACGGCGGACATCGACCACATCCACCTCCGGGGCGTAGATGTTCTCTCCGTCGATGAGGACTGTCCCTTCGATGCGGGTACCCAAAATCGTTTCATTCATGCGGTTCAGGCAGCGCAAAAAGGTGCTTTTCCCGCACCCGGAAGGGCCGATAAAGGCCGTGACCTGGTTGGGGGGAATTTCAATATTGAGGTCCTCCAGGGCCATGATGGGGCCGTAGTAAAAATTGAGGTTTTTTACCACGATCTTGGGCTCGGTTTTTTCGGAAGGGGAGGGATGATCCTGTGCCATATTACGCTGCCATTCGGGCTTTCTTGCGATATCGATAGCGGATGGCTACCGCCACCCCGTTAAGACAGAGGATCAGGGCGATCAGAACCAGGGCGGTGCCGTAGGCAATGGGACGGACCCGGGCGATATCCTGGTGCTGGGTGGCCAGGATATAGAGATGATAGGGCAGGGCCATGAACTGGTCAAAAAGGGATTTGGGCAGGAAGGGGATAAAAAAGGCGGCGCCGGTAAATAGAATGGGTGCCGTTTCCCCGGCGGCCCGGGCCAGTCCTAAAATAGCCCCGGTCAACATGCCGGGCACAGCGTAGGGCAGGACATTGGTGCGTATGGCCTGCCATTTGGTGGCCCCCAGGGCCAGGGCCCCGTCGCGAAAGGCCTTGGGTACGGTCTTCAAGGCCTCTTCACTGGCCGTGATGGTCCAAGGTAATGTGAGCAGCCCCAGGGTCATACCGGCGGAAAGGATGCTGGCCCCCAGGTGCAGCATGCGGACAAAAAGGGCCACCCCGAATAATCCATAAACGATGGAAGGGACCCCGGAGAGGTTGCGGATGGAAAGGCGGATCAGGCGCACCAGGCGTCCCTGATGGGCGTATTCATTGAGATAGATGGCGCTGAACATGCCTAAGGGAACGGCAAAAATAATGGTGATCAGACTGACGAAAAAGGTCCCGATGATGGCCGGAAGTATCCCGCCGGCGGTCATGCCCTCCCGCGGGGATTCGGTGAGGAAGGACCAGCTCAGGACGGAAAACCCGTTGTAAAAGATATTCGCCAGGATACCGAACAGAATCAGGACCACCAGGACACTGGCCGAGGCCAGGGAGAAAAAACCAAATTTTTCAGTCAAGGCCCGGGTTTTCATCTTTCCACTTCCTGGTATTTGGCCAGGACCATATCGGCTACGAGGTTCACGGCAAAGGTCATCAGGAAGAGGATAAACCCGATAACAAAAAGACCGTGATAATGGTCGGAACCGAAAGGCACCTCCCCCAACTCTATGGCGATGGTGGAAGTCATGGTCCGCACCGAATCAAAGAGGTGATGGGGGGTCTTGAGAGCGTTCCCGGTGGCCATAAGTACGGTCATGGTTTCGCCGATGGCCCTGCCCATGCCGAGCATGATAGAGGCAATGATGCCGGAGAGGGCCGAGGGGACCACCACCTTGATCAAGGTCTGCCAGCGGGTGGCCCCCAGGGCCAGGGAGGCCTCTTTATAGGCCCTGGGCACGGAGGTGATGGCGTCTTCGGAAATACTGATAATGGTCGGCAGACTCATAACCGCCAGGAGAACGGCGCCGTTAAGGGCGTTGAGTCCATTGGGTAAATTAAAAATTTCGGCAATGACCGGCCCGATGACCACAATGCCCAGAAAGCCCAGAACCACCGAAGGGATTCCGGCCAGGATTTCAATGACCGGCTTGAGGATTTCCCTTATCCAGCCCGGGGCCACCTCGGCCAGATAGGCGGCGCAGCCCAACCCCACGGGGACGGCGATGATCATAGCCCCCAGGGTGACCATCAGGGTGCTGATGATCATGGCCCCCAGACCGTAGGTCTCTTTTACGTAAGAAGTAGGGTTCCAGATCATGGAAAAAAAGCTGGAAGCGCCCAGGTTTTTTATAGCCGGGAACCCGTCGGTCAATAAAAGGAAAAAGATCCCCAGGAGGATCAGGATGGAGAGCAGGCCGTTGAATTGAAAGAAGCGGTGAATGGCCCGGTCCTGAAACCTTCTCCAAACCCTGATCTCCGGGGAAGGGGTCAGCGAAGACCCTTTAGAAATTGAATTGGGCATTATATTTTTTCCACTGTTCGGTCAGGGGATAAAAGCCGTCCTTCTGAATAACCGCCACCCCTTCCGGGCTCAATTCGTATTTGATAAAGGCCTCGACCTTGGCCCGCTTATTGCCGTCAAAATACTGGTAAAGGGGACGGGTCAAGGGATAGGCCCCGCTGAGGATATTTTCCAGCTTCAAAGGGGTTGCGGCCTTGCTGCGGCTGTCTTTAGCCACATCCAGGACCGAAATGCCGGGATTCACCTTTCCCTTATCATCCACCACATAACCGATACCTACGTACCCTATTCCTCCGGAATCTTTTTTCACCGCTTCCAGGATCTGGGCATTGCCGTTCATCTGATTCATTTTATTCGAGTACTCCCCCCGGACCACGGCTTCTCGAAAAAATACAAAAGTGCCGGAATTGGGCTGCCGTCCGTAGAGGGTGATCGGAATCTCCGGACCCCCGACCTGTTTCCAGTTACTCACTTCCCCGCGGTAAATCTGGCCGATCTGGTCCATGGTCAGTGTTTTGACGGTATTTTTGGGATTGACGATGACCGAAAGACCGTCGACGGCAAAGGCCACCCCGATGGGATTGACCCCGTTGGCTTTGGCCTTGGCTATCTCGGTGTCCTTCATGGGCCGGGAAGCATTGGCCAGGTCGGTGGTTTTATTGATGATGGCGGCAATCCCGACCCCGGAACCCCCGCCGGTAACGGCGATACTGTAATTAGGGTTCTTTTTCATGAAGTCTTCGGCCAGGCGCTGGACCACATTGACTTCCGTGTCCGAGCCTTTGACCTGGACAAAGGTCGCTGAAAAAACAAGGTTGGGAACCGCAAATAGTAAACATAAACTCATAATGCTCTTGATCATTTTCTTCATGGATCATTCTCCTTTTTTATATAGATGTAAGTTAATCCTGTTTTGTTACAATTCTGTTACGGTTTGATGGAGATTACTTTACAGATTGGAAAACACTTAAATCCCCCCTTTCTTTTCCCCCGCAAGAAAAACGGATCAATCGAGGTGGTCAGAAAACCTCGGATGGCGATTCCTTTTCCTTGAGGCCATTAAGAATCAGATCCGGTTGGACAGCCTGGAGCAACTTTTTTATCCCCTTCCTGGGGACCCTGGATCGGATAAAAAGGCCTTCCCGAATCAAAAAATAAGTGCATTCTTTTTTGTCTGTGATATGCAGGATCTTAAACGGATTTTTTATCCCTTTTCCTTTTTTCTCGGATCCGATTTTTACATTCGACCTTATTTTCATTTCTTTTTCCTCCGCAGATCATTCTCCAATTACGAATAAAGGAAATGTATTTATCTTTTGTCACTACTTAATGATGGTTTTGTTACATTTTGGAAAAATTATTCGGACTGCGTACGGAAAAGCTTTTTCGGATCAAAACGGTTTAAGGGAGAAACTTTTCTTAACCCAAATTTTAAGGAACAGTAATCTTTTTGTAACAAGATTCTCTTAAAGTTCTTTTCAAAAAACTATGACAGGAAAGTAATAAAACCTGTTGGAAAACAAGAAAGGAGAAGAAAATGAATTTGAAGAAATGGAGTTGGGGCTTAATGGTCCTGGGTTGTTATTTAGCCTGGGGAGGCGCAGGCACCCTCTGGGCCGGGGAGATTGATGCCCTGCATTTGCTTAATTTGCTGCAGAAAAAAGGGGTCATCACCCAGGAGGAGGCGTCAGATCTGATGAAAGAAGTTCGGGATAACACCAAAAAAGAAAAAACCGAATTGAAAGAGGAACTGAAATCCGACGCCGCCAAAGGCAACTGGGTTCCCAGCGCCTTGAAGGATCTCAGGGTCGGGGCCACCATTTTTGGAGAATGGAACTATAAAGATGTTAAGAACGGCAAGACCAGCAATGAGTTCAATGTCAATCGCGCCTATCTGACGCTACGCAAAGGTTTTACCCCCTGGCTTGATATGCGGCTGACTACCGATCTCTTTACCTCCAAGGACAGCGAGGATAAGGGGAACGGGCTGGAAGTGCGCATGAAGTATGCCTATTTCAACCTGAAGCTGGCCGGAACAGCCACAGAAATCGGTCTGGTCCATACCCCTTCGGATGATTATGACGCCTCCATCTGGCCTTTTCGCGTTCAGGGAAAACACTTCCTGGACAACCATGGCATTCAAGCCTCGGCCGACCTGGGTATCGTTACCAAAGGGACCTTCGGCGGTCAGATGGATGCCGATTATCGGTCAACGGTTTCCAGCGCCTTTGCCGGGAAATGGGGCGGTTATATGCTCGGTATCTATAACGGGGCCGGTTACGACAATGCCGAAGCCAACACCGATAAGGCCTTCTCAGGTCTGCTTTACTTCCGTCCGGCCCCTATGGTCTCCATGCTAAAAGGACTGCAGTTCGCCTATTATGGAAATTATGGGAAGAGCAACGCCAATTTCACCACCGCCGGAAAGACTTCGGATTACCCGGCCTGGCAGGTCAATATCGCCCAGCTCTCCTGGCAGCACAAAATATTCGCCCTCATGGGTCAGTACTATTGGGGTAAGGGAACCAAGTCCTCCACCAATGAAGATGAGAAAAAGGGCTATGTGGGCGCCGGTTATCTGAAGATCCCGGGTCTGGAAAAGATGAAGGTCTTCGCCAAGGTGGATTATTTCGATCCCAATACCAAAAAGGACAAAGACGGATATACCACCTATATCACCGGAATTTCCTATGACCTGACCAAGGAATGGATGCCCTTTTTCGCCTATGAAAACCGGAAATATGAATCGTCCAGCGGGGCCGATTATACCAAGTGGCAGTTAGGGTTCCAGTTCAATTTCTAATCCCTTTTTTGGCCGGAGAAAGGTATTCCTTTCTCCGGCCTTCTACTCTCTTTTCTCTCTCCTTAAGCTGGCTTGCCCGGAAGGCCTTGCTTGGAAAAATTTTCTTTACAAAATGTGAAATTTTTTAGATGTTATGGGCCATGACCCCAGGGGGACGAGATTTCTACCTGAAGGCCTCGTTTCAAAAGCCTGGTAAGGTAAAAATTATTCAAGGACAGGAGGTATTTTGATGGAAGGCAAACGAACTGTTTTGAGGCAATTGTTGACAATGGCTTTAGTAGTAATCATATTATTCGGCTTTGCCGCTGAAGGGGTTTTCTCTGCTCCAAAGCCGGCAGTTAAAAAGGAAGGACTCCGGAACAATGCTATCATCCTCATGGTCGACGGCGCCGGCTCCGCCCATACCACCATTGCCCGCTGGTATAAAGGAGGGCCTCTGGCCCTGGATAAAATGTTTCTATCCGGTTTCCGGACTCATAGTACGGATTCCTTGATCACCGACTCGGCCCCGGCGGCCACGGCCTTCGCCACCGGATACAAGACCAATGACAAGTACATCGCCGTTTATCCTTCCAGCGCGTCCCTCCCGGGCCTTCCTGAGGTAAAGGAGGACTGGAAATACAAACCCCTGGCCACGGTCCTGGAGGCAGCCAAGGCGGCGGGAAAATCGGTGGGGCTGATCACCACCACTAATATTCAGCACGCCAGCCCGGCAGCCTATTCCGCCCACGTTTCCAGCCGAAACGATTACAATGAAATAGCCGAACAGCAGGTTTATCTGGATATCGATGTAGTTTTCGGCGGGGGCAAACAATATCTGCTCCCCACCGGCCAGAAAGGTAAACGGACCGACGGCGAAGACCTGATAGAGGTATTAAAAAAACGGGGGTATACCTTTATAGAGACTCGGGAGGAATTGCTGGGGCTGAAAGCCGATACCAAGAAGGTCTGGGGCCTGTTTGCCGATGATGCCCTGGCTTATGAATTTGATCGGGAAGCGTTAAAATCCAAAGAACCATCCCTGGTGGAGATGACCCAGAAGGCGATCGAGATTCTCTCTAAGAACCCCAAGGGATTTTTTTTGTTTGTGGAGGCCGGCAAGGTGGATTGGGCCTCACATGCCAATGATCCCATGGGTGTGATCGGAGACCTGCTGGCCTTTGATGGAGCGGTTAAGATTTCTCTGGATTTTGCAGAAAAACAAAAAAACACCCTAATCATGGCTTTTTCGGATCACGGCAGCGGCGGTATGTCTCTGGGTTCCAGGAAAACCGACGTAAATTATTCCAATCTATCTGTGGAGGCCCTGGCCGGACCATTGAAAAAGGCCAAGATGACCGGGGAAGGGGTTGAGAGTGTCTTAGGTCCTTATCCTACGGAGGAAAAAATCAAAGAAGTCATGAAGTCCAAATACGGGATCAGCGATTTGACCTCCCTGGAAATGGATTATATCAAAAAAAGTCGAAAAGGTTTCCTGAATTACACCATCGGTCCCATGCTCAGCAGCCGCTCGGTTATTGGCTGGACCACCAACGGCCATGCCGGGGAAGACCTGTTTCTATATTATTACGGTTTGAATCGACCACTGCCGATGATGGAGAATACGGAAATCGCCCTGCTTGCTTCCAGACATATGGGAGTGGATCTTTCCAAGGCCGATAAGGCTCTTTTTGTCGCCGCCGATCAGGCCTTTCCGGCCCTGGGGGCTTCGATCAGCATCGAAAGTAGCGAACATGGCAACAAGATCCTGGTGGTTACCAAAGGGGAAAAAACGGCGCGGCTGCCTTTTTCCAAGGATCTTTTTCAGCTAAAAGATAAAAATCTGGAGATGAACGGGATTACGGTATACGCCCCCCAGGCCAACAACGGCCAGGGACGGGTCTATGTGCCCCAAGAAGCGGTAGAGTTGTTTAAGAAAAAATAGTTCGTTTTCATCCGGAAAGTCCTTTTTCGGGATACATACCAGGTTTTTTTCCTCCGAAAATTCAGTTGTCCGAATGAGGACTTATTGGGAAAAGTGCTAAAACCTTTGGAATCCTCGGCTTACTACCGGGGGTTCCAAAGGGATCCGATACCTTTCCCCAGCTTGGCCTGCGTTTGCCGGAAGGAAAAATGGGGGTTGTCCCCAATACGGTTTCTTATAATTCAGGCGAGAGGCTTTTTCCCAAGTCCCGGGCAGCCCGGATTTTAACGTTCCTTTTCCATTTCCTTTTGGATCATTTTCGCCTTCCAAGATGATGGGCCGCTAAAGACGAAAATCCCCAATCCATGAAAAAAGAGCCCGATCCCCCAGCCCAGCAGGGGCCAATAAAACCATAAGGATTCCGGCGAAGCCGTCAGATTGATCACCAGCAGCAAGGCATTGACCCCAAGATAAACAAAAAGATGGATATAAAAGCCTATCTTGGCCGCCACTCTTTTTTCAGCCCGTCGGTATAACTCTTGATCCTCCATAAGGACCTCCTGGATACGTTTTATTAATATAGGGCGGATTTAATATCGTATAGGGATATTGAAATTGCATTATAATCTATTATAGATAAATGAGGATAATAAAAAACATCCCAATAAAAATATTTGGAGAAAAGGGAAGAGGCCTTAATCTATTCGATTAGTGGTCATTGATGATTTAAATATCTAAATCCGGTATCGTTCCCGCAAGTTTTCATCGGGATCTCCTGATTCCAGTTCAAAAGCAACATTGAAGAGATCGATCAGAAAATATCTTTTATAGGTCCTGGTTTGGTTATAACAAATAGGCGGTTCATAGGGGATGGCAATATACTTTTTATGAGGTTCGGATTTTTGTGCTTTCTTTTTCATCTTTCTCCTTCTAATTTGAATGCGTTAAACGGCTTTCCCGCAATTCCGGCAGATGGTCAGCCCCTGTTTGACTGTGAATAAAAAAGAATTCATTCAGATTTCCGGGTTGAAAGGGACAAGCCATCATTTCAGGTAACTCGGCCGTTTGCCATTTTCGGGAAAAATCGCTTTTTCTTTTCATGGGAATGCGCCAAAAGATCGGGGTCCCGGCCCTGGTCAGATCCGGTTACCCTGGAAGGTCGGGGTAACTGCCGGGTTTGTGCTTTTTTCTTTTATAAGTTGTTGTATCCATGCTTCAATTTTGACTTTGAGTTCATCTCGGACCTTACGAAATCTATTTAAGGCCGGTTCTTTATCCCCCCGGATTGAGGTCGGATCGGATAGGTTCCAAAGAAGGCGGATACAATAGCCGGGGAAATAGGCCCGCCTCTCATAATGACCTTGATCCCAGAGGGTAACGGCGTAAGAAAAAAGTTCATCCCGCACCACCAGATCGAAGACGCGTTGCGGGCGGTGAGCGGAAATAAAAATACCAACCTCCTCCATCACTCGAACAGCCAGTGGGTGTATGGGCCAGGGTTCAAGCCCTGCGCTGATAGCTTCGAAGAAGTCTCCATAAATGTGATTGACCCAGGCCTCGGCCATCGGGCTGCGGTTGTCGTTACGCAGGCACATGAAAAGAACCCTGGTCTTTAGGGGAAGACGAATATCGATCATATTCCCTCCGTATGTTTGTTCATTGTCTTCTCTCTGTTTGAAAAAAGGATAAAACCCAAACATCGCAATTTAATGATCCTTTGGTTACAATTGAGTTACTTTTATT
>JBFMBU010000186.1:0-4951 GCA_040755035.1 Thermodesulfobacteriota bacterium
ATGAAGCGGCAAAACAGAAAGGGCCTTCTATGACCATCACCATCATCGGCGGGGGATTGGCCGGGTCTGAAGCCGCCTGGCGGACAGCCGGAGCGGGAATCCCTACCCGGATTCTGGAAATGAAACCCCTGGCCTACACCCCGGCCCATCATTCCCCTTTTCTGGCCGAACTGGTTTGCAGCAATTCCTTTCGCTCCCTGGACCTGGGAAATGCGGTGGGTTTGCTGAAGGAGGAAATGCGTTTACTGGGATCCCTGGTCATGGAAGCGGCTCGTATCCATCAGGTACCGGCCGGCAAGTCTCTGGCTGTGGACCGGGAGGGGTTCGCTCGCTGGATTACGGAACAAATTACTCATCATCCTTTGATTGAGGTGATCAGCCGAGAGGTGGGCACCCTTCCACGGGAAAGGCCGTTAATTGTGGCCAGCGGTCCTTTGACCACCGATACCCTGGCCCGGGAAATCGGCCGGCTTTTGGGTTCGGATCATCTTCATTTTTATGATGCCATCGCCCCTATTGTTTTTCGGGATTCCATTAATTTTGAAAAAGCCTTTTTAGGCTCCCGTTACGGACACGGAGGGATGGATTATATCAACTGTCCCCTTGATCAGGAAGAATACGGACGCTTTCTGGAGCAGCTCCTTCAGGCTGAACAGGTCCCTCTCCATCCCTTCGAAGAACCCCGGTTTTTTGAGGGGTGCCTGCCCATTGAAATCATGGCCGCCCGGGGAAGGGATACCCTGCGCTTCGGACCCATGAAACCTGTCGGCCTGACCGATCCCCGCACCGGCAAAATTCCCTATGCCCTGGTGCAGTTGCGCCAGGACAACCGGGAAGGGACCCTTTTCAACATGGTCGGTTTTCAGACCAAACTGAAACGGCCGGGACAGAAAAGGATCTTCCACCTCATTCCCGGCCTGGAAAGGGCCGAATTCGCCCGCCTGGGCAGTATCCATCGCAATACCTTTGTCAACGGACCGGAAGTTCTGCTGACCACTTTGCAGCTTAAAAATTTCCCTGATATGTTACTGGCCGGTCAAATCACCGGAGTGGAAGGGTATGTGGAATCGGCGGCCACGGGTATCCTGGCCGGGGCAAACGCCGTTCGGCTGCTTAAAAATCAATCCCTGCTGGTCCCGCCGGAAACGACAGCTTTAGGGGCACTAACCGCCCACGTGGGACGCAGTCCGGCCAGGGATTTCCAGCCCATGAATGTCAACTTCGGTCTTTTCCCGCCCCTGGAAGGGAAGATTCCCAAACGGGAACGGGGCCGGGCCTATGCCGAACGGGCTCTCCAGGACTTGAAGAGGTGGATCGGAGAAGCTGGTTTGGCCGATCTATTTCCGGTGGAGAGGGACTAAAACCTCAGGAAAAGCTGCGTGGGGAGGCCTGTAGAATGCCCTGGTTCGCAGTTTTATGTGTTGGTAACAAATCTTTTTAGCAGGATTTCTTCAACATTCTGACGTGAATCGATAACGGATAACACATAAACCTTCCGCTCAGAAATTCGATAGATTAATCTCCAAGGTGAAATGATTATTTCCCTATATTGTATTATGCCTTGCCCTTGAAGCTCTGGTACTATTCTGCCTCTTTCGGGTAGAGTGTATAGGTGGGAAGCCTTTTGCCGTATTTTATTAAAAATGTTTAAAGCATTTTGAGGGCTATCTTCCGCGATGTACTCAATAATTTTCGTTAAATCATTTTCCGCCACATTAGCCCAGATAACTTTATACTCTGAAGTCATCTCAGCTTTCCCTTCAATGAATCTTCAAGATCTTTGAAAACTTTCTCTTGCGCTTTTACCTGGCCATTTCTCACCTCATTCTCACCCTGTGAGATCAGTTTCAACAGGCCGATAGCATTTCGCATTGCTTCATAGCTTTTGGGATCTTGAAGGACTGCTCGGGGTTCCCCATTCTGCGTTATAATTACAGGTCGATGCGTTTCGTTTATTTGGTTCAAAAGATCTGCGGCCTTGGATTTTAAATAAGTGACCGGTTTGATGTCGTTCATTATATTCATTTAATCACCTCCAGTCTTTTTATAATACCAAATAAAGACCGATTGTCAAGCACCGTTAAACAATGCAAGTGAGGGTGATTGGAAATTTCCAGTTTGAAGGGCCGACTAACCCCGGGCCATCGCGACCCAATGGCCCGGTTGCCAGAGCCGGCATCGGTGCCAACGCCACATTGAACGTTGCTTTTTGCTATCAGTAAGTTGATGAAAGGCAACTATCTACGGTTAATACTTTTACCCGATCTATTTGGACAACAAAATTCATAACGATCCTCACCCCCGGGCCAGGTCTTTGAGCTTCTGAACCGTATCCCAGGAAAAAGGATGGAGACAGGGCAGCAAGGAATTGTTGTGATACAAGGGATCATCGCCCAAAGGAAAACGGGAAGAGCGGCAGGCTTCTTCCCAGAGAGGGGTTTGAGGCAAAGGGGAATATTCGGCCAGGCGGGGCCGTATCCCCAGGGCCTTCACTTCCCTGATGGTACTTTCTGTTTCAGCAAGGGTCTGCCCGGGAAGACCGATCAGCAGATAAACCTCGATCTGTCCGATTTCAAAACCCGCTCCGCTTAAGGCCTTAACCGCCCGCTGAAATTCCTCGGCAGCAACCTTGCCTCCCCAGTATTTTTGTCTTTCCCAGTCGGTGGTTTCCAAACCCAGGCGCAGCGTCTTGAATCCGGAGCGGAAGAGCAGTTTCGCCCGTTCCCCGGTTATCTCCCTGATGTGCAGGGCATTGGGGGTGTGAAAGCGTAGATCCAGATTACGATCCAACACGGCTTCTAAAATTGGCCCCAGATGCTTCTCGAACCCGATCAGCAGGGCGTCATCATAAAAGGCAAAATCCACCACCCCCTTTAAGCGATGCCAATGCAGGATTTCCTCTATAACCTTTTCCGGGGAACGTTGCCGGAAAAAGGGTTGCAGAACCTTTGAGGCGCAGTAAGGGCAGGAAAATGGACAGCCGCAGGAAGTCATAAGACCGACATAATCCAGAACCGGATATAAATCGAAAGCCGGTAGGGGTAGAGAATCCAAATCGTAAGAGTCCATGAGAGTATCATGGCCCTGACCGGTGATTTCCTTTAGACACTTTAAAATTGCCCCCTCCCCGGCACCGGTGATAAGATGATCCGGTCGGATAGTTTTCCAGGCATGGTCCGGCAGGAGGCTGGCGTAGATTCCTCCCAGGATAAGGGGGGTCTCAGGGAAGACCTTCCGAACCAGTCCCGCGGTTTCAATAAGGCCGGGATACCAGTAGGTCATGGAGGAGGTCATCAACACCGCTTGAGGCCGGGGCAATTCCTCCAAAGCCTTTAGAAAAAGATCGGGAGGGACGCCGAAACGATAATAATATCTCGGAATGTCCTTTAAAATCGGAGGTCTCGGAATACGCTGACGCAGGTATCTCCCCTGGCCGTAGGCTTTGCGCAGCGGCAGGGACCGGGAGTCATCGATTCCCTGGAAGTGAATATCCAAGCCATCCAGTAAATGGATCCGGTAGCCATTGGCACGAAGGACCCCGGCCAGATAGAGCAGGCCCAAGGGCTTGGCCCACAGGTCATAGGCCGTAAAGTCGTGGATGTAGGGATTAATCAGGAGAATATCGTGGGATGCCATGAAACGCGTCTCGTATCTCGTCGCTCGGGGTTGCCTGGTTAATCCGCTTGGTTAAAGTGAAAAGTAACCGCCAACCCGTAACCCGTAACGATTTTTTATAACTGAATTCATGGAATCAGAGCAATTAAAAAAACTTCGCCGGTGGGTGACCTCCCTGCCGGAACTCCATCTTTTGGACCGAATCACAAAGGAATCGGGCGTCGAGGGTTATTTGGTCGGCGGCCTGATTAGGGATTGGCTGAATGGCCGGCCCACTCGGGATGTGGATTTGGTTCTGAACAGGGATGCCCTCAAGGCCGCCCGAATGTTTGCCCAGCGGACCGGCGGGACTTTTGTTCTCCTGCGAGAGGAAGGCGGAATGGCCAGGGTGGTCCTAAAGGATCGGACCTTTGATTTTGCCGAATTCCGGGGACCGGACCTCAAGGCCGATTTGGAAGGAAGGGATTTCACCGTCAATGCCCTGACCCTCTCCCTCTCTCAGGCTTTTGGAAACGACCACTGGGAACCTTTTGATCCTTTCGGAGGACTCCAGGATCTCCAAGCCTCTATTCTCCGCCCGGTCTCTCCGGATAGCTTTAAACGAGACCCCTTGCGATTGCTGCGGGCCTTTCGTTTATCGGCCCAGTTAGGTCTGGCCCTCACCCCTGAGACGTTAAAAGCGATCCGTAGATCCGCTGCTCTGTTGAACCGTTGCGCCCCGGAACGGATCCGTTATGAATGGCTCCTGTTCCTTTCCCAAGCTGAAAGTTACCCTCTGCTATTGAAAATGGATAATACCGGCCTTCTGGCCGCCCTTCTCCCGGAACTGGTGGGCTTGAAAGGAGTAGCCCAAGACCGCTTTCATCATCTCGATGCCTTTCAGCATAGTCTCGAAGCCTTTCATAAGCTGGAGGACTTGATCGGCAAGACCGTCTCCCTGCCGCCGGACCTGGAAGAGGAAAGGGTTGCCTTCCTCAGTGAGCCCATCAAAGCAGCCTGGCTGAAATGGGCGGCCCTGCTTCACGATCTAGGCAAGAGGGAGACTGAGACTTTGAGAGAAGGTCATCAGACGTTTTATGGACATGCCCGGAAATCGCAAGACCGATTTGATATCATTGCCGAACGATTTCGCCTCGGGAACCGGGAGAAAGATTTCATCGCTCACCTGATCGGTTGGCACATGCGGCCCCTTAATCTGTTGCATGAGGAGGCCCAAAAGACCCTGACCCGCCGGGCCATGATTCGTCTGGTCCAAGAAACCGAAGAAAGCTTGAACGGCCTTTTTCTGCTGGCCCTGGCCGACAGCCTGGCCATGCAGGGCCCTGACAAACCCGCT
>JBFMBU010000187.1:0-22145 GCA_040755035.1 Thermodesulfobacteriota bacterium
AAAATCCTGCCGGTCTTCGGTTGGGGTGGGGATCGGGACCGGAAGACACGACCGCTTATGGGTAAAATTTCCGGGGAGCGGAGTCATTTGACGGTGATTACCTCGGACAACCCCAGATCAGAAGACCCCATGGAAATCATCGGGGACATTGAAAAAGGTCTTAAAGAAATGGGGACCACTTATGTCCGGCCTGCTGCTTTAAGAAAATTGACGGAAAGGTCAACCTACACCATTGTTCCGGATCGGCGGGAAGCCATTGCCTTAGCGGTCGGATTAGCCCGGCCGGGCGATATGGTGCTCATCGCCGGGAAAGGTCATGAGACCTATCAGATTCTAGGAGCCACGACTATAGCCTTTGATGATCGGGAAGAAGCACGAAAGGCTTTAGAAAGGATTGATGTTCAACACCTCTAAACTGCCCTGGGAGGAATGGATTCCCGGCCTATCCGGCTCTCTGATTCAGGGAAATCCGGGGCAAGAGGCCTGTGGAATCTCCACCGATACGCGGACCCTGAAAAAGGGGGAAATATTTATAGCCCTGAAAGGTCCCCGGTTCGATGGGCATGACCATCTCCGGCAGGCTTTTGAAAAAGGGGCGGTTGCAGCGCTGGTGGATCATCCCCCGGCTTCGGGCATGGTTTCGGCTGACCGGATTGTTATCCAAGTTCGGGATACTCTTACTGCCCTTGGAGATTTGGCCGCTCTCTGGCGCAGAAAATTTGATCTTCCTTTGGTTGGGATTTCCGGGAGCAACGGGAAGACCACTACCAAGGAGATGCTGGCCTCCATCCTGGAAAAGCAAGGACCGACCCTGAAAAACCCCGGGAATCTGAATAACTGGATCGGATTACCGTTAAGTCTCTTGGCCTTAAATGAAAACCATCGTTATGCGGTACTGGAAATGGGTATGAATCACCCCGGGGAAATCGACCGCTTATGCCAAATAGCCCGGCCTACCATAGGCCTTTTAACCAATATCGGCCCGGCGCATTTGGAGGCTTTCGGCAGCCTTTCAGCCATTGCCGAGGCCAAGGGAGAATTATTTCAGTCTTTGGGAGCAGATCACTGGGCAGCGATTAATATGGACGACCGTCTCATCCTGGATCAGGCCCGCTTTTGCCGGGCCAGACAAATAACCTTTGGTCTTCATCCCCAGGCTCAGGTCAGGGCAGAGAGGGTGGAACCCTACGATAAGGGGTCTCGGTTCCTGATTTGTACCCCGATGGAAGTGGAAATCGATCTTCCCCTTCATGGAAATCACAATGTCAGCAATGCCCTGGGGGCCTCGGCCGTGGCCGTTACTCTGGGGATTAGTTCGGAGAAGATCCGGCAGGGATTAGAGGGATTCCCTGCCCCGGTTCACCGGCTGGAGATAAAAAAAGGGAAACAGGGGATCCGTCTCATCGACGATTCCTATAACGCCAATCCGGCCTCCATGACCGCGGCTTTAAAGGTTTTTGAGTCCCTGAGAAAGGGACAGGGAGGCGGTTTGGTTTTGGGTGATATGCTCGAATTGGGGAGCCGGTCCATTGAGGCCCACCGGGAAATTGGACGGATGATAGGGGAAATGGGCGTGGATTTTCTGTTAACCCTGGGGGAAGCGGCCGGAGAAATGGCTGACTCGGCCCGGCAAGGGACCCGGCCGCCCCGCAAGATTTTCAGCACCAGAGATCCTAAGGGCCTAATCGATTACCTGCCGGACACGGTTCGGGAAGGGGACTGGGTCCTGGTCAAGGGGTCTCACGGGATGAACATGGAGACGATCGTCAAACACTTAGAGGAGCAAAACTGAGCCATGTTATATTATCTTTTATTCTCCCTCCATGATCAGATCTCCTTTTTTAATGTCTTCCGCTATATTACCCTCCGGACCATTTATTCCACCTTGACCGCTTTATTGATCACCTTTTTTCTTGGTCCTTACGTGGTCAAATTGCTGACCAAATACCAGATCGGCCAGTATATCCGGGAGGACGGGCCCCAGTCCCATTTCAGCAAGAAAGGGACCCCGACCATGGGCGGGGTCCTGATCCTGTTTGCCGTAGCCGCGGCCACCCTTTCCTGGGCCGATCTCGGCAATATCTATGTCTGGCTGGTCCTACTGGTCACCCTTTCCTTCGGGGCCATCGGTTTTCTGGATGATTATCTGATGCTGATCAAAAAAAGAAACAAGGGGCTGAGCGCCAGATCCAAGTTTCTATTACAGATCCTGATCGCCCTGGTCCCGGCGGTCTTTCTCTACTTGAATTTCAGATATAATACTCGTTTGAGCATCCCCTTTTTTAAGGCCCTGACACCGGACCTTTACTGGGGATATATCCTGCTGGCCCTGTTCATCATTGTCGGGACCTCCAATGCCGTCAATCTGACCGACGGCTTGGACGGCCTGGCCATCGGCCCGGCCACCATCGCCTTCGGCACCTTTTTATTGCTCAGCTACCTGAGCGGCCATTTCAAGATCGCCAATTACCTTCAGATCCCTTTTGTCCCCGGTTCAGGCGAACTCTCCGTTTTTTGCGGGGCCATGGTCGGAGCGGGTATGGGTTTTCTCTGGTTTAACAGTTATCCGGCCCAAATCTTTATGGGTGATGTGGGGTCTCTTTCCCTGGGGGCCGGCTTGGGTACCGTAGCGGTCATTACCAAAAATGAAATCCTTTTAGTTATTGTGGGCGGGATTTTTCTTATGGAAGCCCTTTCGGTCATTTTTCAGGTCGGGTATTTTAAAATGACCCGGGGCAAAAGGATCTTTCGTATGGCCCCCTTGCACCATCATTTTGAATTGAAGGGCTGGCCGGAACCGAAGATCATCGTCCGTTTCTGGATCATCGCTGTCATTTTAAGTCTCATATCCTTGAGCACGTTGAAATTGAGGTAGGGGGAAGGGTGCCTTTAATCTTTAAAAATAAAAAAACGCTGGTGGTGGGATTAGGCAAAACAGGGATGGCCCTGGTATCCTTTGTTTTGGGGCAGGGCGCACGGGTTTTGGTTTCCGATTCCAGGGAGGTTTCCGAAATCGAAGCCTTGCTGGCCCCTTTTTTAGCCAAAGGGGCGTCCCTGGTCTGGGAAGGGGGCGGCCATAGTGAAGTATTTTTTTCAAAAGCGGAAGTGATACTGGTCAGCCCTGGAATTCCCCTGGACCTCCCGGCCTTGGAGGCCGCCAGAGAAAAAGGTATCCCGATCTGGGGGGAGGTCGAGGTCTTTGCCCAATATTCAAAGACCCCGGTGGTGGCCGTGACCGGGACCAACGGCAAAACCACCACCACGGCCCTGTTGAATGAAATGCTGGTCCGATCCGGGAAAAACACCTATCTGGGAGGCAATATCGGCCAACCGCTGGTGGATTATCTCCTGGGGGGACAAGGCCGCGATTTGGTGGTGGCCGAGATCAGCAGTTTTCAACTGGATACCACGGTCAGCTTCGCCCCTGAGGTGGGGTTATTGTTGAATATCAGCGCCGATCACCTGGACCGCTATGCTGATTTTAACGCCTATGCCGCTTCCAAGGCCAGCCTCTTTCGGAACCAGAAGGCCGGAGATGCGGCGGTTATCTGTTGGGATGATCCGCTCTGCCGGGCCGTGGGGGAGAAGTTGTCCGGGCCGGTTTATTATTACAGCCGTAAGGAAAAAGTGTCCCTGGGGGCCTATCTAAGAGGGACCCGGGGCCATATCTGTTTAGAAGGCCCGGCGGAAGAATATGAACTGGAGGGATTGAAATTGCCCGGTACCCACAATCAGGAAAACGCCCTGGCCGCCATTCTCGGGGCCCGTCTGATGGGTGCCGAGCCTGATGCGGTTCAACAGGGGCTTGTCTCTTTTAAGGGATTCGGACATCGATTGGAATTTGTAGCCGAAGTAAAAGGCGTCAATTTTTATGACGATTCCAAGGCTACCAATGTGGGGGCTGTAGATAAAGCCCTGGAGGGTTTTGATCAACCGGTGATCCTTATCGCCGGGGGGCGGGACAAGGGAGGGGATTATTACCCTTTGGAGGAAATGGTAAAGGCCAAGGTAAAGGCCTTGATCCTGATCGGTGAGGCCAAAGAAAGAATCAAAGGGCAGTTAGGGTGGATCACCCAAACCGAAGAAGCGACTTCACTGCCGGAAGCTGTCCGATTGGCTGCCAAACTGGGGCGGCCCGGAGATGTGGTCCTTTTATCGCCGGCCTGTTCCAGCTTCGATATGTTCCGGGATTACGCCCAGCGGGGAAAGGTCTTTCAAGAGGAAGTCAGGGCGTTGGAAGGGGAAGCTCTCCATGAGTAAATTTTTTAGTTATAAACCGGCACCCGATATTCAGGAAGGCTTCTCCGGAGATGCACTCGGCAGCGAGTGGAGGATCGATTACCTCTGGCTGGGAGTGACTATGACCTTGGTCATCTTCGGGGTCATAATGGTTTACAGCGCCAGTTCCCAATTGGGGGCCAAGTGGCATCGGAACAGTTTTTATTTCGCTCAGAAACAATTGGCCTTTGCCTTATTTGGATTTATGCTGATGATGGCCTTCCGCTTCATTCCTTATCAGAAGCTGCAAAAATGGGTCCTTTGGCTTTTGGCCGGCAGTCTGTTCAGCCTGATTTTGGTCCTTATTCCGGGGATTGGCACCCGCGTCGGCGGGGCCTCGCGCTGGTTTAGGATTTTGGGTGTCTCCATTCAACCCGCGGAATTTTCCAAACTGGTCCTGGTTATTTTCCTGGCCTGGTCCATGACCCGCCTCCAGGACCAGATGAAGGACCTGAAGAAGGGATTTATCTTCCATTGGATGGTGGTGGGGATTTTTATCGTCCTGATCCTCAAAGAACCGGACCTGGGCATGGTGATCATGATCACCCTTATCACCGGGATCATGCTTTTTGTGGGCGGGGCCAGGATTAAACACCTGATCCTTTCTGTTCTGCCGATGCTCCCGCTGGCATATTGGTTGGTCTGGCGGGTCCCTTATCGAAAAATGCGTGTTCTATCCTATCTCGACCCCTGGAAGGACCCCCTGGGAGCCGGATTTCACCTAAAACATTCTTTTTTGGCCTTCGGCTCAGGGGGCCTGAGCGGCCGCGGTCTTTCCGGAAGTCAACAGAAGCTTTTTTATCTGCCCGAGCCCCATACGGATTTTATTTTTTCCATCATCGGGGAGGAATTCGGATTTATCGGTGTTTTCGTCATTGCCGCGCTGTACATGATTTTGATTCTGAAATGCTTTCAGTTGGTCCTGCGGGTAAAGGACCCTTTTGGTCTGTATCTGGTAGTGGGGATTACGGTTATGATCGGTTTCCAGGCCCTGATTAATATGCTGGTAGTTATGGGCCTTCTCCCCACCAAGGGGCTAACCCTGCCCTTTATGAGCTATGGGGGATCTTCCCTTATTTTGAATATGATTTGCATCGGGATACTGATGAATATTACAGCCCAGCAGCAGGGGGAAAAAGGGTGCGTATCCTAATGGTCGGAGGCGGGACCGGGGGGCATTTGTTTCCGGCCGTTGCGATTGCCGAAGCCTTTCGGAAAAAAGACCCGGAGAATGCCGTCGAATTTGTCGTCACTCGCCGTCCCCTGGATGCCAGGGTTTTAGGGGGAAAGGGATATCCTTTCAGACCCTTGACCGTGGAAGGGATCAAAGGCAAAGGGTTTGTCGGGAAACTGCGTTCCCTGAGTCTGCTTCCCCGGGCCTTTAAGGAGTCTTTAAAAATAATGGAAGAGATCCTTCCGGATGTGGTTCTGGGAGTCGGCGGATATGTGACCGGTCCTGTGATCCTGGCTGCCTGGTGGAAGGGTGTGCCCTGCGCTGTTCAGGAGCAGAATTCCATCCCGGGAATGACCAACCGCTGGCTGGGAAAAATGACCGGCCGGGTGTTCCTGGCCTTTGAGGATCAGGGGCATTTTTTTTCAAAAAAAAAGGCACGGATTTTCGGCAATCCGGTCCGCCAGGAGCTGCTGACCGCCTATAAAGGACAGGCCTCGGTATCAGGGCCTTTGACCCTGTTGATCCTGGGAGGGAGTCAGGGAGCGCACCGGATCAATCGGATGGTTATAGAAGCGTTGGATGAAGTGGGACCTCTGAAAAACGAGGTGAATTTTATTCATCAGACCGGAGAAGAGGATGAAAAAGTGGTCAGCCGGGCCTATGAGGAACGAGGATTCCGACATCAGGTCATGGCTTTTATCAACGACATGGCCTGGGCCTATGGACAGGCCGGGATGATCCTCGGTCGGGCCGGGGCCATGACCGTGAGCGAAATAACGGCCTTAGGGAAGCCTTCCCTCTTGATCCCCTTTCCCTTTGCCGCCAACAACCATCAGGAACACAACGCCCGTTTTTTAGTGGAAGCCGGGGCGGCGGAGATGGTCCTGGAAAGGGATATAAGATCGGGCTTTCTGGCCGAACGGGTCCGGTCCTGGCTAACTGAGCGGGAGCGGCTGTCGGACATGGGAAAAAAGGCCGCGGCTTTGGGCCGGAAGCGGGCGGCCGAGGAGATTGTGGAAGAGTGCTACCGCTTGGTCGAAGCAAAAAAAGGGAACAAGGGATCAAGGGGTCAAGGGGTCAAGGGATAAACAGAGAAGTTCGGCTGATACAGAAAACACAGGAAGGGACGATCGGTTTTCGCTGAACGACGAACGACCGACGACAAACGTCTTTTTTTATTTAAATACAATGTATCCTCGTTTTCAACACATTCATTTTATCGGTATCGGGGGCATCGGAATGAGCGGAATTGCCGAGGTGCTTCTGAACCTGGGCTATCAGGTCAGCGGGTCGGATCTGAAGGAGACCGAGATCACCCGTCGGCTGACTTCCCTGGGGGGACAAATCAGCTACGGGCATAAAGGGGAAAACATCCGCGGGGCTGAAGTAGTGGTCACCTCCTCGGCTGTCCGTCCGGACAACCCCGAAGTCCTGGCCGCCAGGGGATCCCTGTTGCCGGTCATACCCCGGGCTGAGATGCTGGCTGAACTGATGCGCCTTAAGTACGGCGTGGCCGTAGCCGGCTCCCATGGAAAAACCACTACCACCTCCATGGTGGCCAATGTCCTGGCCTACGGCGGATTGGATCCCACAGTCATCATCGGCGGAAAGCTGGACAAATGGGGCAGTAATGCCCGACTGGGCCAGGGGACCTTCCTGGTGGCCGAGGCCGATGAGAGCGACGGCTCCTTCTTGCATTTGTCCCCCAGTATCGCGGTGGTGACTAATATTGACCTGGAGCATCTGGATTTTTATCGGGATCTTGATCATATTCAAAGCACCTTTTTGGAATTTTTAAACCGACTCCCTTTTTACGGTCTGGCCATCCTTTGCTTAGATGATCCCCATCTGCCCTCCCTGTTCCCCAGGCTGAAAAAGCGATACCGGACCTACGGCCTGACAGCCCAGGCTGATGTCCAGGCCAGGGACATTGTTCAAAGCGGCCTGACTTCCGGCTACCGTCTTTATTGGTCCGGAAAGGATGCGGGGGAGATTCGTTTCCGGTTGCCCGGGCTTCATAATGTCTATAATTCACTGGCGGCCGTAGCCGTGGGGTTGGAACTGGAGATCCCCCTGGACCGGATCAGGGAAGCCTTCGATTCCCTGGAAGGGGTCCAGCGGCGCTTTCAGATCAGAGGAGAATACCGGGGCGTTACGGTTCTGGATGATTATGGACATCATCCGACAGAGATCCGGGCCACCTTGAATGCGGCCCGGAGCTGCTGGCCGGATCGGAGGTTGGTGGTTGTCTTCCAGCCCCACCGCTTCAGCCGGACCAAGGCCCTGTTCGAGGAGTTCACCACCGCCTTTTATCAGGCTGACCGCCTTTGGTTGCTGCCTATCTACGCCGCCAGTGAAGATCCGATCGAGGGGATCGATTCCGCCGGTCTGATGGAAGGGATCAAAGAAAAAGGACATCGGGACGTGCGGCTGCTTTCCGGCCCGGCAGAAGCACTCCCGCTGTTGAAAGAAACGCTGAAACCCGGAGAGGTGTTGATCACCCTGGGGGCCGGAGATATCTGGAAAATCGGGCAAGACCTTGTCTCCACGAGCGCGTCTTAAAAAACTTTGGGAAGAAATCTGTCCGGACGGGGTCAAAGAAAATGAACCGTTGAAACCCTACACCAGCTTGCGGATAGGCGGTCAAGCCGACTGGTTGGTGGAACCCAGGAATCTTTCAGCGGTGGAGCGGCTTCTTGAAGCGGCTAAAAGGGAGAAGGTCCCCTGTTTTATCTTAGGACAGGGCAGCAACCTGCTGGTTTCCGATCGCGGAATAAGGGGTCTGGTAATTCGGCTGCATTCTCTGAAGTCGCCTAAGGTGATTCAAAGATTAAAAGGGGGGCAGATCCTGCTGGAGGTGGAGGCAGGGTTTCCGCTTGCAAACCTGGTCCGTTTTGGGATCCGACAAGGGTTGCAGGGGTTGGAGTTTTTAGCCGGGATCCCCGGGAGCACCGGCGGGGCCTGGGCCATGAATGCCGGGAGTTATGGAAGGGAGATGAAGGACCTCACCGTTTACCTGAATACGGTTTCCGAAAAAGGACCGTTCCGGCGCAGAGGGAAAAAGGAGTTGGATTTTGGTTATCGATCCTTACCTCTGGAGCCGGGGGAACTCATTCTGTCCGGAGGGTTGAAATTAAAAGCCGGTAAAGGGGAAAGCATTCGGGAAGAGACGCGGCGGCTCTGGGACAAAAGGAGGGCCATCCAGCCTTTGAACCTTCCCAGTTGCGGATCGGTTTTTAAAAACCCAGGGCAGGATTTCGCCGGAAGATTGATCGAGCAGGCCGGGCTAAAGGGAAGGCAAAAGGGAGGGGCTCAGATCTCCGAGCGGCATGCCAATTTTATCGTCAACCTGGGTCAGGCCGGTTCGGGGGATGTTTTGTATTTGATGAACCTGATCCGGGACCGCATTAAAGGGCAATTCGGGGTATTGCTGGAACCCGAAGTGCGCTTGTGGGGATGTACACTAAAGAAAATAGAGTAATCCGTTTTAGGCCCTGAGCTATCAGCTACTGTATGGAGGCGGTCATGTATTTGGGAAAAACCAGACTGGGAAACATGGGGCGAAATTATTACCGGGGATCAATGTCTGATTCCGGATTGTCTTTGATGGATAAGCTCATGCACCAATTCTGGATCGGATCGTTAATTATGATGATCGTGGTCGGGGTAAGCATCGTCCTCTTGATCGGCTATTTGGTGGCCTTGTCCACGCCGGTCTTCAAGCTGGAGGATGTAGGTTTTAAGGGCATTAAAAAGGTTTCCCAAGCGGAGCTGCTCAAGAAAGGGGGCTTGGACACCAATGTCAATCTCCTGTCCTTAAATTTGAGCGAGGTCAAACAGAATATGGAAACCGTCCCCTGGGTCAAACAGGTCCAGCTCCAGAGAGAACTTCCCAACAAACTCCAGGTGTTGGTTACCGAACATCAGCCGCTTTTCCTGACCCTGGCGGGAGAAGACCTCTATTATCTCAATAACGAAGGGCTGTTGTTCAAGAAAGCCGAACTGAAAGATGAGGGGTCCCTTCCCCTTTTAACCGGTCTGACTAAGGAGGATTGGACCGCCGAAGGACGTTTAAAATCGTCGGTTTTGAACCCGTTGCAAACCCTGCTGGACGAGTTAAGCCGGGGGAAGGACCCTTTTTACCCGAATAAACTTTCTGAAATTCATTTTGATCCTGATTGCGGGTTTACCCTCTTTACCCTGGAGCGGGGGATCCGCATCACCTTGGGGAGGGAAGAGCTCCCTTTAAGGATCAAACGCCTGGAAAAAATCTGGACTGAACTGGAAAAAAGACCCAATGCCCTGGCCTTGAAGGGGATTTCCCTTCAATACGGTCGTCGGATCATCGTTCACGGTCTGAGGTCAGATGCTTCAAAAAGGGCGCAGGGATAGCAACCGGTTGGGGCGATATTGGTTACCAGGTCTGGCCATAACCAAGGAAAGAAGGAAAGGGGGTGTGTCCTGATTGGAAGATAACCTGATTGTCGGATTGGATATCGGAACCACCAAGATCTGCGCTGTAGTAGGAGAAGTCTCCTCCGGTGGAATCGATATCGTAGGCATTGGAACCCATCCTTCCGTTGGGTTGCGCAAAGGGGTGGTGGTTAATATTGAAAGCACGGTTAACTCGATAAAAAAGGCCGTGGAAGAGGCCGAACTGATGGCCGGGTGTGAAATCCGATCGGTCTATGCCGGTATCGCCGGGGGGCATATCAAGGCCTTTAACAGTCACGGGGTCATAGCGGTCAAAACACGGGAGGTGACCAAAACCGATATCGAGAGGGTCATTGACGCGGCCAAAGCCATAGCCATACCTATGGACCGGGAAGTGATTCATGTCCTTCCGCAAGAGTTTATCGTCGATGATCAGGATGGGATACAGGATCCCCTGGGTATTTCCGGGGTCCGATTGGAGGTCAAAGTCCACATCATTACCGGGGCGGTTACCTCGGCCCAGAATATCATCCGCTGCGCCAATAAGGCCGGCCTGGACGTCTCCGACATCGTTCTGGAATCCATCGCCTCCAGCGAAACGGTCCTTTCCCCGGAAGAGAGGGAATTGGGTGTGGGCCTGGTGGATTTCGGGGGGGGGACCACGGATCTGGCCATTTTTTCCAATAACTGTATTAAGCATACGGCCATCCTGGCCCTGGGTGGTAACAATTTAACCAATGATATCGCCATTGGGTTGCGGACCCCTCATCTGGCTGCCGAAAAAATCAAAAAAATCCATGGCTGCTGCCTGACTTCCATGATCAATAAGGAGGAAACCATTGAGGTCCCCAGCGTTGGAGGCCGCAAACCCCGTCCCCTTTCCCGTCAGATCCTGGGGGAGATCCTGGAACCGAGGGTGGAGGAAATTTTTTCTATGGTCAACCGGGAGATTTTAAAATCGGGCTTTGGGGATATTATCGCCTCCGGTCTGGTCATTACCGGTGGAGGGTCTTTACTGGAAGGCATCCCGGAACTGGCGGAGCAGATCTTCAATCTGCCCAGCCGGCGCGGTTATCCCCAGGGCTTCGGAGGGATAACCGATGTGGTCAACAGCCCTATGTATGCCACCGCCGTAGGGCTGGTCCTCTATGGGGCTAAAAATCTGCCCCGGAAAAAATTCAGGATCCGCGATCAGCATATTTTTTACCGGGTCATGGACCGTATGCGAAAATGGTTCAAGGAATTTAAGATTATTTAATTCTCCCCCGGAAATGAAAATTTCCGGAAGGGAACCAGTTAACCGAAGAGATTAATTTCTATCAAGGGAGGAAAGGGATAATGAACATTGAGATGATTAATGTAGAAGAGGAGGTACGGCAAGGGGCCAAAATCCGGGTGGTCGGAATCGGAGGAGGGGGGAATAACGCTATCAATAACATGATCCGTTCCCAGCTCCTTAACGGTGTGGATTTTATTGCGGCCAATACGGACCTGAAGGCCCTCTCGGCCTCTCTGGCCGGGACCCGAATCCAGGTGGGAACCACCCTGACCAAGGGATTGGGTGCCGGGGCCAATCCCGAAATCGGGCGTAACGCCACCTTGGAGGATGCCGAAAAAATCCGCCAGGAGCTGGAGGGCAGCGACATGGTTTTTATCACCGCCGGCATGGGCGGAGGGACGGGGACGGGCGGGGCCCCGATTGTCGCTCAGATCTGCAAGGAATTGGATATCCTGACCGTGGCGGTGGTCACCAAACCCTTTCATTTTGAAGGGCCGGTGCGGATGAAACAGGCCGGCGCCGGTATTTTGGAAATGCGCAAGGCGGTGGACAGTCTGATCACCATCCCCAATGACCGCCTGATTTCCCTGGCCACCAAGAAAGCCGGCTTTTTGGAAATGCTGAAAAAAGCCGATGATGTTCTGCTCTATGCCGTAAAAGGGATCGCCGATTTGATCGTCTCCCCGGGTCTGATCGTCCTGGATTTCGCCGATGTTAAGACTATCATGGCCGAGATGGGTGTGGCCCTTATGGGCACCGGTATCGCCAGCGGGGAAAACCGAGCTTTGGAGGCGGCACAACGGGCTATTTCCAGTCCCTTGCTGGAGGACATCTCCATTGCCGGGGCCCGGGCTTTGTTGTTGAATATTACGGCCAGTTCCAGCCTGGGTTTTGAGGAAGTGATCGAGGCTTCCACCTTGATCCAGAAAGAGGTGCATGAAGAGGCCAATATTATTTGGGGCACGGCCATTGATGAAAGCATGGGAGATGAACTGCGGGTGACGGTGGTGGCCACCGGGATCGAACCCAAAGAAGAAAAGCTGGTGGTCGATATCAACCGCATCCGCAACGATTTGTCGGAAATCAAACCACCCCGATCGGAAGACCCGGAAACCCCTACCTTCGTCCGCAGGGGTAAAGAGATCGATAAATACGGACCCCGCCGTCCGGCCAAGGCCCCGGATTACTATTTTGACGAGGAAGAATTGGACGTACCCACCTTCATCCGCAAAGGGGCCGATTAAGGGAAAGGCGACCCAAAAGGATGCAGATGTTTAAAGTGTCTACGGAAGCTTCGGAGGTGGCAACGGATCGGGAGAAGACTTTTCCGACCTTGGGTCCGACGCCGGTCCAGGAAAGCGCCGACCCGGAGCTGGCCTACAGCAATCTGTCTGAACTGGTCCATTTCCTGATCGAAGGCGGACTGGAAAAAGGATTCAGCAATACCAAGAAAATCCCGCGCAAGACCTTGATCGACCGTTTGAATTACCTTAATTTTTCCGAGGGGGAAATCGCCGTCGTTTTTCGTCACCCCAAGTATAATGAAATGGTAACCCGCAGGATCCGGCCTGAACCCTGTCAGGAGTATTCCTTTTCCGGTCATTGGGCCGCTCCCGAGGAATACCACGAATCGCTAAGGGATTTTGAGCTGCTCTGTTTTATGATCGAACATAACCGGGAAATTCTTCTGGCCCGATCACGTCGTGAGGACATTAACCGTCAGGAAGTCGAAATGACCCTGCCGGAATTCGGATATGAAATCCTCCTGAGATCCGCCAATCGTTATCCTTGTCGTCATATTCAAGCGGAATTGATTCAAGGCGGGATTATCTTTTCCGGGCACCTGGAAGTTTTCAGCGTTAAGTCCTTTCAAGTCAAATTATTTCCTTCCGACGGGACTTCCTTGAAATGGATCAATCCGGAATCGCCGGTCCAGGTCCTTTTTAAGGATGAAGGAGAAATCTATTATTCCCGGGAATGCCGGATCATCAAACAATGGGAAAATATCCATTCCAAAACCCTGATCCTTAATCCGGATCAAGAACCCATTCATCGCTTCAAACGGAGGGAATTCCGGGCGCCGCGCCAGGTTCTCCATCCTTCTCCTCGGGTCTCGTACAGCCATCCTTTGATAAAAAAAATGATCAAATTGAATATCTGTGACCTGTCCACTTCGGGGTTCTCCGTGGAAGAATCGGCCGAGAACTCCTCCCTTTTGCCGGGCATGATTCTGCCTGATCTCCAAATAGAGGTGGGCAACGCCACCGCCTTATCCTGCAAGGCCCAAGTCATTTATAAAAATACCCTGGAACCCCCGGTGGTCAAATCCGGTTTCACCATTTTAAATATCAACAACGAGGACTATATTAACCTGACCAACCTGGTCAACAAATCGATGAATAACCATGTGGATATCTGTGGGGCCATCGATCCGGAGACGCTGTGGCAGTTCTTTTTTCAGGCCGGATTTATTTATCCAAAAAAATACCATTATATCCGGCAAAATAAGGAGGACTATAAGAAAATTTACGAAAAGATGTATAGGAGCCCCTCGGAGATCGAGCGCCATATCACTTATCAGGAAAAGGGGACCATTCTAGGTCATATTTCCATGCTCCATGCCTATGATTCCACCTGGATGCTGCACCATTTCACCGCCGCCCCCAATTCCAGGTACAAAAGGGTGGCCTTGACACTGCTGCAACAGATTGAACGGTACATCATCGATTCCCATTATTTTGAATCGACCCGTATGGACAATATCATTTGTTACTTTCGGCCTGAAAACAAGTTTCCCAATCTGGTCTTCGGCGGAGCGGCCCGGGCTTTGAAGGATCCGCAGATTTGTTCTTTGGAACGTTTCGCCTATCTTTCCTATCCCATGGTCCTCGATTCCCACCAGGGAGGCCTGCCGGAACCCTGGACCATGTTCCCTACCGAGGCCAAGGACCTGGAGGAACTGGCCTTTTTTTATCAGCACCATTCAGGCGGTCAGATGCTCGAAGCCCTGGACCTGGAACCGGAAATGTTGGGGAATGATCGGTTAAACCAAACCTACCATCGTCTGGGTTTTAAACGGGAACGCCGGCTATTGACCGTGAAAAAGAACGACCGGGTCAAGGCCGTCATCAGTCTGATCAAGACCGACACGGGACTGAATCTTTCGGAACTGACCAACTGCCCGACCGTATTCATTTTGGAACCGGATCAATTTCCTTTAGAAATATTTTTAAAGGTCTTTTCCCAGCTTGATGCCTATGACCAACGGCAGATGATCCCGGTCCTCCTTTATCCCATGTCTTATGTGGAACGTCAGGGCATTGCCTATGAACGTCTCTATGACCTCTGGGTCTTCGCCGTGAAAAACAGCGATCATTATTTTAAATATGTCAACAGACTCTTCTCCCGCCTCCTTTCCTAACGCCCCCCTTTCTTTCTAATCCCCCAAAACAGATCTTTGGGATTGGACTTTTTTATTGATTTTTTAGGAGATCTGTCGTATCAACTTTACATTAACACCGACCGTTATTTTTTTGCGGAGTAATGTTCAGGTCAAAGGCCATCCCTACCCGCGGGACGGCCTTTTTATTTTTGGGGACTTAAAAATGGAATTCTACGCAAATTGGATAGAATGTATTCTAAAATGGAAAATTTACCCGGACCGAATGAGGAATTTTCGAAATTCCAATTTTGGTTCCGGTTGGTCCGGGTTGGGAGGGAACCCATGAAAAAAATTCACATTGTTTTATCGGTCTGGCTCTTTTCGATTGGTTTTATGGTTCCGGCAGCGGTTTCTGGAAATAGGCAGGAAATCCGCATCGGAGCCACCGTATCGGCCAGCGGGAAATTTGCTACCGAGGTCGGCCCCTTTAAGAAATTATTGACGGCCTGGGAGGAAAAAATAAACGGGCAGGGGGGCCTGCATCTGAAAAAGCAGAACCTCCGTCTGCCGGTCAGGGTGGTGGTCTATGACGATCAAAGCGACGAAGCCACGGCCCGCCGCTTTTATCAACGTTTGATCACGGAAGACAAGGTCCATCTGCTTTTAGGGCCTTACAGCAGTTCTTTGACCTTTGCCGTCAGTTCCGTATCCGAAGGCCAGCGGCTCCCCTTCCTGGCCATTTGCGCCAATTCCCCCAAAATTTATCAACGGGGATACAAATATTTGGCCGGTCTGCTGGACGAGGCCCCTCGCTATACCTATCGTTATTGGGAAATGCTCGGGGTCGAAAGAAAGGCTAAAACGGTCTCTTTTGTCATCGAAGAAACGCTTCATCCCTTGAGCGTATATGAAGGGGCCAAGGATATGGCCTTCAAGGCCGGTTTAAAAATTCTTACCACCGAGTTTGTCCCTCCCGATACCCGTGATTTTACTTCGGTAATAAAAAAACTACAACAACAGGATCCGGATATCCTCTTTTGCTCGGCCAATATCCCTTTGGGTTCTCTGTTTATGCGACAGGCTCGAGAATTCAAGTTGGCAGCACGGGAATTTCACGTCACCCATCATAGCGGGGTCTTCCGCAAGTATCTGGGGCGGAACGCGGAAGGGGTCACCGGGCAAACGTATTGGGTCCCGGAGATGAGGGGTCCTTCGGCCCCCCGCTTTTTGGAAATCATGGCCAAGGCCGGTATTGATCTCGATGATTACCCTTGGGCCCCGGCCTATATGATGGCCCTGGAGATTGTAGAACAGGTGTTGGAACAAACCGATTCTCTGGAACCGGACCGTCTGATGGAAATCTTAAAAAGCCGGTCCTTTCAGACCCTGGGCGGCCCCAACCGTTTTTCCGGAAGCGGAGTGGGACAGATCAATACCTATCCCAGTCAGATACGATTCGGGCGGTATCATATCCTCTGGCCTAAGGAAAAAGCGACCGGGATTCATCAGTATCCCAATCCGCTGCCGGGGGAGCGATAGAGTCAAACCGGTTCAGAGTACGTAGTTCACTGTTAAGAGCTGCTCCGGGATGGGAGAATGTGGAAATTCAAAGATAGGATGTAATTCTTTTACTCTGAACTCCGAACACTGAACAACGATCGCTCAAATTCGAACTTTAAGCTGTCAGGGGTATGGATTCCACTTTTATCATCCAGGTTGTTTTGGGCGGGTTTCTATTGGGAGGCATCTATGGCCTGCTTTCCCTGGGGATGTCCCTCAATCTGGGTCTGCTCAATAGTATGAACCTGGCCCATGGCTCTTTCCTGATCCTGGGGGCCCTGACCGGGTACCACTTAACAACCGAGATGGGTGTCCCTCCGCTGTTGAATCTAATTGTCGTTCCTTTGTTATTCGGAGGTTTGGGGTGGCTGCTTTTTCCGATAGTGATCGCCCCCTTGTCCCAACAAGGATCTTCCTCGGCCTTTGTTCCCTTTTTATTAATCACTCTGGGTCTGGCCTTTATCCTGGAAGAGGTTTCGGCCTCCATCCTCATTCACCCCTTGATCGGGCTACATTCGGGTTATAATCCCTGGCACTGGAAGGGGCTGATTCTTTCCCCATTGACCGTTATTCTTTTACTGGTTCTGATGGGGCTGATGCTCCTGTTGGCCTTCATCCTATATGAGACCGATCTGGGGCGGTCCTTAAGGGCCATACCACAGGATTTGGAGGGAGCGATGCTGGTGGGCCTTTCCTTGTCGGCCACCAAGGCCAAGGCCTGGTGCTTAAGCCTGGCCGCTGCCGGCTTAGCCGGTGTTTTCTGGGTCCTCCTCTATCCGGTGACCCCTTTTATGGGCTTGAAACTGACCGTTATGGCTGTGCTGATGGTTATGGTAGTGGGGCCCGGGGATATTTCCAAGGCCATAGGCGCCGGGGTAATCTGGGGGATATTGGAATCCGGCGGAGGCGCTGTTTTCGGCACCCAATGGGGGATTTTAATCCCCCTGGCCGTTTTTCTCACCCTGGTTTCAATGTTTCCGGAGGGTTTCCGCTTCAGGAGAAATTCCTTTTGAAAGGCATTGCCCCCATAAGCCTGGCTTGTGCAGGACTGTGGCTGCTCGTCCTCCCCTATTTTCTTTCCGCTTATTGGATCACCTGGTTTTTTACCCTGCTGCTCAATATCGCCTTAGTCGGTGGAATAAATTTACTCTGGGGATTCGGCGGGTATCTGAACCTGGGATATACGGCCTTTTTTGGCTTGGGGGCCTATGGGACAGCCTTGTTGTTGCTCAGGGGATGGCCGCTTTTCTTGGTGCTTTCCTCAAGTCTTCTTTTGCTGCTGCCTTTGGCCGGTTTATCCGCCCTTATTTTTTTCCGCCTCAGCGGTCTATATTTTTCGGCGGCTACGTTAGGATTCTTGATTCTTTTGGAAGAAATCGCCGGCAAGTTGAGTTTTCTCTCGGGAGGGCATGAGGGACTTACTCTCCCCCTGGGGGATCAGGGATGGACCGCTTACTGGCTGGCCCTGGGGCTGGCCGGTACTTCCCTGGGGATTAATCTGCTGCTGGACAGACATAAATGGGGATTTCAACTGCGCCTGATCAGGGAGGATGAAACTATGGCGGGATCGGTGGGTATTCCCGTCTATTGGACCAAAATCAAGGTCTACCTTATCGGTGCGGCGATTGCCATTTTATCCGGGGGGGTGTATGTCTTTCAGAGCGGCTATATCGGACCCGGTTCTGCTTTCGGCTTATCCGTAGCCGTGCCTCCGATGATCATGGTCCTCATCGGCGGAGGGCGGAAATGGTGGGGGCCCAGTCTGGGGGCGCTCTTCCTTACCGCATTGCAGGAAATCCTCTGGACCAACCTGAACCATTGGGTCCTTTCCGCGTATGGTCTGATTTTGATCCTTTTGGGAGTCTTTTGGGCGAGGAACAGAGTATAAAGGACCAGGTAGAAGACGATTCGACTGATCCTATCCTCCACCTTAAGCCGATTTTTCTTTTAAGTATTGTGGTGCGGAGGGAATTTTTTCCAAATCACCATAACGTCTGGCCGAGGGGTAGTATTCAACGGCGAACTGGACTTTACCTGCGGTCTCTTCCCCTGCCGTTTCGTTAATGAAAGCCAGCATAAGATCCATTCCGGCAGAGACACCGGCCGAGGACCAGACCTTTCCATCACGTACAAAACGTTTTTCCACTACCTCCACGTCCCCCAGGGCCTTTAAGCGATCCAGAGAGTTCCAATGGGTGGTGGCTTTCTTTCCTGACAATAGCCCGGCTTTATGCAGGAGAAAGGTGCCGGTACAAACGGAGAGGACGGCCCGGCAATGTTCGGCCTGTTCGGTGATAAAACGAATCAGCAGCGGGTTGTCTACCTCTTTGCGGGTACCTTGACCGCCCGGCACCAGGAGAAAGTCAAGTGGAGGGCATTGTTCAAAGGTCAGATGAGGATTGAGGGAAAGACCCTTAGCGCAGATGATTGTGCTGCTTGATTCGGCGATAATCAACCTTGTTTCCGGGCCGCTGAAACGGGCGCCCCACATGCCAACCATCTCCCAGGGACCGATGAGGTCCAGTTCTTCGACCTCGGGAAATACTAAAAAACCAAAATTCATGTTAGGCCTCTTTTATTTTGTGATAGAGCCATAGGGCTTTGATGGCCGCAGCCGCCCTTTCCGGACCGGGAAAGACGGGGATTCCGGAGGAGATCAGTTTATGTTGAAGGGGGTCATCAGGCGTACCATAAGTGTAACCGACGATCGGTTTTTGATATTTTTCCCGCAATTGAACAACCCCTTGGGCTTGGTCCTCAATCATGCGGGAGATCAGCCCGGACGCTTCTGAGGCGGAAAGTCCCATGGTCTGCATCTGTCTTTCCATCATACGGCCCTGGGCCACCAGATACATCAACAGGATATCGGTGTTTTCATCTTCCAGGATGGTCTGGGGGATAATGGAGAAAAGGTCCTGGCTGTTGCGGGAAAAGGTCATATCCACGGGATTGCTGATACTGGCCGTGGGGGGGAAAAAAGGTCGGAGCTTTTCCTGGGTGGCCGGTGACAATATGGGCAATCCCAATCCGGCCCTTCCGGCCGCATCTGCGGCGTTGGCCCCGGGGCCGCCGGAGTGGGTTTCAATGACCACTTTCGGTCCATTAGGGCCGGGTTGGGTTCCCAGAATCCAGCAGAAATCGAAGAGTTCGGCAATGGATGCGGCCCGGATCACACCGCTCTGTCGGAACATGCCTTGATAGAGGTCATCCGGGCCGGATAAAGCCGCCGTATGGGAGAAACCCGCCCGCCGGCCCGTTTCAGTACCGCCGATATAAAGGGCCACGATGGGTTTGTGGGGGACAATGGCCCTGGCCGTTTCGATAAAGGCCCTGCCGCGGCGGATGCCTTCGATATAGAGGGCAATCACTTTGGTCTTTTCACAACAGTTGAAATATTCCAGACAATCGACTAGGTCGATGCTGGCTTCGTTGCCAACGCTGAAGGCCGCGCTGAATCCCAGGCCCAGAGGGCGGAGATAGTCGAATATCTGGGTGACAAAGCTGCCGCTCTGTGAGGCCATACCGATAAAACCCGGTTGGGCCTCATAAGGGAAAGGGGTGGGATTGAGCCGCTGATGGGGGTTGACCACACCGATGCAGTTAGGCCCCACGAAGCGGATGCCGTAGGTTGCGGCGGTTTTTTTCAACTCCTCCTCCAGTTTGGCCCCTTCGGGCCCCACCTCCCTAAAACCTCCGGAGATGACGACCGCTCTTTCAATGCCTTTGCGGCCGCATTCCTTTAGGGTGGAAGAAACAATACGGGTGGGTAGAACGATTATGGCCAGATCAGGGGCCTCGGGCAGATCGTCAACCTGCTTATAAGCTCGGGAGCCCAGAACCGTCTCTTCGGTGGGATGGACGGGATAGATGGCCCCTTTAAAGCCCAAGTGCTTGAGAGACATGAATTGAATGGTGCCCATGGTGGTCGGCTTATTGGAGGCCCCGAAAAAGGCGATGCTCCGGGGGTTGGCGATGGGGTACAGGGGACTGTCGGTAATGGACTTTATCATATAATCACCTCGTTGATGCCAATGGACTTGTTAGAATATAAATCCTTCATTTGATTTTGGAGAACGATACTACGATAAAATCAAGCCCGTCAAGGAAGAAAGGGGCTGTTTTTCCCGAAAGTCCTGGCAGTCGAGCCTCAGTTTTCAATTGACTCCCTTCAGGTCCTTCTTTTATACTTTCCTGAAAAGACCAAAAAAATCATGACCCTTAAAACCCAGTTCAACCTAATGATAGAATTCTTTAACCAGCGAAATTTTGACTATGCTGTCGTGGGGGCCTTTGCCCTTTTTGCCTACGGATATACCCGGGCTACCAGTGACATCGATTTCATAACACGAAACGAGTACCAGGATACTATTGTCCGTCATCTGGAATCGTTGGGTTTTGAGACCCTTCATCGTTCAGAGGGGTTTTCCAACCATCTGAACCCCACCGAGGCCGTTAGAATAGACTTGGTCTATATTGATCCGGAAACCGCTGGGATTATTTTTGAGGCATCACAACGCAAAACGATTCTGGGAAATCTTGAATTATCCGTCGTCAGCCCCGAACATTTGCTGGCTCTGAAATTGTTCGCGGTAAAGAACGATCCCGACCGAAAGTTTAAAGAATTTGCCGATATAAAGGAACTTTTGAAGATGGTCGAGATGGAGAAGGACTTGGTTTACGAATCCTTTAAGAAATACGGGCTGGAGGACTATTTCGATGAAATTGCCGGAGAGCAAGAAAAAGATAATCGATCTTAATCTTCCCTGGGATAAACGGGCCTCTCAGAGCCTTACAGGGAAAAAGAACCTAAAAGAAATTTCGAATTTTGATCTCTATCTTGAGTGGTTGGAGGAGATCAATCCCAGCCTGAGGGAATTAAGGAAGGTACCCAAATTCAGGAGACCTTTTTCTTTGGTTTAATGAATACCATTATCGAGAATTATTTTATTCTCCATTTTCTCCTCATCTTCCCCCTCTACGCTTATCAAAAAGTGAAAGAGGCGAAGTTGCCTTTTTCCCTTGACTTCTCCCTTTTCCCCTTTTATAAATCAACAAATTGCCCGTTTTCCCTGTTCCTGAGTAGAAGTATTTTCAAAGGCTCACCGAAGTCGAACGATCTGGGGAGAATGAACAGTAAATGACAAATTCCCTTTTTAGATTCTTTTCAACTGCTTCTCGTGAAGTCTGCGGTTCAATCAGTGGTGATTTTACAATGAGGATTGATTACTTCTTTAAAATTTCTCACATTTTGTTTTAAATAATTTAATCGCTTTATTGACCGGAAAGACAAGATAGGCCAAACAGAGCACAGGGCCATTTTTTCATTTATAGCGATAGCTGAACAGATGAAAATGTAATAAATCGAGTATTGAATGGGAATAAGTTGCTTTTGAACCAGCGTCCCCATATACGGTGAGGCCCTTGGCTTTGGCCGTTTTTTCGGCTTCGGGCAGAGCTTTGCGGGAACGGTCGGCCAGGATGACCGGAAGCCCTAATTCGGCCAGAAAGAGACCGTTGTTTCCGTTACCGCAGGCCAGGTCCAAGACCGGCCCATCCGGAGCACTGTTTTGCAGGAGATGAACAAAATTTAGAAGTAAAAGGGAGGGACCGGTCATGGAAGGCGGGGACGGGAAGGGATCCCGCTTTCGCAGGGCACCCCGGTTTGACACAAACCGCAGCCGTAACCGGAAAAGCCGAATTTTTCCTTGACGTATTTTCCGCAGGTGCCGCCGGCATGGTCCCAGCACAATTTTTTATCGTGCCCTTTTTCGGTGATGGCTCCCACCGGGCAGCGTTCGGCGCAGACCATACAGCTTCCATCATAGAAATAAAGACAATATTCATGATGATCTTGATAAGGTCTGAGGGTGGGGGGGATCAGTAAACGGGCGACTACGGTTCCCACCCGATGGGCCTTGCCCTTGGGGGTGATCAATCCGTCACAAAGCCCAAAGGTCCCCAGACCCGAGGCATGGGCGGCGTGACGTTCCGACCAGCGGGAAGCCAATCCGTATTTTGGGGAATTGACCATTTTCCAT
>JBFMBU010000188.1:0-8840 GCA_040755035.1 Thermodesulfobacteriota bacterium
TTGCAAAACCTTTCCACCGCCGATGCTTGTCAAGCAGCCAATCAACCAAGGTCCCAGGTCGATCAAGTTTCCAACCTCGGACACTGGCCGGTTCAGATCAAATTGGTCCCCCCTAACGCCCCCTTCCTGAAAGGGGCCGATCTGCTGGTGGTGGCCGACTGCACCCCCCTGGCCTATCCCAATTTCCATCGGGATTTTTTAAAGGATAAAGTGGTCATGATGGGCTGCCCCAAGTTCGATGACGTCCAGGAGTATATCGCCAAGTTCACCGATATTTTCAGGACCGCGGGGCTTAAAAGTATCACCACGCTGATCATGGAAGTCCCCTGCTGTTCGGGTTTGCCCTTTATCGTTAAAAAGGCCCTGGAGGCCTCCGGGCAAAAGATTCCCTTGCTGCAAAAGGTGGTCGGCATTCGAGGAGAACTGAAATAAACACTTTCCCGGAGATCACCTGCTGAAACCGAGAGAAATTTTTATAAGGGGATAGGCTTTTCAAACGAATTATTTTTGAGTTGCCGGAGAAAAACCCATAATACTCCGACAGCAACATCGACCAGGGCATAGATTGGAGAGGCCTTGAACGGCTTATCCAATCCTGGGGTGGTAACTGCACTCAAGAAAGTGTACAAACAAAAAGAAGGGATGAAAGGGATTTTCCATAGCTGGGGAGGGGGTTTTCAGGAAGGCCTTAGGAACTTACGAATAGAATTCAACGCAAATTGGATAGAATTTATTCTAAAATGGGAATTTACCCGGACCGAATGAAGTATTTTCGGAATTCCGTTTTGGTTCCGGCTGGTCCGGGTTGGGATAATTGGTCGAACTATTAATTCTAATCCGCTGACCTCCCATCCGTCTCCCTTTTCTAAACCGGGTTAAAGGACACTTTTAAAACCGATCAGGCTCCTTTTCCAATAGCTCGCCTTGATAGTATCAATAACCACGCCCCTCCTTGTTGAGGCATGAATAAATTCCTGCTTATTAATCATGATCCCCACATGAAACTCTTTAATATTTTTAAAAAAAACCAAATCTCCTTCCTGGACACGGTCCCCGGAAATGCTGTAGCCCTGCCTCAGCAATCCCTCTGTCATAAAGGGAAGGGTTAGGCCGATTCTTTGGAAAATATAATAAACAAGGCCGCTGCAATCAAAGGCCTCCGGTCCCCTGGCCCCGAGTTTATAGGGCTTTCCGAGCAGAATAAAGCCCTGTTGAACAACTTCCTTTCGCATCTCCGTTTCAACCGAATAACCTTTTATCCGCTTAGGAGCGCACCCATAGACACCGGCTAAAGCCGTCAGGAATATTATAGACCACAGCCAAATAGAGTCATGTTTTGTCATGGGATACGGGTTTATTCATAACAGACAGCACTGAAACATATATATGGAAACTAAAGAACCTGGATCGCCTTACTTTTTACAATCATTGATGATAGGGCCGACCTTTGCCGGGTAAGGAGCCATTAACCTATTTTATTTTTCTCTCTTTTTTTTACGAAGTCAACTCCTGTTTTCTCTGGAATATTTTGATGTTTATTCCAACGCTATTTTTTTTATCTCCGGACCCCGATTTTTACCAGGGGTGATTTTTCTTTCCAACCGCACTCTATTTTTGTTTAGATCCGAGTCGGTCGATTCCCTCCTTGGAAAAACAGGATATCCCTCAATACCCAAAGACATCCCGGCAAACCCGGGGCAAGCCCGTTTTATGAAAAAAGTGCAATTGTTTTGACCGGATCAAGATCGCCTGGAAAAAAATGTCGGCTGGTTGTTGACAGGAGAGGCGCTAAATGGTAAAAAAGGGAAAAAAACAAGCGGATCAACTAAGGAGGGATGGCCGAGTGGTTTAAGGCGGCGGTCTTGAAAACCGCTTTCCTTCCGGGGAACGGGGGTTCGAATCCCTCTCCCTCCGCCATAACCCTGAAAATTGGGGGAATCGCCATCCATTAGCTTGTTTTTTTCTGCATTTAATTCAAAGAATCATTTCCAGATTGTTAAGGCGGCCAAACGGAGAGATGACCGAGTAGGCTTAAGGTGCTCGCCTGCTAAGCGAGTGTAGGGGGAAACCTCTACCGAGGGTTCGAATCCCTCTCTCTCCGCCATTCCCCTTTTTTCCACCAGGTCAAGCAGTCCGTTCGCTTTCCCTCCTTGTCAAGGAATGTTATAAAGGAGTGCAAAGGGATTTTGAAACAACACGCTGTCAATTCTAAATATGCCCTTATTAATAAAAGGGGGGGAACGGGCTTTATCGGGCTTTCGGTGCCCGGCCCTGGAAGGCCATCAGCCTCTCTTTACTGAGTTCAATCAGATTTTTTAGTTTGGGCGGATGGGAAGCCTCGGGAAATTCGCGGGCGATCCCCTGAAAGCGGTCCAAGGCGGCTTGATAATCCCTCTTTTTGAAGTAAAACTCTCCGATATAAAATTCATGCAGGGCCAGATTTTTTTGCGCGGCCAGCAGGTTGGTCCGGGCTTGAGCGGTATATTCACTTTCCGGATGGTTCTTAATCAATCGTTCAAACTCCTGCACGGCCCGGAAGGCAAAACTCTGATCCCGGTCGATTTTGGGCATCTGTTGGAAGTTACACATTCCGAGCTGGAAGATCACATAAGGTATGATTTCGTTGGTTGGATGCAGTTTTTCAAATTCTCTATAAGCCACAATGGCTTGTTGGTATTCTTTATTTAAATAATAACTGTCGGCCAGTTTCAGTTCGGCTACGATGGCATAGGGATTATAGGGGAAGCGGTCCTTCAGGTTTTGAAAGGACTCACTGGCCTTTTCGTATTTTTTCCGCTGGTAGGCGTCCAACCCTTCCATAATCAGGGACTCAGCGGTCTTTTCCAGTTCTTTGGTCTCCTTGCTCTTAAACCATTTGGAAACCCCGCATCCGGGCAGGGCGACGAGCAACAAGATCAGGGCGATAAAAAAAAATCTGCATCCAGTTTGGGAATGTGGGACCGAGCGGAATAATTTCATAAGGCCTCCAGATATCTTTCCGCGGCAAAGACGGCTGTGGCGCCGTCGCCGACCGCGGTGGATATCTGTCTCAAGATTTTTTGGCGGACATCCCCGGCGGCGAATATCCCTTTAATATTGGTTGCCATCTGCTCATCCGTAATCACAAATCCCTGATCGTCGAGGGTCACGAGGGAGGTAAGCCATTCGGTGTTGGGTAGGGTTCCGATGAGTATAAAGACTCCCTGTAAAGACAGGGTCTGTCCCGGGGAGCCGTCTGTTTTCTTGAGCCGAATCCCATTGACCTCTTCCGTCCCTTCGATGGATTCGACCAGCGAATTCCAAACCGGTACGATGGAAGGATGGCTTAAGGCTTTTTCCTGCAGGATTTTCACGGCCCGGAGTTGATCCCGGCGGTGGATCAGGTAGACTTTCTTGGCGAAACGGGTCAGATAAAGGGCCTCTTGAACGGCCGTGTCGCCTCCCCCGACCACAGCGATCTCCTGGTCCCGGAAAAAAGGGCCGTCGCAGGTAGCGCAATAAGAAACCCCTTTTCCGCTTAACCAGGCCTCACCCGGGACCCCCAGTTTCCGATGGGAGGCCCCACTGGCGATAATCAGGGTTTTACTCCGATAGGTCCCTTGAACGGTTTTAAGGATTTTTTCCGGTCCGTCAAGGGACAGAGACACCATTTCATCATTGACGATCGGCAACTCGAAGCGTTCTACTTGAAGGCGCATCTTCTCTATCAGGTCGAATCCGGAAACCCCCTCCGGAAAACCAGGATAGTTATCCACCCAATCGGTGGTCAGGACCTGGCCTCCGGGCATCAATTTTTCGATCAGGACGGTCTTCAAGCGGGAACGCCGGGCATACAACCCGGCGGTCAGCCCGGCCGGGCCTCCACCGACGATGATCAGATCAAAAACAGAATTTTCCACGGGCGGATTACAGGGTTTTTTTGATGGCCGTTTCCAGTGTATTCTTGGAAACCGCACCGGTGATTTGTTCAACCACCGTTCCGTTTTTAAACAGAATCAGAGTGGGAATGGCCCGGATGCCGTATTGGCCCGGTGTTTTTGGATTTTCATCTACATTCATTTTACTGATTTTTACCTGGCCTTGATACTGATCGGCCAGCTCTTCCACTACCGGGGCGATGGCCCGGCAGGGTCCGCACCAGGCAGCCCAAAAATCAACCAGGGCGGGCATCGAGGCTTCCACGATTTCCGTTTGAAAATTTTCATCGGTGACATCGGTAATGTTTTTTCCGGACATGTTTCTTTCCTTCCCTAACTTGGATTGTCCCCTAGGCCTTTACTATTTATTGCAGAATTTTAATTCCCTTTGAGAGTAATGTCAATATTAACCCTTAGGGGAAAAGGAAAAAATTTTGACTTTAGGAGCATTTTTGGTTTAAGATCAAAATTTTAAGCGGAAAATACTCTTTGTTGCTCAACCCGTTGCCCTCAAAAAACCTAATTTACTTGATTTTAAATGATTCCAGAACGATGGAATCATAATACCTTATTAAGGAGATCCGGAATGGAAGAATTCAGACGCATGGACCGTCTCCCTCCCTATGTCTTTGCTACGGTCAATGCCTTGAAAACCGACTTGCGTCGGCAGGGGGAGGATATCATTGATCTGGGAATGGGGAACCCCGATTTGGCCACCCCCAAACACATTGTGGATAAATTGAGGGAAGCCTCCTTGAAATCTCATAATCACCGTTATTCGGCTTCCAAGGGGATTACCCGCCTAAGGACCGCCATCTGTGACTGGTATAAAAGACGTTACCAGGTGGACCTGGACCCGGAAAGCGAAGCCATTGTGACCATTGGGGCCAAGGAAGGTATTTCACACTTAGTCCTGGCCACCACCAGTCCGGGGGATGTGGTTTTCGCCCCAGATCCTACTTATCCGATCCATCCTTTTTCCGTGATCATCGCCGGTGGGGATTTACGAAGCATTCCCATGAGTCATGATCGGGATTTTTTTGAGGATTTGCTTACGGCCACCAAGCAGACCTGGCCTAACCCAAAGATGTTGATCATCTCCTTTCCGCACAATCCGACGACTATGGTGGTGGATATGAATTTTTTTAAAAAGATCGTGGCCTTTGCCAAGGAACACCACCTGATGGTCATCCATGATTTTGCCTATGCCGATCTGGTCTTCGATGGGTACAAGGCCCCCAGTTTTATGCAAATTCCGGGGGCCAAGGAGGTCGGGGTCGAGCTCTTCTCTCTCTCTAAGAGCTACAGTATGGCCGGCTGGAGGGTGGGATTTGCCGTGGGCAATCCCCGTTTAATCCATGCCCTGACCAGGATCAAAAGTTATCTGGACTATGGTGTTTTTCAACCCATCCAAATAGCTTCCATCATCGCCCTCAACGGACCGCAGGATTGTGTACAGGAAATCGTCACTGTCTATAAGGAACGAAGAGACACCTTAATCCGGGGGCTTAACCGTATAGGCTGGAAAACGGAAAAACCCAAGGGGACCATGTTTGTCTGGTCCAGGATACCGGAACCTTTCCGAAAAATGGGTTCAGTGGAATTTTCCAAGTTTCTCATTCGCGAAGGGAAGGTGGCCGTTTCTCCGGGACGGGGTTTTGGAGAATACGGGGATGAGTATGTTCGTTTTGCCCTGGTGGAAAATTCTCATCGCATTCAGCAGGCGGTCCGGGGAATTAAAAAAGCCTTAAGTAAAGGATAAGGGAAGCCATGAAAGCCATAGAGGTCGGATTAATCGGGTTGGGAACCGTCGGAACTGGGGTGGCTAAAATTCTGTTGGAGAAAGAGAAAAAATTTGAGGAGTTAATCGGTGTCCCTATAAAATTAAAGAAGATCGCAGAGTTAGACCTCAAAAGGGACCGGGGGATATCCATTCCCTCTGGATTGTTGACCGACAGAAGCGATGAGGTGATCAACGATCCGGATATTTCCATCATTATCGAATTAATCGGAGGATTGGAACCGGCCCGGACCCTGATCCTCAAGGCCCTGGAAAAGGGGAAGCATGTGGTTACAGCCAACAAGGCCCTTCTGGCGCATAACGGAGGGGAACTCTTTCAGAAAGCCGAAGAACTGAAATTGGATATCGGTTTTGAGGCCAGCGTTTGCGGCGGGATACCGGTGATTCTAACCTTTCAGCAGGGGTTGGTGGCCAATGAGATCGAAAGCCTGTTAGGGATCTTTAACGGGACCTGTAATTATATCCTGACCCGAATGACCGAGGACGGCCTTCCTTATGCCGAAGCCTTGAAGGAGGCCCAGCAAAAAGGATACGCTGAAGCCGATCCCACCCTGGATGTGGAGGGTATGGATACCGTGCACAAGCTTTCTATCCTAATGCATTTGGCTTACGGTGCTCCCCTGGCTCCGGAAGAGATATTCGTCAAGGGGATTACCCGGGTCAGTGCCCTGGATATCTCTTTTGCCCGTGAATTCGGCTATACCATAAAGCTGTTGGCCATTTGCCGGAAAGTAGGGCAGGGTTTGGAAGCTCGGGTTCACCCAACCATGATCCCCAAAGATCATATCCTGGCCAATGTGCGGGGGGTGAATAATGCCTTATATCTGAAAGGGGATGCGGTAGGGGATATCCTTTTATACGGGCAGGGTGCGGGAATGATGCCCACCGGCAGCGCGGTGGTCAGTGATCTGGTTAACCTGAGCCGAAACATTTATAAAGGGATTACCCGAAGGATATCCGGCCCTTTGTCGACCAGGGCCTTTGAAGGGCAAGGGTTGGCCTGTAAACCTTTGGCTGAGGTGATGACCCACTATTATTTTCGCTTTTTCGCCTTGGACCGGCCGGGGGTCCTTTCCACCATCGCCGGAATTTTAGGGGCCAACCAGATCAGCGTGGCTTCGGTGATTCAAAAGGGGCGTGAAATCGAGGGTTCGGTCCCTATTGTCATGATGACCCATGAAGCCAGGGAAGCGGCCGTGCAAAAGGCCATCGCCGAGATCGACCGCCTGCCGGTGATAACCGATCAGACCGTTATCATCCGGGTGGAGGGTTAGAAAAAAATGTTTCGAGTTTCGGGTTACGGGTTGGGGACTACCGGTGGATTTATGTCCAATGATGAACAATCGAGGTTGCTTGTTTTTTTTAGGGATAATGTGAAATTTTTATGAGGTTGGACGGCAGGAAATATGTCATCCTGGTCGGGGATGGGATGGGCGATTATCCTCAAGACGAGTTGGATGGCCGATCGCCCTTGGAGGGGGCGGCTACCCCCCATATGGATCTGATCGCCTCCAGGGGGATTTTGGGTTGGGCCCAGACCGTGCCTGCTGATTGTGAGCCCGGAAGCGATATCGCCAATCTTTCCCTGCTGGGCTATGATCCCTTGATCTATCACACCGGCCGGGCCCCTTTTGAGGCGATCAGCTTGGGGCTGCGCTTGCAAGAAAGGGATGTGGCTTTTCGCTGCAACCTGATCCACCTGGAACATCAGGAACAGGGGCTGGTGAAGATGGGTTCCTACAGCGCCGGACATATCAGTACGGAAGAGGGCCGTCTCCTGATTACCGACCTTAACGAATTCCTGAAGGGGCCGGATTTGGCTTTTTACCCGGGAGTAAGTTATCGTCAGATCCTGATCTGGAGGGGAGCCGATCCTTCGATCCGTACCATTCCTCCCCATGACCTGACCGGACAGGATGTAACCAGTCTTTTGGATCCCGAAGGGGAATCAAAGGAGATTGTGACCTTGATACGCCGGTCCTGGCCTTTTCTGGAAAAGCACCCCGTGAATCAAGTCAGACAGGAAAAGGGGCAGATTACAGCTAACTCGATCTGGCTCTGGGGACAAGGGAAGAGCCCGTCTATGCCTTCCTTTCGGGAAAGGTTTGGTTTACGGGGAGGGGTGATTTCCGCTGTGGACCTTTTGAAAGGGATCGGATTGGCCGCCGGACTGAAGCCGATTTTTGTCCCGGGTATTACAGGATATCTTGACACCAATTTTCGGGGCAAGGCCGAAAAAGCCCTGGATTTTCTTGAGGGGAATGACTTGGTTTTTGTCCATGTTGAGGCCCCGGATGAGGCCTCTCATGAGGGAAACCTGGAGAAAAAAATCCAGGCCATTGAATTTTTTGACCGTGAAGTGGTAGGGACGATGATGGAGGGACTGAAACGTTTTGAGTCCTGGTCCCTGTTGGTCGTCACCGACCATTTTACCCCTGTCCAGGTTATGACCCATACCAGAGAACCCGTCCCTTTGGCTGTTTTGCGATCCGAGGATGAAAGTCGTAAGATAAGAAAAAGGGGTTTTGGTGAAAGGTCGGCTTATGAGGGGGAAGTAGCTTTCCTGAAAGGCGATCAGATCATGCCCTGGTTTTTAGGAAGGTAAGAGTAAAATTCTACCCGGATTAAATAGAATGTATTCTCAAACAGGAATTAACCCCGGACCGAATGAGGAATTTTCAGATATCCAACTTAGGTTCCGACGGGTCCGGGTCGGGAAAAAGTAAATAAACAGGCCATGCCTTATTTCCAAACCACTTATCGGGTCATCTACGGGGATGTGGATGCCATGCAAATGGCTTATTATGCCAACTACCTGCGCTGGTTTGAAATCGGCCGTACGGAGTTGATCCGACATCTGGGCCTTCCTTATGCCGAGATAGAAACCATGGGGCTACGCCTGCCGGTGACCGAGTCCTATCTCAAATACCACAAGCCGGCCCGGTATGACGATCTCCTGTCGATCAACACCGCTGTAGGGTTTATCCGTAAGGCCTCCCTGCGTTTCGACTATCGTATCTTAAACCAGGAAAACCATCTTCTGGTTCAAGGATATACGATCCATGCCTGTCTGGATCGGGGAGAAAAATTGGTTCGGCTGCCCCAATCCGTCATCAACCTCC
>JBFMBU010000189.1:0-6340 GCA_040755035.1 Thermodesulfobacteriota bacterium
TCCCCCGGGGGACATTATGTCCTTTGGGCCTTCGAGGGGCACAAGGTTACCCCCAGGCAACTCGAAAAACTCACCGACAGCGGTCTTAAGGAAGTTTATATTGATGTGGAAGAGGCCTTTCAATACGAAGAATACCTGGAAACCAACCTGGGAAAGATCCTGGAGAATCAATCCTCTACGGTCGATCAGAAAGCGGCCATCTTCAGCAAGGTTTCCACCAATGTAGTACGGAATGCCTTTGAAAGCTCTTTCGGCCCCGGGACCCTGGGCCCGGAATCCATCAAAAGAACGGAAGACATGATTAATAACGCTCTACGTTTTATATCCGAGTCCAAATCCCTTCAACCTCTGGCTCAAATGATCGGCCATGATTATCAGACCTATGAGCATGCCACCAAGGTCCTCTGGTTCACCATGGCTTTTCTCAAGGAACATCAGGAGATTATGAGCATTATTTGCCCTGGTTTTGAGGAAATGGAGGAGGGGCAGCAATTCACCATGCTGAGTCAATGCGGCGTGGCCGCCTTGCTCCATGATATCGGGAAAACCTATACTTCTCCGGATATCCTGAATAAAAATGGACCGTTGACCGCCCTGGAATGGGAAATCATGAAACGCCACCCTTTAAACGGTCTGGCCATCTTGCTGGGGGCAAACCTTCCCGAATTCGCCAAAAAGGCCGTTCTGGAACACCACGAGGATTTTAACGGCGCCGGGTATCCGATGGGGCTGCGAGGTTTGCACATCAGTATCCTGGGACGGGTGTTGAGAATCGTCGACACCTTCGACGCCATGACCTCCCGCCGTCCCTATAAAGAGCCCCATTCGCCCAAAAAGGCCATAGAAATCATGATCGGGACCCCGCCGCAAAAAAAGAAATCAAGCGAATCAGTGAAAGATGTGCGTGATTTAGGAATGAGCCACTGTTTTGATGAAGACCTGCTGCGGAAATTTATTCTCTTTCTGGGGAGGACCAAACTTGACGAATAGTTTTTTTGTATTTTTCTTTAACTCTTTTACCCCTTGAACCTTTATTCTGATCTTTCCAGCCACTGCCGCACCGCCGGGCGGATGTAGATATCCCTCAAGGGAAAGGTTTTAACCGCTTCGGCGATGACTCTTATTTTTTCTTCCAGCGCGGTTTGAGAATTAAGGATCAGGACATATTCCCCTTTCAATCGGCACAATCCTCCGGAACTCGGGGATTCCTCGGAAGAGATTTTTTCCTCTCGAACCTTGATTCCCAGCTTTAGCGCCAGCTCTATAAGCTGATCCAGAAGGATTTCATTTTTTGAGCCCATCAGCTTATCTAATAATCCGGCTTTCTCCTTGACCTTTCCTCCAATATACCCTATTTTTATTTTCTATAAAAGAAAACCAAGGGAAAAAGAAATGGAAAGATCCTTCATTCCCGCCATCCTTCCACCGTTAAACCAATCCGGTAGGGCCTGGTGGTTCATCTTATCCGGCTTTAAACTGCTGATGGCGGATACAGAACAGGGAGAGACTATCCCTCTGCTTACCGATGCCCGCTCCCTGGGTCTGGAAATCCTGGAAGAAACCTTTCTGGGCACACTGGAGGGAAGACCCTGTTTTGCCGCACTCATTGCCCGCCCTCCAGCCCCTCCCCCGTCCATGGCCTTTCTGGACCTGCGCCGCCTTGATGAACAATTGGACGAAGAATGGATCCATCTGGCCTTCCGCGCCTTTCACCTCTTAGACTGGTCGCAAAAAACCAGGTTCTGTAAAAAATGCGGGAGCGAGTTAATCATCCAAAAAACAGAAAGGGCCAAAAAATGTCCAGAATGCGGGCACCAGAGTTTTCCCCGTATTTCTCCGGCAGTGATCGTTTTGATTGAACGGGGAGACGAATGCCTGCTGGCCCGCTCTCCGCGATTTCAGGATGGTTTTTACAGCGTCCTGGCCGGTTTTGCCGAACCGGGGGAAACCCTGGAAGCTACGGTTAGGAGAGAAATTTTGGAAGAAACCGGTATTGAGGTAAAAGACATCCGCTATTTCGGCAGTCAGCCCTGGCCCTTCCCGGATTCCCTGATGATCGGCTTTACTTGCCAATACGCCTCCGGAGAAATTAAGGTGGACGAGACGGAGATCCTTGACGCCCATTGGTTTCGCTATGACCAATTGCCTAAAATACCGGGGCGGATCAGCATCGCCCGCCGTCTGATTGATTGGTTCGTGTCCGAGCATCAAACACCCAAATAGGCCTTTTTGACATTCTCATCCTCCATCAGATCCGAGGTTTTACCCTGTAAAGCCAGCTCCCCGTTCTCCAACACATACCCAAAGGAGGCCAGCATCAGCCCCAGGCGGGCATTTTGTTCCACCAGGATAAGGGTTACGCCCTCCCGGTGAATCTCTTTAATTTTTTCAGCTAATAACTGTCGAAACAGGGGACTCAACCCCAAAGAGGGTTCATCCAGCATCAGCACCTCAGGATCAGCCATCAGACCCCGGGCGATAGCTGCCATCTGCTGCTGTCCGCCGCTCAGGTCCCGGCTATCCGTACTGAGTTTGTCTCTCAAGTCCGGAAAGAGTGTTAAGGCTTTTTCCAGAGACTGGTGAATCCCTTTCCGGTCTTTACGCAGATAGGCGCCCATCATTAAATTCTCACGGACCGTTAGAAGCGGAAATAGTTTTCGGCCCTCCGGGATCTGAATGATGCCCCGAGCGGCAATTTTCCCTGGTTTTAACCCGTTTATTTTTTCGCCTTTAAAATAAATTTCCCCCTGCCCTTTTTTGATCTTGACGATTCCGCTGATGGCATTGAGCGTTGTCGATTTACCGGCTCCGTTGGCTCCCAGAATAGTGATGAAATCACCTTGGCTCACCGTCAGAGACAATCTCCGAACAGCGGCCTTTTTCCCATATCTAACCCAAACGTTTTTCAGTTCCAGCATGGCTAAACCATCTCCGTACCCAGGTAGGCCTCAATGACTTCCTGTCGGTTCATCACTTCATCGGGAATCCCCTCGGCAATCTTGGTTCCGAAATTAAGTACCACGACCCTTGTAGCTACATTTAAAAGCACTTTCATATTATGTTCAATGATCAGGACAGTAACCCCCTGTTCATTGATTTTTTTAATCTTGTCCACCACGAACATGGCTTCTTCATGATTCATACCGGTAGTCGGTTCATCCAGCAGGAGTATTCGGGGTTTGGAAATCATAGCCATAGCAATTCCCAGGAGCCTTTGATACCCGTGCGAAAGGCCGTCCGCCGGTAAAAAGGTGTCGTTTAGCAGATCAAGCAGTTTGATCAGTTCGATTACCCTCCCGACTACTTCCTCATTTTCATCTTTCCAGGTCCGGGTATTAAAAAAAGAATGCCAGTGGCTGGTCTTATACTGCTGATAAGAGCTGATCAGCATACTTTCAATGACCGTCGTTCCCTCATAGAGCACGTTGGACTGAAAGGTCCGGATAATCCCTGCCTGGGCTATTCGGTCGGGGCGCTGACCGGAAATTTTACGGTCCATGAAATAGATCTCTCCCCGGGTGGCACGGAAATAGCCACTGATGACATTGATCAGAGTAGTTTTTCCCGATCCGTTAGGGCCGACCACACCCAGTATTTCTCCCGGTTCCACCTTCAGATCAATATCCTCCAGGGCCACCAGCTTACCGAATGTTCGGGTAACCTTTTTCAATTCCAAGAAAGACATACGTTACCTCGTATCAGTATAGATAAGCGAAAAGAGTCCTGCGATATTAGGGTGGTTTTCACCTCACGCCTCACGCCTCACGCAAGTTTTTACTCTTCCCCCTCATCCATCTCAAATTCTTTTTCCCTCCAAATCACCTTGGTCCAAAATTTTCCCCACAGATCAACCAATCCTGTTCCTTTAGGCAAAAAAAGCAGCACCAGTACAACCACTGCACCGAACAACAGTTGCTGAATCCCATAAATCTCCAGCCGGGTCAGATAGCTGCCGAATATATAAAGTATAAAAGAGCCGACAATCGGCCCCCCCACCAGTGAGCCGATACCCCCTACGATACTCATAATCAAAATTTGTATGGATTGCCACAATCCCAGCATGGTGGGTGTCAAAACGGTCAGAAAGTGGGCATAAAGGGTGCCGGCCAGACCGGTGAACACGCCGGCTACGGTGAAGGCAATAACCCGGTAACGCATCAAATACATACCCTGGTGCTCGGCCAGAACCTGATTGAGGGCAACACCGGCAAAGGTACGCCCCAGACGGCTCTCACCGATCCTCCAAAATACCAAGCCGGTCAAAGCCACCAGCCCTAACGTTAAATAAAAATAGGGGACGGAATTGATAAAGAAATTTATTTCATAAAAACCCAAGTTAATAGGATTCGGCTGTGAAGTGATCAGTCCCCGTGTCCCGCGGGTGACCGACTCCCATTGTTGGGCGATAATACGGACAACTTCACAGAGGGCCAGGGTAATGATGGAAAAATAGATTCCCCCCACACGAAGGACTACCATACCTACCAATAAGGCGACAAGGCCCGAAACCAGACCGGCCATTAAAAAGGCAGGCCAGAAGGACCAACTCATTTGAACGGTAAGGATAGCCGAGGTATAGCCGCCTATGGCCATGAAAGCGGCCTGTCCCAAACTGAATTGCCCGGCTCGAAGAACCAGGGTGAATCCCATAACCACTACAGACCAAATACCGCTCAGAATCAGCATGGACAGGGTGGCTTCATTAGCCGTTAATACCGGAACTAAAGCGATCAATAGAACCCCTAAAGCGATAATGGTCTTGGGGACAACATTTTTATAATCAATATAAGTCATCATTTTAAAGCAGCTCCAAATAAGCCCTGCGGCCTGACCAGCAGGATGATGATGACCAGGACAAAAAGGACAACCTCAGAAAAGTAGGAAATATGATAAGCGACTACACAGTTAATGAAACCCAAGATAAGTCCACCCACGATAGCCCCGGTAAGGCTGCCGATGCCGCCGATGACAATGGCCAGCAGAGACATCAACATGGGGATACCCCCGATAAACGGATTAATGGTATACAGGGGGGCGATGATACCTCCGGCCAAGGCCGCCAGCCCACAGCCTATGCCCATGACGATTAAGGAGAGCCGCTCTACACTGACACCGTATAAAGCGGCCGCATCGGGTTGCTGGGACGTGGCCCTGATGGCTAAACCGATCCGGGTAAAATTCAGCATGATATACAAGATAATCATGATTGCCAGAGTAAAAGAAACCACGGCGATTTTCTGGTGGCTTACACTGAAGGCATCCAGGTTGAGTACTCCGGGAAGAACCATGGCCAGACCCTTGTCCTGCATGCCAAAGACCATACTGGCCCCTCCTTCAAAAAAAAAGATGAGCCCCATAGTGGCGGCCCCCACATATAACTCCCCGGTTATGTTATCGATGATGACTTTCTTTACCAACATGCCCAATCCCGCTACCAACACCCCGGCCACAAGAAGGCTTAAGGGGAAAGGCAGGCCGGCAATTGTGATGGCATAATAGACCATAAAAGCCCCCAGCATATAGAACTGCCCATGGGTCCAATTTAGTATGCCCAAGATACTGAAAACCAAAACCATGCCAAAGGCCATGGTCATATAAGCGCAACTCTGGATCAAGCCATCAATCCATATTCCGGCTGGAGGCATACCTGTTCCTTTCTATGGTTACCAAAGGTGTTTCATTTTCTCTTTGTGGATTGCGGGTTGTGGATTTCAATCATCCCCTCTTCGTCCCTATGATGAATATAAAACCTTTATCGATCCTAACACCTTAAAAAAATTCAAACTTTATTTTAAACCACTGCCGGCCCCCCTGGTGGATTTTCAAAGATAGGATTGTTTTTGGATAATGGCTCACCAAACGTATCTTTTGGCCGCTGGCTTGGGGCCTTCGCCCCCTCGCCCCACCACAGACCTTGTCAGCCTATTTGTTCATGATTAAAAGATAGAGGGATCGAGGAATCAAGGATTCAATTAAAAGGATTGAAAGGAAAATCCTCGCACGCTTGAATCCTTGACCCCCTGGATCCTTTTTTGTTATGGGATTGGTTTTATGGGCTGTTCGCTCAGATAGACTTCCTTGTCCCCTTTAATTACGCAGAGGGCGCTCGGGCATCCGAAAACGATCGGTGACCCCCAGGTCTTTGTCCCGGACATCGTCCATTTGCCAATAGTCGTGTCAAAGGTCCCGCCCCGGATGGCTTTCATAATGGCGTCGGGATCATCTACGGTCCCGGCCTTTTGCATGGCCTGGGCCAGGATCAGTAAGTGGTTCGGGAGCCAGCCCACCCAACCGCTGTAGTTAAAAGGTTTGCCTTGTTTCTTCGATACGATCGCATTAA
>JBFMBU010000190.1:0-53252 GCA_040755035.1 Thermodesulfobacteriota bacterium
CTGGGCGCGGTCCATGTGGGGGTGTCGCTGGATTTTATACATTCTCTTATCCGCAAAGACAGTATTTCCATTCTGGTTCTCAGTTTATTCATTGTCTTGCTGGGGATTTCCATTTCCGTGCTTTTGGGTATCGGTTTTTCCCGTCCTATTTCCAAATTGGTCCTGGCTACGGAGGAAATCGGCAAAGGAAATTTCCATTACCGCCTGGACATGATTCGAAAGGACGAATTCGGAGACCTGGCCAGTGCCTTTAATTTTATGGCCCGGGAATTGCGCCAAAAAATGGTCCTGCAGAAATCCTTCGGTTCCTACGTCAGCCCCGAGGTCCTGGATATGATCCTCTCCCATCCGGGGGAATCGTGGTTGAAAGGTACGCTGCAGGAGGTAACGGTTTTATTTGCCGATGTCCGGGGTTTTACCGCCTATTCGGAAAACCGCGATCCGGAAAAGGTGGTGGAGGATTTAAACGAATATTTTCAAGTCGCCACCCAGTCCATCCTGGAACAGGGCGGATATATCGATAAGTTCATCGGCGACGCCGTACTGGCTGTATTCGGCGCCCCGGTTCAAAAGGAGGATCACGCCCGGCGGGCGGTTCAAACGGCTTGGACCATGCAGGAAATACTGGCCGCCCAGTCCGAAAAAAGCCATAATCCGCTTCTGTCGCGAATCGGGATCGGGATAAATTCCGGTACGGTACTTTCCGGAAATCTGGGCTCGCAGGTCAAGATGGAATATACGGTCATCGGGGATAATGTGAATATTGCTTCACGGTTGAACGGGCTGGCCGGGCCCGGAGAAATCATCATCAGCCAAAGCTGTTATGAGGCGGCTGAAGGGTTAGCAAAGGTGGAGGCCTTGCCTGCGCAGCAGCTCAAAGGCAAAAAGGAATCGATTCGGGCCTATCGGATTACAGGGATCCAGGTTTCCCAACCGGCCTTGTCGGAGGAGAATAAGACATGAAAAAAGGTCTGTACTGGGCAGGCATAGGAGTATTGGGCCTGTTTTTAGGGGCCTGCGCCGGTCTGGAAACCAAAACCGGGACCCATCCCCAAACGGCGGCGCCAATCATTCAAGAAAGGGTCTTTGAGGGGTTCGTGGCCGTGATTGCCGGGGAAGGGGATACCTGGTCATCACTGGCGGTCAGGTATTTGAACGATCCCGGTCTGGACTGGCTGATATCCGAGTTCAACGGCGGGGGAAACCTCGAACCTGGTCGGGGAGTGATCATCCCCCGGAAACCTTTCGGCTTGGGAGGATTGGAACGGCAAGGCTTTCAGACCGTGCCGGTTTTAAGTTATCATCAGTTTTCAAACCAGGAATCGAACCGGATGACCGTGACCAAAGCCGCATTTTCCGAGCAGATGAACTTCCTGAAAGAAAACGGCTACCGCGTCGTCACCCTTGAGCAATTATTCGATTTCTTGGATTTCAATAAACCCCTTCCTCCCAAATCGGTGGTGATCACCATCGATGACGGCTGGAAATCCGCTTATGAAATCGCCTTTCCGATTCTGAAGACCCAGGGGTTCCCGGCCACCTTGTTTGTCTATACCGATCTGATTTCCGGATCGGAGAAGACCCTTTCCTGGGATCAGGTTAAAGAGATGGCCGAGAACGGCCTGGACATCCAGTGCCATACCAAATCACACCTCGATCTGACCGCCGTAGAAAAAAATGTGTCCTTCCGGGATTATTTTTCCCGTATTGAGGAAGACCTGTCCGCCTGTACGTCCATGATAAAGAAAAAGTTGGATCGGAAGACAGACTACCTGGCTTACCCATTCGGCAATACCAACCAGTTAGTGATCTCCCTTTTAATTAAACAGGGTTATCGGGGGGCCTTCACCGTTAAACGGGGGGGAAATCCCTTCTTTGTCCATAACTTCCGGGTCAACCGCTCCATGATCTATGGGGATTATACACTGGAGAAATTTAAAAAAAACCTGGCGGTTTTTCAGGAAGAGGTGCTTCCGTGAGACCTAGGGGAAACGCCCTTTTATACTTAGGAAGCATTACCTTCTGGTTTATGATCTTTCTGGGAGGTTGTGCGGAGGCCCCTCCCCGGCGGCCTCCGGCCTTGACCCCTTTACCGGCCGAAGAATTCAACCGCCTCTTTATCGAAAAATTCCGGAACCGGGCCCAGGAATTCGAACAAAAAAGGGACTGGCCTCAGGCCTTGCAGCATTGGGAAATCGTTCGGGGGTTTCTTCCGGACGATGATTCGGTCCGGGAAAAAATGGAAACCCTGAGACAGCAAACCACAACCCTTGCGGAACAGCATTTTTCCAAGGGAGCAGCCTTCTTCCAGAAGAAAGCCCTGGTCCAGGCCAGGAAAGAGTTTTTGGCAGCCTTATATTATAACCCGGAGCATAAAGCCGCCCGGGAATATCTGAAGGTAAAAATTCCCGGGGAGGAATATACGATTTATGAAGTGAAAAAAGGGGAGACGCTGAAAGAAATCGCCCGGAAAAAATACGGGGATCCGCAAAAGGACTTCCTCATCGCCTATTTTAATGATCTTAAATTAAATGCCCGACCGGTTCCCAAAACGATAGTACGGCTTCCCATTTTGGAGCCGTTGAAGACCAAGGAAAAAATGGAGACGGAAGAAGAGGAATATGAACCCCCGGAGCGGCCCCAATCGGGCCAGGAAGAGTTATTGGTCCTGGCCCAGGGTCATCTGGCAGCCCGAAGATATAAAGAGTGCCTCACGGCGGCGGAAAAGGTCCTGGCCGGCGACCCGGCCAATAAACAGGCCAAGGGGTTGATCACCGAGGCCGGTTATTTGCAGGGAAAGGGATTATTGCAGGCTAAAAAATATGGGGATGCCCTGATTGCCTTCAACCGGGTGGACCCGGGATATAGGGATATCAAGGAAGCCATTCTCTTTGCCAAAAAGCAACTTTCCGAAGCCCATTATCTGCAGGGAGTGAAGTATTACTCCGACCAGGAACTGGAGAAAGCCATCAAGGAATGGGAAACCGCCCTGATCCATGATCCCGGCCATTCCAAAGCCAAACGGGATATGGAAAGCGCCCGGGCTTTGCTTCAGAAATTAAAAGAAGTCAAATAGTTCTGGTCAGGAATTCAAATTTCTTTATCTTGACAGAACCTTTCGGTTTTAGTAGTTTTTTGTGTGGAAAACAACATGAAATTATTAATTGAACAACGGAGGCAACCTTCATGACCAAACTTAAATCCATCGATACCTTATTCCCTCTGCTATTGAAGGAATGGAAACAGAGCTGGGCCGAGGCCACCAATTCTCCGGGGGAGCTGAAGTGCGCGGTCGAAGCGGCCTGGGGGGACGGCTATCCAAAGGCCGCAGATATCATCAAGGCCATGGATGAGGCCGGGGTTGAAACCGTGCTGGCCACCGACCTTTTGGCCTGGTCTTACCGCCGGCAGACCCGCTTTGCCCTTGACATGACCGGAATCATCGATGAAATGACCACCACCTATCCGGGACGGTTGTACGGGTTGGCCGATTATGACCCTTTCCGGATCAGGGAGAGCCTGGACAAACTGGAAGCGGATGTCAAGGAACGTCAGTACAAAGGGGTCTATATCCATATTTACGGATATGATATTCCCCTGGATCACCGCAAAATGTACCCGCTCTATGCCAAATGTGAGGAATTGGGGCTTCCAGTTTCCATGCAGACCGGACATGTCCTGGAAGCCATGCCCAGCGAACACGGACGCCCCATGTCGCTGGACCGCATCGCCACCGATTTTCCGGACCTGGTCCTGATCGGGACCCATACCGGCTACCCCTGGGTGGATGAAATGATCTCCTGCGCCACCAAGTGGCCCAACATTTATCTCAGTTTCAGCGCCTGGCTGCCCCGTTATTTCCAGCCCTCCTTGGTCAACTTTATGAAATCCAAAACCGGATCGGAGAAGGTCCTCTTCGGGTCCAACGGTCTCTCCTGGCTGCGGTATAACGAACAGATCGCCGAAATGGGTTTAAGGGAAGATTCCCAGGAAAAAATCCTCTACGGGAACGCCAAGAGGATTTTTAAGTTGTAGAAAAACGATGTCTTCGAAAAGTTACCTGGCAGTCTATTTTTATCATTTCGACGAAAGCCGGAATCGGGAATAAGGGTACAAAAACAGGGGTCGAGGAATCGAGGTTTCAAGGGTTTTAATTTCCCGGTCTTTCCCTTGCCTCCTTGACCCCCTGAACCCTGATTAAATCCCCGCCTCCCGATACTTTTCAAACAGGGCCAGATAGGATTGATTTCCCGCTACCAGCCGTTTCATGACCCCGGCTTTCACTTCGCCCTGGATCCGGCCTGGCACCCCGATGACAAAGCTGCGGTCGGGAATGATCATTCGTGGACTGACCACACACCCGGCGGCGATGACGCAAAAGTCTCCAATTTCGCTGTTGTCCAGAATCGTGGCATTATTTCCGATAAGGGTGTTGTTTCCGATCTTCTTACCGTGGAGGACCACGCTGTGCCCGACGATGACATTATCGCCGATCTCCATGGGCGTTCCGCAGTGGACCACGCAGTTGTCTTCTATGATGGTTTGTTTGCCGATTTTAATGGAGGCAAAATCCCCGCGGAGCACCACCCCGGGCCAGATGCCGGACTCTTCGCCGATTTCCACCTCACCGATGATGCAGGCGGTCTGGCAGATATAGGCTGAAGGGGCGATCCGGGGAATTTTGCCGTTAAAGGGTTTGATCATAGTTTCTTATCCTTCCTCTGAACCGTGTTTATCTTAATGATTGTTCATTCTATTAATGCCCTATCTCCTTCCGGTCTCCCATAGATCATACCCATTTTCCCAATTATATGCCACCGTCTTTTTGGTAAAAAGGTCAAGAGTAATGTGCAATACTCGGAAAGGTAGCTATTGGTATCAATGGGAATTGATCGTCTGTCAGGCAGGTGGGTTAATGACCCCGTAATGAAATTGGTATGGCCCTTTTGTAGAGAATCCCATCTTTTTGTAAAATGTGGCGGCTTCTGATTCTCTGTGAGCGACTAACCAGGCACTGGTTTTTGACCATGATTTATCTTAGAAAGAAGCTGTTTTCCAATACCCTTTCTTCTCTGTTTCGGGGAAACGAATAACTCCTGAATCCCAACGGATTTTCCCGCTTGCCAGGGGTAGGCCAAAGAAAAAATGGCTCCTATCACTTTCCCATCCGTATCGGCCACAAAGCACCCCTCCGGGTCCGCTTTGAGAAACCGTCCCAGATAGGCTTTTGCCGTTGCGAGTTTCCATTTTTCATTATACGGTGGTTCCGAATAGACGGAAACCAAGAGCTTTGCACAAGGGGCGAGGTCTTTCAGTGCGCATGGTTTGATCCTAATTTTGCTCATATTTACGTTACTGCAACCTTCTTCAACATCATTATCACTATCGTCATCGTCGTTGTCGTTGTCAGGTCAGTTGTGGATTATACCTGATACGGTTGCGGATACCCTCTCTTTTGGTTGCGAATAGTTGCGGATTCACGGCTTCGGAAATTGCTCTTTCAGTAAATAATAGGTAGCGCGTGCCGCCCCATGTTTTATTATGAGAGCCCCAATCGATTCAAAGCCAAGAGAAATCCCCTGAGGCCTGAAAATAAAAACCCCATCTTTTATACAAAATGGGGTTTGTGGGAATTGCTTCATTGACCAGCCTTTCTTTGGGAGATGCCGGAATCATTAAAGCCAATTTGAAAAAGATTTATCTCTTTTGCCCTCCTTTCATTTTTCTTTGAGGAAAATATTTTATTATTTTATCGACCTCCAGACAATTGAAGACATCCTCTTTGGTCAACCAGCCCTTGCGGGTGATGCCGATACCGTAGGCAATATCTTCCAAGCCGTCCAAATGATGGGCGTCGGGGTTGATGGCGATCTTGATCCCCAGTTCTTTGGCCTTCTTCATCAAACGCCAATCCAGGTCCAGGCGGTGGGGGTTGGCGTTCAATTCAATGATGACCCGGTTTCGGGCCGCCGCTTCCAGAATGGCCTGCATATTTACCGGATAGGGATCCCGGGCCAGAAGCAGTCGACCGGTGGGGTGTCCCAGCATAGTGGTATAGGGGTTTTCCATGGCCCGGATAATGCGGGCGGTCATCTCTTCTTCAGTCATATTGAAACGGGAATGGACCGAGGCGATGATAAAATCGAAACGGGCCAACCATTCGTCGGGATAATCCAGCGATCCGTCGGGGAGGATATCGGATTCGATCCCCCAAAAAAGATGAACCTTTTTTTGTTTCTTATTTATGGCCTCTATTTCTTTCCGCTGTTGTTCCAGGTTTTCAACTTTAAGTCCCCCGGCGTAGGCCGCCGATCGGCTGTGATCGGAAATGCCCAGATAGTTTAAACCGGCCTTTTCGGCGGCCTCCACCCATTGGGCCAGCGTCGGTGTTCCGTCACTTAAATGGGTATGAAAATGGAAGGCCCCCCGGATATCCTTTTCTTCCACTAGAACCGGCAGGGCATGGTTTTCGGCAGCCTCAATTTCACCCAGGTCTTCCCTTAGCTCCGGCGGAATGTAATCGAGCCCCAACTTTTTATAGATTTCCGATTCATCGGCACAGGCGATAAGTTTTTCTCCTTGGAACAATCCGTATTCATTCAATTTGAAGCCCTGGTTTTTGGCCCTACCCCGCAGGGCCGTATGATGCGCCTTGCTGCCGGTGAAGTGATGGAGGGCAAAGGGAAACAGGTTGGGACCTACGACACGCAGATCGGCCTGAATACCGGATTTGAGCAGGACCGAGCTTTTGGTCGGCCCGTGACTGATTATTTGACCGACCAGGGGCAGGCCGATGAAAAATTCCATTACCTCTTCGGGCTGGGCGCTTTCCGCCACCAGGTCCAGGTCTTTCACGGTTTCCATCCGGCGGCGCAGACTGCCGGCCACAGCGGCCTTCAAAATTTTAGGGTGGGTCCGTATTTTTTCCAGGACGAATTGGGCCAGGGGGAAGACTTCCCCGAAGAGAAACCGCCCTTGAAAGCGCTTGAATTGTTCAATGCCCTGTAAAATTTTTTCCTGAGATTTGGGGCCGAACCCAGGCAGGGAAATCAAACGGTTTTCGTGACCGGCATACTCCAATTCCCCAATGGACTGAATCCCCAGTTTTTCAAACAGGTCTTTGACCTTTTTAGGGCCCAGTCCCGGGACCTTAAGCATTTCCCGCACCCCTTCCGGATAGCGTTTCTTCAAATCCTCGTATAAAGGAAAGGATCCTTCCCGGACTAATTGGGTGATTTGTTGGGTAAGGGTTTTACCGATGCCTTTGAGGTCGGAAACAGCCCCGCTCGCTATCAGATCAGATAGCGGCAGATCCTGGGCCTCGATGATCCGGGCCCCTTCATAGTAAGCCCGGATTTTGAAGGGATTTTCTCCGGAAAGCTCCAGGAGGAGAGCGATCTCATTCAGAATTTGAGCAACGCCCTTATTGTCCATTTAAAACCGTCATGTCTCGTCAGGGACGAGACACCCCGAATCATAAAAAGTGGCTGATCCTCGGGAACCTTCCGATCTTATTTTCCCACAAATTGGATTCGAAGAAGTTGGATTTGAGAGGTTGAGGATTGTCTTTATTGCATCCACTTGAATCCTTGAACCCTGGAGTCCTCTACCTCTTTTTATAATATGATAATTTTTTTGATGGCCCGCATAACCTCTTCCGGTCCATCGATGACCTGAATCAGATCCATGTCTTCCGGAGATATCATTCCTTCATGACAGAGGGATTTTCGCATCCAGTCCAACAAACCCTTCCAAAAAGCACGATTGACCAGAATGACCGGAAAGGGTTTGATCCTCTGCGTTTGAATCAGGGTGATGGCTTCGGAGAATTCATCAAGGGTGCCGAACCCCCCGGGCATGATGACATAGGCCACGGAATATTTGACAAACATGACTTTTCGGATAAAGAAATAGCGAAAATCCAGTTTGATATTGGCAAAGGGGTTGGGTTTTTGTTCATAGGGAAGCTGGATATTCAGGCCTATGGATTTGCCCCCGGCCTCGGCCGCTCCTTTGTTGGCCGCTTCCATGATCCCCGGACCACCTCCGGAGATGACATTAAACCCGTTTTGAACCAGCAGACGGGCGATTTCCACTGTTTGCTCGTAATAAAGTTCTCCGGGTTTTACCCGGGCCGAGCCGAAGATGGAAACGGCCGGATAAACCTGTGATAAGGTATCGAAACCGTCTACAAATTCGCCCAGGATGCGGAACATCCGCCAGGAATCCCTGATGGTCAAATCGTCAATGACATATTGATGCTCATGATGATCGAGTTTTAATTCTTTGGCCATGGGTCCAGCCTCGTCAGGGGAAAATGATTTATATATTTCTATTGAAATCTTATCCTTATGCTTATATTATTTGCCAACAACTGTCAAGATATAGGTTCAGAAGACAGGACCGAGAAATAAGGATTAAGGTTCAAGGGAAAATTTCCCCACCGGTATTCCAAGCCTATGTTTAATTTACGGTATTTGTTGCCGATTGGGCCTTGCGTAAAGATCAAGTAGTCTCCGAACTTTGAACTCCCAACTATTTGATACCCGGAAAGTCCCTTTCCGGATGGACACGAACTAACAGGGAAAGGCTTTAATTATGCAAATTACTTTTTTAGGCGGTGTCAGGACCGTCACCGGCTCCTCTTTTCTGCTGGAGCAGAGCAATACCCGTTTCCTCATTGATTGCGGTATGTTTCAGGGGAACAAGGAAATCGAAAAAAGAAATTATTTCACAAAAAGATATCAGCCCCAGTCCCTGCAATATATCCTGGTCACCCACGCCCATATGGACCATTCGGGACTGATCCCCAGATTGGTCAAGGACGGGTTCAGGGGCAAGATCATCTGTACCAAAGCCACTTTTGAATTGTGCCGGATCATGCTCAAGGACAGCGCCCATATCCAGGAGATGGAAGCCGAATGGCAGTCCCGAAAAAATGCCCGTTCGGGCTTGAAACCCGTGGAACCGCTTTACACCATAAAAGACGCGGAACAGAGCCTGAATTTTTTTCAACCCGTGGACCCAAACCAATGCCTTCTGCTGAATCCGGATTTAGAAATTTGTTTTCATAGGGCCGGGCATATCCTGGGGGCATCCATCCTCAACGTAACCTTCCACGAGCAGGGGGTGAAAGGCAAGGTCGTTTTTTCCGGGGATGTGGGCCGGCAGGACGCTATGATCGTCCCCGAGCCGGATATTATTGAGGACGCCGATTTTTTATTTATCGAATCCACCTATGGCAACCGCCGGCATAAATCCTTTGAGGAAAGCAAAGCGGAACTGTTGGCCGCCATCCATGAAGGGATCAAACAGGGGGAAAAGATCATTATGCCGGCCTTTGCCGTGGAAAGGACCCAGGAGCTGCTCTATATCCTCTATGAATTCAGGAAAAAGGACCTTTATCCCTCCATACCCGTTTACTTAGACAGCCCCCTGGCCATATCCGCCACTGAGCTTTTTAAAAAATTACCGGAATATTTTGACGAGGAGATGAACCATCTCGTAGGACAGGGAGAAAGTCCTTTGGCCATGGAGGAATTGCGCTATTCGCGAACGGCCCAGGATTCCATGGCCATCAATCAGCAGAAAGGCCCGGCCATCATCATCGCCGCCAGCGGCATGTGCAATGCCGGCAGGATCCTGCATCACCTGAAACATAACCTGTGGCGGCCCGGGGCCCAGATCGTTATTACCGGTTTTCAGGCCCAGGGGACCCTGGGCCGGGCCATTGTAGACGGCGCTAAAAAGGTCCGCATCTTTAAAGAAGAAGTGGCTGTCCGGGCCCGGGTCCATACCATTAACGGTTTTTCCGCCCATGCCGATCAGAAGGAATTAATGGCCTGGATCGGAAATTTCAAGAACCCGAAAATGGAAATCTTTTTAATTCATGGTGAAGAATCGACCAGCCTATCCTTTGCCCAGGCCCTGAAGGAGGCTTTTCCTTTTCCGGTGCATGTTCCGGAATGGCAGGAGACCATTGATCTGCATCCCCCCAAAGAAAGGGCCACGGAGCAACCGCCAGAGGCTGAAGAACTTCTGACCCTTTTGGCCTCCTTACAAAACCGTTTTCAAGACCTTGGGGGGCGATTGGGTGGCGGAGCCATAGAGAAAGAAAAAATAGAGGCGATTAAGGCCCTTATAAAGAATACTGAAAGCCGTCTGGATGGACTGATATAATAATATTCAAAGGTTTATATGCATCACCGTTTAGAAAAACATCTGGGCCGGGTTCGCCGGCCCAGCCGTTATTTGGGAGAAGAGCTTTTTTCGATAAAAAAAGATTCAACTGCTGTTAACCTTCATTTCGCCCTGGCCTTTCCCGATCTGTATGAAGTGGGCATGTCCTACCTTGGGATTAAGATCCTCTACCATATTCTCAACCAACAGCCCGAGGTCTGGGCCGAAAGGGTTTTTACCCCGGCCTTGGATATGGCTCAACTACTGCGGGAAGAATCCCTCCCTCTTACCTCCCTGGAATCGGGCCGGCCCTTGAAGGATTTTGACATCGTCGGCTTCAGCCTCTCATATGAGCTGGGGTACACCAATGTCCTTCAGATGCTTTCCCTGGGCGGGGTTCCGCTCTGGAGCCGGGAACGCGGCCAAGGGGACCCGTTGGTCATCGCCGGCGGCCCCTGCACATTCAACCCCGAACCCATGTCCGGTTTTTTCGAAGCCATGGTCATCGGTGATGGGGAGGAAGTCATCAAAGAAATTTGCTCCCTGTGGCTGCAATGGAAAAAGAACGGCGCTGATCGAGCGACCTTGTTGGCCGAGCTCTCCAGGCTACAGGGGGTTTATGTACCGGCCCGGCAGGGACCGGTGTTCGGGAGCGGGGGAATAAGACCCGTCATTGAAAAACGCCTGATCCCGGATTTGAATCAGGCCGAATATCCGGCGATTTCTCCTTTACCTTTTCATCAAATCATCCATGACCGGTTGAGTGTGGAGATCGCCCGGGGTTGCACCCGGGGGTGCCGTTTCTGTCAGGCCGGGATGATTTATCGACCGGTGCGGGAAAGAACACCGGAGCAGGTCTACCATTTACTGGAAGAGGGATTAACCGGCAGCGGATATGCCGAGGCGACCCTCCTTTCCTTAAGCAGCGGGGATTATACCTGCCTCAATCTTCTGCTCCCGGCCTTGATGGAGCGATGGGAAAGGGAAAAGGTGGCGGTTTCTTTGCCCTCTTTGCGGGTGGACACCCTGAGTGCCGAGGTTATGGAACAAATCCTGCGGGTCCGGAAAACCGGTTTTACCATTGCCCCGGAAGCAGGGACCCAGAGACTGAGGGACGTGATCAACAAAAACATCAGCGAAGAAGAGATCCTACAAACCGCTCAAACCGTCTTTTCCCTGGGGTGGCGGGTTTTGAAACTCTATTTTATGATCGGTTTGCCCACTGAAACCGAAGAGGACCTGGACGGTCTGGTGTCGCTGGTGAAAAAGATTGAAAAAACGGTTAGGAAAAAAGGGCCCCGCCTCGATATCCATGTGGCCCTGTCCCCTTTCATTCCCAAACCCCATACGCCCTTCCAATGGACGGCTCAGCTCCCTATGGAAGAATCCTTGCGGCGTTTGAACCATATCCGATCGGCCCTGAACAGCCGACATGTACAAGTCAAATGGAACGACACCCGTCAGAGTTTTCTGGAAGGGATTCTGTCCCGCGGAGGACGGGAGTTGGGTCCGGTTATACTCAAGGCTTTTCAAAAAGGGGCCATTCTCGACGCCTGGGGGGAACACTTTTCCTGGGACAGGTGGCAGCAATCCCTGGAGGAAGAAGCGATCGATACCGTGTCTATCCTTCAGGCCCGGGGGCAGGCCCATTCTTTCCCCTGGGATTTCATCGCAACCGGGGTGGATAAGGACTATCTTTGGGACGAATACCAAAGGGCCTTGACCGGTCAAGCCACAGTAGACTGTCGTCAGGGGGATTGCCGGCAATGCGGGGTTTGTACTTCATATGAGGTGGAACCTCTTATTTTTTCCGAATTCAAAAAACCGGAACTGAGGTCCCTGGTCCTGTACCCGGAGGAGGCTGTTAGAAAGTTCCGACTCCTGATCAGCAAAAAAGGACCTTCCCGTTTCCTGGGCTATCTGGAATGGAAGGAAGCCGTGATCCGTTCTTTGCGTCGAGCCCGATTGCCCTTGACCTTTTCCCATGGATTTCATCCCCTGCCCCGTCTTTCTTTCGGACCGGCCCTGCCCGTTGGTCTGAGCAGTGCCGGAGAATGGGTCGATGTTCAGTTATCGGATTGGCTGAGCGGGGAAGAGGTAAAGAAACAATTACCCGGGGAGCTGTTCCCCGGAACCGAAGTCCTTGAAGTATTGGAAGTGCCGTTAAACAGCCCCTTACCCCCACACCAGGTTTATCGATATCAGGTCAAACTGGATAAATCATTGATTGAATGGGAAAGGGCCAAGACCTTTTTATCGGCAGCCGAGTGGTTTATTGAAAAATCGGAAAAAAAACCCGTCATTATAGATCTTAAAAAAATAGTGCAGGATTTTTCCCTGGTCGAGAATAATTCCGAAACCTGGACGGCAGCCTGGACCCTGGAAGCAGGCCCGGAGGGAGAAGTGCGACCGGAATTGATCTTGAAATCCATTTTCAATCTCCCGGACAAGGTGATCGTGGGGCTGGAGGTGGAAAAATCCCTGGTTGCTTAAGGAAGGGCGATTTTATAATCTCTTATCAAACCTATTTGAAATATTTAAACGGACCAAGGGGGTCTTGTTTTTAGGGATTGTCCAAAAGGCGACCTACCGCCCAATCCCGGCCAGTCCTGCAAAGTTTGATTCGGGGCAGGGCTTACGCCTTCGCCTGTTGCGGGCAAAGGTGTAGGCCTGCTTCAGATTTAGCTAAACAATTTGGCCCGGCAAAGAAGCACAGGGCGTTGGCGTGGACAACTCCTAAAAACAAGACCCCCTTGGTCCTGATTTTCTAAAGTTAGAGATAAATCCTCAGACTTTTTGAGGAAGAATTTAAACTATCTTTTAGAGGAGAAAACAATGACCAAAGCCATTCGTGTTGAACGGGACATCCCTATGAAAATGCGAGACGGGATCACCTTGCGGGCCGATGTCTTTCGTCCGGAGGATAAAGAAAAACACCCGGCCATCATTGTCCGCACGCCCTATAACAAGACCCGCTCCGGGGCCAGTGACTTTTTATCTCCTGTTGACGCAGCGTTTGCCGGCTACGCCCTGGTGGTGCAGGACACCCGGGGCCGTTTTGCCTCGGAAGGCGAATTTTTCCCCGGCCGCTCCGAAGGCCAGGACGGGTATGACACCATCGAAAACATCGCCGCCGAACCCTGGTGCGACGGGAACGTGGGTATGGTCGGGGCCTCCTATCTGGGCCGTAATCAATGGGATGCGGCCCAGGAAGCCCCGCCCCATTTAAAGGCCATAGCCCCCCATGTCATCGGGGCCGGAATGGTCAGCGAATCAGGGATGAGCGGGGTCAAGGAACTGGAAACCGGCATCAGCTGGTTTGCTACCATGGCCCTGGATATGGTTGAAAAACTGGCCAAACAGGGAAAAGATATCACCGGTATGCTGGATAACGTCCGCTATGCCATGACCCATTTTGAAGAGGTCTGCAACTATCTGCCTCTCAAGGAAATTCCCTATTTCAATTTCGAAGGCCTGCAGGAAGGTTTTATGCGTCGGTTCAGCGACGAGCCCTTGAAAGGGAAGACGTCGATAGAAGAACTGCTTTGGGCCTATGAAAAAATTCAGGTCCCCATCCTGCAGTCGGCCGGTTGGTATGATATGAGCGTGGCCCATATTTTTTTGAATTTTTTTAAGATGAAGGAAAAAGGCGGGTCCCCCATGGCCCGGCAGGGACAGCATGTGATCATGGGGCCCTGGGTTCACGGATCCAGGCTCCATAATTTCATCGGGGCCATGAATTTCGGGGCCTACGGCTCAGGCGCCGGGGCCTTTATGATGAACCGCCACATCGCTTTTTTTGATAAATACCTGCGGGGCATCGACAGCAAATACCTGGTGCCCATCCGTTATTTCGTCATGGGCCGAAACCGCTGGAAAAACGCCGAAACCTGGCCGTTACCGGAAACCGATTGGCAGCGTTTTTTCCTGCACAGCCGTGGCCATGCCAACAGCGCCGGTGGGGACGGGTCCCTAAGCCGGGAAGAACCGGGAAAGGAGTCTCCCGATCGTTTCGTTTACAACCCCCTGGACCCGGTTCCCACCCGCGGGGGCCGGCTGAATCCGGACCTCAACCAGGCCGCCGGCCCTCAGGATCAAACCATCATCGAAAAACACCATGATGTCCTCTGCTACAGCACAACCGAATTGAAGGAAGACCTGGAGATTACCGGTCCCTTGAAGCTGCTTCTTTTTGCTTCCACTTCAGCCGTGGACACGGATTTTTTTGTGAAACTGGTGGATGTGCATCCTAACGGACTGGCCATCAATGTGGCCGAAGGGGGGATCAGGGCCAGGTATCGGAAGTCCATTCTTCAACCTCAAGCGGTCGTTCCTGGAGAAATCAACGAATATAGTATTGATCTGGCCTCCACCAGCAATGTTTTTAAAAAAGGTCATCGCCTCCGCCTGGACATCACCAGCAGCAACTTCCCCAGGTTCGACCGCAACATGAACACCGGCAATCCTTTCGGAGAGGATGCCGCAGGCCTTCCGGCCCTGCAGACCATCTTTCACCAGAACGGCCATGCTTCCTATATTGATCTGCCGGTGATCCCGGGAAAAGGATAAAGAGGGAAGGGTTAGAGAAAAATGGAATTGACGCAAGGGATTCAAAGGACTACATTGGAAAGGTATCATTTTTTGCATGATATCGATTGGCTGCCACCCAATTTTTTATTAGTCCCTTAAGAATAGAATTCTTGGCAAAATAAATAGAATTCATTCTAAAACAGAAAGTAAACCCGGACTGAAGCAGGAATCTACGGATATCCAATTCTGGTCCCGGATGTTCCGGGTTAGGATATTAGATCATCACTTATGGATACTATCAGCGCTGAAGAACAAGAAAAAATCACCCTTTGTATCGGCCTTTTCAACGAGGACCGGAGAAACCTGATTCCCCTTCTTCAAAAAATACAGGAAAGCCTGGCCTACCTGCCCGCAGAGGCCGTCCGGATGGTGGCCGGTCACCTTAAGATATCCGCCGGTGAAGTCTATGGTGTGGCCACTTTTTACAATCAATTCCGGTTTCATTCCCCGGGCAAGCACCCGATAAAAGTCTGCCTGGGGACCGCCTGCCACGTCAAGGGTGGAGAAATCATCCTGGAGAATTTTGAAAGAAAACTGGGAATCAAGGAAGGGCAGACTACAGCGGACCGGGAATTCAGCATCGACCGCGTGGCCTGCGTGGGATGCTGCGCCCTGGCCCCGGTGGCCCTGATCGGGGAGAATGTCCATGGTCACATGGCCCCCAGCAAGGTGGAAGGACTGATTCTCGGTTTTCAGATAGAGAAAGAGCGGCAGGAAAGAGAAAAAGTTAGAGATGAATCAGCAACCACTTGAGGCCCGTTTTCAGATCATCCGGGAAGAGGCCTTGAACCGACGCCGGTCTTTCCAGGAAACCACCCTGCCCAAGATTCACATCGGTATGGCCACCTGCGGCATCGCCTCCGGGGCCCTGGAGACAAAAAAGGCCTTTGAAGAAGCCCTGGCCGAACAGGACCTCTCCGCTGAGATTCATACGGTGGGCTGTCTGGGCCACTGCTATGCCGAACCGGTGGTGATCGTTGAGAACCCTGGTTTCCCTCCGATTTTTTACTACAACGTAAGCGCCGGTAAAGCGGGGATGATCGTCCGGGGTTTTTTAAGAGACGGGGACCCCCTTTACGAACATCTGCTCGGAGCCATGGAGGAAAACGAACTTTTCCCCTTGGTGAAGGATTTTCCTCGATTCAGTCAGGAGAAGCGGGTGGTCATGGAGAAATCCGGGATTATCGATCCGGAAGACATTGATGATTATCTGATCCATGGTGGTTATGAATCCCTGCTTTGGGCCTTGGGACGAAATCCGGAAGAGGTCCTGAAGGAGGTATTGGAATCGGGATTAAGAGGTCGAGGGGGAGCGGGATTTACCACCGGAGTGAAGTGGAAACTGGCCCGGGAAGCAGGAGCCGGACAAAAATTTGTGATCTGCAACGCTGATGAAGGGGACCCGGGCGCTTACATGGACCGGACCATCCTCGAGAGCAGTCCTCATCAGGTGTTGGAAGGCATGGCCCTCTGTGCCTATGCTGTGGGGGCCACGGAAGGTATTTTGTATGTTCGGGCCGAGTATCCTCTGGCCGTCAGGATCCTTACCCGGGCACTGGAGCAAGCGCAAGGCCAGGGTCTCCTGGGCAGAAATATTCTGGGAACGGACTTCCATTTTTCCGTTTCCCTGTTTCAGGGCTCCGGGGCTTTCGTCTGTGGAGAGGAGACCGCTTTAATCCAATCCATTGAGGGGTTCAGGGGTATGCCGCAACACCGCCCCCCCTACCCGGTGGAGAAAGGCTATCAAGGACGGCCGACGGTCATCAACAACGTAAAAACCTTTGCCTCCCTGGCCCCCATCCTGAAAAACGGCGCGGATTGGTATCGATCTATCGGCACGGAAAAAAGCCCGGGGACGGCCATTTTCTCGGTGGTGGGAGACATTGTCCACCCCGGACTGGTGGAGATCCCCATGGGGGTGGATCTCAAAACCCTGATCTTTGATATTTGCGGTGGAATACCGAATAAGAAAAAGTTCAAGGCCGTTCAGATCGGCGGCCCTTCCGGTGGGTGCCTGCCCGATCAATTTCTGGGCACCCTGGTCGATTTCGATTCCCTGACCGAGGCCGGAGCGATGATGGGCTCGGGCGGAATGGTGGTCATGAACGAGGATGCCTGCATGGTCGATGTGGCCCGCTATTTCCTGGACTTCACCCAGAAGGAATCCTGCGGGAAATGCACCTTCTGCCGTATCGGCACCAAACATTTGCTACGCATCCTGGAACGGATAACCAGGGGCGAGGGCCGGGAAGAGGATCCGGACCTTCTTGAAAATTTAAGCCGGGATATAAAAACAGGTTCTCTCTGTGGGCTGGGTAAAACCGCACCCAATCCGGTCATCACTTCTCTCCGTTATTTCCGGGAAGAGTATGACGCCCATATCAAAGAAAAGCGCTGCCCGGCCGGGATGTGTCGTTCCCTGACCGCTTTTTATATCGATTTGGAAAAGTGTGCCCGCGGTTGCGATGCCTGTGTGGGAAGCTGCCCGGTGGAGGCCATCTTTACCACCCGGGACCGTAAAAAAGCCGTGGACCAGAGCCTGTGTGTCAAGTGCGGGGAATGTCTGGTGGCCTGCCCGACCGAGTACAGCGCCGTTAAAAAAATTTCCCCGGCTCATCTGGCCCCGATCATTGAACGGCCTCCCTCGGAGGGAAGCTAACCGTAAGGGGAAGAGTCCACCGGGTCGGTCTGCTGAGGGAGAGAAGGCCTTCGCCCACGAACCGACCCGGGGGAGATATGGTGTGGTTGAATGATGATCAAACTGACGGTCGATAATAAAGAAATTGAGGTTCAGGAGGGAACCGTATTGCTCAAAGCCTGCCTGGATAACGGGATTTATATACCTAATCTCTGTTACCTGGAGGAAAAGGAAAATCCGGAGGCCTCCTGCCGATTATGTTTTGTAGAGATAGACGGGAAACCGGTTCCCTCTTGCACCATTAAAGTCAGCGGTCCCCTGGTCGTTCGAACGGATACGCCGGCCGTAAGAAGTCTGCAGCGGAGTGCCCTGCGTCTGCTGCTCTCCGTCCATGATGTGGACTGTGCGCACTGTCCGGCTAACCGCAGGTGCGCCCTCCAGCATATGGCCAAGTTCCTCGGCCAGGGTTTGAAGCCCAAGGGTTTGGAGGTGTTGCTTAAAGAGCCCCCCGTCGTAGAAGATCATCCCCTTATCCATTATTATCCCAACCGCTGTGTGCTTTGCGGCCGCTGCGTCCGTACCTGCCGAACCCAGGAAGGTCTGGCGCAGATGGCCTTCGCTAAGAGAGGGTTTGATTCCGTGATCAGTTTTTTTGGAGTGAATCAGGAAGCCCGATCCCTATGCCGGGATTGCGGAAAGTGTGTGGAAATCTGTCCGGTGGGGGCCATTGTTTTAAGGCCCCAAGCCGCTTGAGGCAAGCCTCTTATTCTACCTCCGTTGCCGGGGGAAGGGGAAAAAGGACCTTGGGATCACAAAGTATCTATGGAGCTGTAGGAACTTTCCAGCCTCTCCCTCAGGATGACCACCAGTTTTTCCAATATCTTTATTCTTATATTGGTATTCTTAGCGATCAGATCCCTGAGTTCGGAGCTGTTAAAGGAGACGACTTTGGTGGGTTTGATACACTTGGCCGTGCACATTTGGATATGTCTTTCTCCTACCAGGGCGCTCCAACTGCCCATCAACCTTCGGTTCGGGCTTTCTCTTAAGACATAGACGACTTTTTCCGCCTGATGGTTATTACCGATCTCGAAGTTTCTGTTGAGGGCCACTTGTCCTTCGGAGAGGATGTATAGTTTTTTACCGATATCTCCCTGTTTGTAGATCCAATCCCCGGCCGCAAAATTTTCAATATTTCCGATTTCAACTATGGGAGAAAGCTCTTCGGGGGAAAGGTCGCTGAAGAGCCCGCATTTTTTTAAGGTTTGGATGACTTCTTCCCTTTGCATTGATAGGCCTCCTTTAAAAATCTACAAAATCAATCCTAAGAAAAAAACGCCTTGAGGCACAGAATAAATCTGACTTCAAACCAGGCAGGTCGCCTCACCGACCATAATTTTGACTCCCCCTTCATTTTCCATCCAGAGGTCCAGGGTAAACCGCTCTCCGGTCTCCTCTTTTTCTATGGATTTCACCAATCCATGGGCGGTGATATGGTCCCCGTTTACGGCCCCGCCGCCGATAAAATTGACCTTGATCTTTCCGCCGGTCAGCCATCGTTCTCCGAAGGTGTTGTATAACATTTCCAACATATAACTGAGCAGGGTCGAACCGGGGACCAGTGCCCCCCGCAAACCCTGTTTTTGGGCATAATCGTCGGTGTGGATGGGATTGCGGGCGTCCTGCTCAATCGGGGTAAAGGCAGTCTTGGTTGATAAAGGTATTTCCTGACCGACCGGTATGGTTTTAGTGTTCACCTTCCAGCTCCTTATTCGACGTTAATGCCCGTCTCTCGGCTTCTCATGATCACCTCCCCCTTTTCATCCAGGGTTTCAAATTCAGCCACCTTGTAAAATCGACCTCGTTTAATATACTTATCAACAATACGGCCCCGAATTCTGATTTTGGCCCCCATTTTAAAGGGCTTCAGGAACTCGTGCTCGCTTTTGGCCCAGATAGCCGATTTCAGACTGGTGAATTTGGCGAATTGCATGCGGGGGTGCATATTGATGGAAATACCCGGCGGGGCAAAGCCCAGCTTTTCGGATAGATCCCGGTTTTGCCATTGCATCCGTTCTCCATAGGCATGGACCGTTTCCTCATCCAGGACCATTTCCCATTCCCCCAGATCAAATCCGATGGGGATCGCTTCAAAATCCGATTCCAGGCTCATGACACCTTGTCTCCCGTTTTTTTTTATAAATATTAACTTGTTTATCGTCAAAAGGAAATACAATTTTCTTTCCTTATCGGGAAAAAATTTTGTAGAATGGCAGGAATATTTTGATTAGTTAACCGGAGGCAGCGGTGCATCTACGACGTATCCAAATCCACAATGAGCAATTTCCAACCCTGGATTGTTACCCTTTTAATCTGGAAATCTTTCAACGAACCCAGGAACTGGAGTTCAATAGACCGGTGACCTTTTTTATCGGGGAGAACGGAACCGGGAAATCAACCCTGCTCAAGGCCATAGCCATGCGCTGCGCCATCCATATCTGGCGGGATGAAGAAGGCTATCAGCGGAGGGTTTATTATCAAAACCGTTATGCCGAAGCCCTTTATCGGTTTCTGGAGGTGGACTGGATCGACGGACCGGTCCCCGGGTCTTATTTCGATTCCGAAATATTCCGCTATCTGGCGGAATGCATCGACTCCTGGGCCAAACCCAGCCCAAAACTCTTTGAATATTTCGGCGGGGATTCCCTGCTTTCCAGCTCGCACGGACAAAGGCATATTCAGTATTTCGCCAGTACTTACCGTAGAAAGGGCCTTTATTTTCTGGATGAACCTGAAAACGCCCTTTCCCCCAGAAAGCAGATCGAATTATTGAGGATCCTCAAAGAAACCGGCGAATCGGGCCAGTCACAATTTCTGGTGGTCACCCACTCTCCGATCCTTTTATCGTTTCCGGAGGCGATGATCTACAATTTCGATAACGTCCCTATCTGTCAAACCCGTTATGAGGACACCGACTACTTTCGGATCTATAAGGATTTCTTAAACAACCGGGGCAAGTATCTATGGTCTTAATCCCTGATCGGCCCCCGAGGCTTTAAATCCTTTTCTTGACTAACGATTTGAATTGAGGCATATTCGGCGCCATGCAACTCGGAATTATCGGACTGCCCCAAACCGGGAAAACGACCCTTTTTCAGGCCTTGGCCGGGGGGGAAAAGGCGGTTTCGGCCTTTTCTTCCGGACAACTGGAAATCCATACCGCTGTGGCCCGGGTGCCGGATCAGCGGGTGGACAGACTCAGCGAGTTATTTCAACCCAAGAAAACCATTTATGCCCAGGTCACTTTTGCCGATATCGCCGGTTTGGATAAAGGCATCACAAAAAAGGGCCTTCCCGGGGCCTTTGTCAATCTCCTGGGACAAATGGACGCCTTTGTCCATGTCCTGCGGGCCTTTGAAAATCCGGCGGTGGCTCACAGCGAGGGATCGATGGATCCTCTTCGGGATTTAAATCTTCTGGACACGGAATTTTTACTCCAGGACCTTGCCACGGTAGAAAGGCGTTATGAAAGGTTATTGGAAGGTTTGAAAAAAGGGGCTATGGATCGGGATCAGGCCCTGAAAGAAAAGCAATTGTTGGAAATCATGAAAAAGGCCCTGGAGGAAGAAAAACCCTTAAGGGATTTATCCTTAAGTCAGGATGAGATCAAACCGCTGAAAGGTTTTGGTCTGTTATCCCTGAAACCGGTGCTGGTGTTGGTCAATACCGGCGACGATGGGAAGGTCATGGAGTTGTCTTACCCTCACCAGGCCAGCAACGTGGTTCAGCTTTCGGCCAGGCTGGAGAAGGAAATATCGGAGCTGTCCCCTGAAGACGCCGCCCTGTTTATGGAGGAGTACGGCATCACCCAGCTCAGTCGAAACCGGGTCTTGCAGCTTTCTTATGAACTGCTCGGTCTTCAATCTTTTTTTACCGTCGGGGAGGATGAGGTCCGGGCCTGGACCATTCGCCGGGGGGCCACGGCCCTGGAAGGGGCCGGCGCCATTCATTCCGATCTGGCCCGGGGATTTATCCGGGCCGAGGTGGTGGGGTTTGAGGAACTGATGGAAATGGGGGGCCTGAACCAGGTTAAACAGAAAGGACGCTTGCGCCTGGAAGGCAAAGAGTATATTGTTCAGGACGGGGAGATTGTTCATATCCGCCACAGTTCCTGATCGCGGGCAAGGCCCGCCCGAGGAAGATCGCTGCGCTTAAGTATCGCTAACGCTTAAGGGGGGAGGCTTGCGGCAGGTAGTTTTTGCCTCGAGTGGAACGCTCCTCAAGTTCCGCTTTTGGCGGAACGACCCTCATCCGAGGTCATTATGTCTATACCCGGAAATTTATTGACCACGGCCATGGCCGTCATGCCTCACGAAGATGTGGAGCGGGCCCTTTCCTATGCCCTGTCTTTGGATATCCCCTTCTGGCCCCAACTGCCCCATGTCAATTACTATGAAGATATGTATGTCCAGGCTTCGGAGCATTTCCCCGGCATTCTCCTTGATCTGGAGAAACGGTCCTTACGGTTTTCCCAGGAAAAGTTTGCCCTGGAACTGGAGGAGACCCTGGCCCATTTTGAGGAGCCGGAATATTTTGACATCAGTTCCCAGTACTCGGTGGTTTATCCCCGCTTTCTGGACCTGGACCTCTCCGACCGGCCGGCCATCCGCGGTCAGTTGGAAGGCCCCATCAGTTTCGGGTTGAATGTCCCGGATGAGGAAGGGCGACCGATTATTTTTGATGATACGGTCCGACCCTTTATGCTGGAATTCATGGCCAAGCGGGTCAATATCCAACTGAAGCGTTTGAAAGAAAAAAACCCCAATGCCTTTATGTTTGTCGACGAACCGGGCCTGCAGTTCCTCTTCAGCGCCATGGCCGGTTACGGGGACCAGAAAGCCCGGGCCGATCTGGAGTATTTTTTTTCCATGATCGACCGGCCCCGGGGTATTCATTTATGCGGCAACCCCGATTGGGATTTCCTTCTGGGTCTGGATTTGGACATCCTTTCCCTGGATATGTATTCCAATGGAGAGGTCTTTTCTTCCTATCAAAAGTCCATCACCCGCTTTTTGGACCAGGGAGGGGTCCTGGTCTGGGGGATCGTGCCCACCAACTTTGAACCTTTTGAGAAAGAGCAGATCGAATCCCTGGAAGAACGGTTGATTGGCCACTGGGGCACGCTGGGGCAAAAGGGTCTTGACCGGAAATTCCTTTTATCGCGCAGCCTCCTTTCCCCGGCCACCTGTTGTCTGATCAATCCTGACCGGGAAAAGACCGTGGAAAAGGCCTTTCAAATGATCCGAAATCTTTCTGTTAGACTACGCGAACGGTTTCAATTAGAATAAAGCCTCGATCCCTAATGAAACAAAATCAAGAAATGAACGACGAACGACGAACGACGAACTTTATTTTGCTATTTTCTTTTTATGGATACCCAATCCTATGATAAAACCATAGAGGCCTTGACCATCATCAGCCGGGCGATCACCTCCGATCAGTACCTGGAGGATATCTTGAGACTCATTGTTCTGGTTACGGCTGAGGTCATGAATTCCAAGGTTTGTTCCCTCTGGCTGCTGGATGAAAAGACCCAGGCCCTGACCATCCGGGCCACGCAGAGCATCAACCGCGACTATCTGAAAAAACGTTCCCTCAAGGTCGGGGAGGGCGTGGTTGGATTTGTGGCCAAGCACAACAAGCTTTATGTCTGCCCCAATGTCCTGGAGGATAACCTGTTCAAGGAAAAAGCCCTGGCCCGGAAAATGGGTTTGATTTCCCTCTTAAGCGTTCCCATGACTGTCCGGGAAAGAGTGATCGGGGTCATCAATTGTTACACCTCGGTCCCTCACGAATTCACCGAAACGGAGCAGAACCTTTTTACCACCTTGTCCAACCAGGCCGCCCTGGCCATTTTCAATACCGAATTGATGGTCCAGTCCCGGGTCATCCAGGAAGAACTGGAAACCCGCAAGATCGTTGAAAAAGCCAAGGACATTTTGATCCGCCGCCGGAAAATGAACGGTGAAGACGCCTTCCGCTGGATACAGAAACGGAGCATGGATTCCCGAAAGTCCATGCGCGAAGTGGCCGAAGCCGTTATTCTTTCAGAAGAAATCTAATAATCCCTTTTCCCCTGCCTGATATTTCTTGAATGTGGACCCACAATATTTAAGTATGGCTAAAAAACTATCTTTAAGATAAGTAAAAAATTCTTGACATTTCTTATAAGTTTAGCTAATGTCATAACCTTTACGAAAAGTAAGAATGAATATTTCATACAAAGGCGTATGAAATAATTAAAAAAAGAAGACAAAGGCGTCTTCCCAAACTAAGGGGAGACGCCTTTTTTATTAACTAAATAGGAGGGAAAACCCATGAACCTGCAAACACCAAATTCCAATGATGCAACCAGGACCTTCAACCGGTCTAAGAGTGTGGTACCTATGAGCGGCCTTTGTTCACGATGCGTAGACGGCTGTCGGGGGAACTGCGAGGTCTTTAAGGCCACTTTCAGAGGCCGGGAACTCATTTATCCCGGACCTTTCGGGGACATCACGGCCGGCGGGGATAAGAATTACCCCATTGACTATTCTCATTTGAATATCCATGGCTATGCCCTGGGAGCCAAGGGGCTTCCGGCCGGGACCGAAGGCAATCCGGACACAGCCCGTTTCCCTTCGGTGAATACCCAAACCGAATACGGCTGGGACATCAAAGTCAAAATGGCCATGCCCATCTTCACCGGGGCCCTGGGATCGACGGAGATCGCCAGGAAAAACTGGGAACATTTCGCCGTGGGAGCCGCCATCTCCGGCGTGACCATCGTCTGCGGGGAAAACGTCTGCGGCATCGATCCGGGATTGGTGTTGGATAAAAATAGTAAAACGGTTCAGGCCCCGGATATGGACCGCAGGATCGAGGCCTATCGCCGTTATCACAAAGGGCAGGGGGAAATCCTGATCCAGATGAATGTGGAGGACACCCGTCTGGGCGTGGCCGAATATATCATCAACAAACACAAGATCGAGACCATCGAATTGAAATGGGGTCAGGGCGCCAAATGCATCGGCGGTGAGATCAAGGTCAATTCTTTGGAACGGGCCTTAGAGCTGCAACGGCGCGGCTATATCGTTACTCCCGACCCCTCGGACCCGATCAGCCAGGCCGCTTTTAAGGACGGGGCCATTAAGGAATTCGAGCGCCACAGCCGCCTGGGTTTTATCGATGAAGAGGGTTTCTACGCCGAAGTGGAAAGGCTGCGCAAACTTGGCTTCAAACGCATTACCTTAAAGACCGGGGCATATGGTTTGCGCGAACTGGCCATGGCTATGAAATGGGGTTCCAAGGCCAAAATTGACCTTTTGACCATCGACGGCGCTCCGGGTGGAACGGGTATGAGCCCCTGGAGGATGATGGAAGAGTGGGGCATGCCGTCCCTGTATCTCCATGCGGCCGCCTTTGAGTTCGCTCAAATTCTGAATAAAAAGGGTGAACGTGTTCCTGACCTGGCTCTGGCCGGTGGATTCAGCTCTGAAGACGGTATTTTCAAGGCCCTGGCCTTGGGCGCCCCCTATGTCAAGGCCGTTTGTATGGGTCGGGCCCTGATGATCCCCGGGATGGTCGGGAAAAACATCGAACAGTGGATCAAGAAAAACGACCTGCCCAAGACGGTCAGCGAATTCGGGACCACCCCGGAAGAGATCTTTGTCTGCTACGAAAATGTAACCGAATTGGTAGGCAAGAAAGAGATCAAAAATATACCCTTAGGGGCCATCGGTATTTACAGCTATGCCAATAAGCTTCAGGTCGGCTTGCAACAGCTCATGGCCGGGGCCAGATGTTTCAACATCCCCTCCATCACCCGTCAGGAATTGATGTCCTTGACCGAGGAATGCGCCAAGGTAACGGGGATTCCCTACCTGATGGATTCCTATCGCCAGGAGGCTATGGATATTTTAAACAATTAATTTTTAAGCTTTCCCTTGAGGCGGATCAGGGTTCTGATCCGCCTTTTTTTTGCTAAGTTAAGCCTATTGCTGCGGCAGCATCAAGGCCAGCCATTCTCCCATCTCTTCGAATAACTGATTGGGTTAAATATCCCGATTTTTGAATTTGATTCAAATATTTAATCTGTTGAATTTTTGTTATTTTTGTCTTAATAATAAAAAAGGATTTTCTTCTCAGCCCGATCAACACCCAAGATCAAGCCTTAACCTCTTCACGAAAAAGGGATAATTGATCTTTCACTTAACTCAAAAGGAAAGAGAAATGCCCCGTATCTTCGACAACATCGAACTTGACCTGCTCCCGGCCCTTCGGGGAACTCTGGAGGTTTCCGACTGCTCCGACTTCTGTGTCGGCTATTTCAAACTGCTGGGATGGAAAGGAAGGCAGGAAAAAGAAAAGTGACGGATACCTTTAAAGACATAGAGAAATTGGAAGCCGATCTCTGGGAGGCGGCGGATAACCTTAGGGCTAATGCCAAGGTTACTTCCAGTGATTATTTCATGCCGGTTCTGGGGGTGATCTTTCTACGTCACGCCGCCAACCGTTTTGAGGAAGCCAGACGCCAGATCGAGGAAGATCAGGCTGCCGGCCGGATGCCTAAGCGCAAGGTGCAGGTGGCTGATTACCACCGCCGCCGGGCGCTCTATCTTCCGGAAACCGCCCGCTTTGACTGGATCATTCAACAAGCCGCTCTCAGTGGCAGTGACCTGACTCAACTGGTTTCTGAGGCCATGATAGCCATCGAGGCCGGATTTGAGCCGCTTCAAGGGGTCCTGCCCAAAGATTTTGGAATATTTGAACCCAAGGTTCTCGAAGACCTGATGCGCACCTTCAACAGTGAACAGATCAAACAAGCCACCGGCGATGTCTTCGGCCGGATCTATGAATACTTTCTGGCCAAATTTTCGGTTCAAAAGGCCCATGACAACGGGGAATTTTTTACTCCCTCCTCACTGGTCCAGACCATTGTCAATGTCATTGAGCCCGATCACGGCCTGGTGTTCGATCCGGCTTGCGGTTCAGGGGGTATGTTTGTCCAATCCAGCCACTTCATCGAACACGAGGGCGGCGATACGGCCAAGCGGGTGGTCTTTTTTGGTCAGGAGAAGATCCGGGACACTATCCGCATTGCCAAAATGAATCTGGCCGTCCACGGCCTGGAAGGAAAGATCGCTGAGGCGATCACTTATTACCAGGACGAACATGCCCTGGCGGGAAAGTGCGATTTCGTGATGGCCAATCCTCCCTTCAATGTGGACCTGGTGGATGCCGAGAAGATTGAGGGCGATTCGCGCCTTCCCTTCGGGTTGCCGGGGGTGAACAAACAGAAGAAAGTATCCAACGGCAACTACTTGTGGATCTCTTACTTCTGGAGTTACCTGAACGAAAAGGGCCGGGCCGGTTTTGTCATGTCTTCCCAGGCCTCCAGCGCCGGGCACGGAGAAAAAGAGGTTCGGCGGAAAATTGTCCAGACCGGGGATGTGGATGTGATGATTTCCATCCGCTCCAATTTCTTTTACACCCGTTCCGTTCCTTGCGAGCTGTGGTTTATTGATCGAGGGAAGCCCGATCAACCCTCACCCCCAGCCCCTCTCCCAAATGGAGAGGGGGGAAGAACTGTAAACTATCGGGGAGGATTTGATTTTGCGGGTCTTGCTGAAAGGGCCCGGGAACTAAGGAAGAAGCAGACGGCCGCGGAGGAATTTTTTTGGGAATTAGTACGAGACCGCCGATTTCTCGGATTAAAGTTTCGTCGTCAGCACCAATTCGGCGATTATATTCTCGATTTTTACTGCCATAAACAACGGATATCCGTAGAATTGGACGGTAAAATACACGATACTCGGAAGGCGAAGGATATTAAACGCGATGCCTATCTCGCTTCACAGGGTGTCAAGGTCATTCGTATTTCCAACGAGACCCTTCTGTCTAACCCTGAATCTACATTGAGAGTAATTCACGCCCAACTTACCAATGAACTCCCTCTCCCCCTGGGAGAGGGACGGGGTGAGGGTAAATCTTCCGGTCCACTTAATACTAAGAATCATGTTTTAATGATAGACGCCCGTAATATTTATCGCAAGGTTACAAGGAAGATTTATGATTTCTCCCCGGAGCAGATGCAAAATATTTCAGCCGTTGTCTGGCTCTATCGGGGACAGCAAGACCGATTCCTGAAATTGGTGAAAGATTACCTCAGATCGATTTGCTCTGAGATAGAGGCCGCTCCGGAAAAACTCGCCGCCTTCGAAAAAAAACTCGCTGAACTCCAAAGCCATTTCAGTGCCCTCGGTAAGGCAGTTAAGAAAGAGGATTTGATTGAAGGGGAGAAGAAAAAAGCCCTGGCTGAGGCGATTGCGGAACTTATCGAAGCTGCAAAACTCTACGAAACAGACCGAACCCGCCTATTGGCCGACTTTAAAGGTTTTCAAAAACGCTTTGCTCTATCATTACCGGAAAATAATGACCCACAGCATAAAGCCCGACAGGCTTTCGATCCTATGGCCGAGCGAATCAAAGACCTCGTCAAACAAGTGGACCTGCTCTTCAAACTGGCTGCCCGTGTCGCCGATCTGGGGGGAAATTTCAATGGGGTGGAATCTGTCTCAGTAGTCTATGACCGCAGGTTTGTTTCCAAGCTGGTGAAAGAACTCGAGGAGAAACGCAAGGCCGCTGTTGACCGGCTTAGACAGGCGGTCTATTTCCACAAGCAGGTGGCCTGGCTGCAAGATCGTTTCCCCAAGGCCGAGCTTGAAGCCGTACCGGGATTGGTGAGGCTGGTAGATCTTAAGGAGATAGAAGCCGCCGATTGGAGCCTGACCCCGGGACGTTACGTCGGCGTAGCCCCTTCCGAAGAGGACGAAGATTTCGATTTCGAACAGACCATGCGCGATATCCACACCGAATTGGCCGATCTGAATAAAGAGGCCGTAGAATTGGCGTCCAAGATCCAGAAGAACTTCGAGGAGCTGGGGATATGAAGAAAAAAATACCGACAACAGCGCCTGCCAGTAATCCTGATCGTAAATCAAGGGGAAGAAAGCGCGAAGATGCTTCGTTCCCAGTGGCACCATCCCACATGGGATTACCTGGCAGTTACATAAAAGTTCTTGGCGAGATCAAAAAACGTATCCAGACTGAACGGTTGAGGGTCGTCATGGCTGCCAACTCGGCCATGGTTATCCTATATTGGGACATCGGGAGACTTATTCTGGAACGCCAGGAGCAAGAGGGCTGGGGGGCCAAAATTATTGACCGTCTCTCCGTTGACCTACGCGAAGCCTACCCGGATATGAGAGGATTATCCTCCCGTAACCTCAAGTACATGCGCGCTTTTGCGGCTGCTTGGCCTGACCGTGAAATAGTGCAGCAGCTTGCTGCACAAATTCCCTGGTTTCATACCTGCGTTCTCCTTGATAAGATCAGTGACCCACAGATTCGGTTTTGGTATACCAGGAAAGCGCTGGAGGAAGGCTGGAGTCGAAATGTACTTGTGCTGAAGATTGAAACCCGTTTACATGACCGGCAAGGGAAAGCCATTACCAATTTCCCGGCCACTCTTCCTCCTGGTGATTCAGACATGGCAGTCCAGGTCTTTAAAGACCCCTATCTTTTCGATTTCCTCGGCACAGCGGACCCGCGCCGCGAGCGGGAGGTTGAACAGGCACTCATCGATCATATCCAGCATTTTCTCATCGAACTCGGCTCCGGCTTCGCCTTTGTCGGAAGGCAAGTCCATCTCGAATTTGCCACCAAGGATTATTATCTCGATCTTCTTTTTTATCACCTGAAACTCCGCTGTTACGTCGTGGTGGAGCTCAAAGCCGTTCCCTTTGATCCGGGTTTCGTCGGCGTCATGAATATGTATCTTTCGGCGGTGGACGACCTCTTGCGACACCCCGACGACAAGCCATCCATCGGATTGCTTCTTTGCCGCTCGAAAAATGAGTTGATAGTGGAATATGCCCTCCGTAATTTCAAAAAACCCATCGGTGTCGCCGAGTGGGAAACGAAAATCGTCAAGAAACTTCCCAAGGAATTTAAAGGCAGCCTCCCCACAGTGGAAGAGATTGAAGAGGAGTTGGCAAGAAATGGACGAAAGAAATGATCAAGGAGATGGTGCTTTCGAGGAATGGCGAATATGAAGTGGGCAGAGAAGAGCCTTGATGAGCTTGGTACGGTGGCGCGTGGACGCTCCCGGCATCGACCGCGAGACGCTGCCCCTCTCTATGGTGGCCCATATCCATTCGTACAAACTGGCGACGTAAAGCACGCAGGCCTTTTTTTGACTTCATTTTCTCAGACATACAATGAAGTTGGTCTCGAACAGAGCAAATTATGGCCGCAGGGTACACTCTGCATCACCATCGCGGCCAACATTGCCGAAACTGCTATTCTTGGGTTCGACGCTTGTTTTCCTGACAGTGTCATCGGATTCGTATCGGATGATTCTAAATGTGACGTGCGTTTCATTAAATACCAGTTTGAAACAATCAAACAGCATTATCAGCAGGTTTCACAAGGCGCGGCCCAAGACAATCTAAGCCTCGAAAAACTTTTGTCCTTTAAATTATTTGTTCCTCATGTTGAGGAACAAAGAAAAATCGCCGACATCCTCTCAGCCTACGACAATCTGATCGAGAACAACCGGCGGCGGATGAAGCTGCTGGAGGAGTCGGCACGGCAACTTTACCAGGAGTGGTTTGTACGCCTCCGCTTCCCCGGCCACGAACACACCCGTATTATTAATGGTGTGCCGGAGGGGTGGAGACGGATGAAGCTGGCAGATATCTGCGAATCCATTGATTATGGTTTTACCGCGAGCGCCGCGCATGAAGAAGTTGGCCCAAAATTTCTTCGGATTACTGATATAGTTCCTGAAATTATTGATTGGAATTCTGTCCCGTATTGCGAGATAAAGGAAGAAAGGTTTGAAAGATTCCGCCTGCATGAAGGTGACATTGTAATTGCCCGCACGGGAGCAACAGTAGGTTATGCAAAACGCCTCCATAAACGTCATCCGGATACCGTTTTTGCCTCGTACTTGGTGCGATTACGGTTGAATTCCCAATATGACAACTTGATATTCGGAATTTTTGTCGAATCGGAAGCCTATCAGAATTATGTCCAATCGCAGATCGGCGGTGCGGCTCAACCGAATGCGAACGCGCAGGTTCTCACTGGCGTGGAGATACTTGTCCCGTCCCCTTTTTATCAACGCAGCTTTCACGAATTTATCGAACCAATGGTAGATGAACGTGAAATCTTGCAGCTTCAAAACCAAAAACTCCGCGCTGCCCGCGACCTGCTTCTTCCACGGCTGATGTCCGGCGATATAGGTGTATAGTCTGCCTGGTATTCTATTTCGTTCAAATGGCTTGACAAACCAATTAGATTAAATACAATGCAATCATGAAAACACGATTGGGAAAACAGGAAGTCCAGTTCCTGGCTTATCTCCAGATGCGCAAAAGACGGACGGTAAGGACCGGTGAGCTGACCGGACCTCTGCGTCTTTCTCCCGACCAGGAACGAGAGCTGTTTCGAAGAATGTTCCGGGGAGGGTTGATTGCCCGGGTTCGTCCCGGCCTGTATCTCGTCCCGGCCCAACTGCCGCTGGGTGGATCATGGAGCCCGGATGAGATCCTGGCCCTTAATACCCTGATGGAAGACCGCCAGGGCCGTTATCAGATCTGTGGCCCCAATGCCTTTAACCGCTACGGTTTCACCAATCAGGTGCCAAACCGGGTCTACGCTTACAACAATATCATTTCCGGTGAAAGAACCATTGGCGCTGTAGCTTTGACGTTGATTAAGGTCGCCGATGACCGGCTCGGTAGCACGGAGAATGTGCGGACGGCAGAGGGTCTGACTGCCCTGTATTCGTCCAGGGTGAGGACCTTGGTGGATGCGGTTTATGACTGGTCCCGCTTCAACAGCCTGCCGCAGGCTTACGAGTGGATAAAGAACGATCTCTTGGAAGGACGGGTGAGGGTGCAGGACCTGGTGAAAAATACGTTGCTGTTTGGAGACAAGGGGACCATCCGCCGGATAGGTCTGCTTTTGGAGCGGGAAGGGATCAAACAAGCGGAACTGAAAAAACTTGAAGGCGCGTTGACCGTTTCTCAAGGATTTATCCCCTGGATTCCGGGGCAGTCGAAGCGGGGAACCATCAATCGATGCTGGGGGGTAGTCGATAATGAGCAGGGATGAGAGGTCGATAGATCTCCTTCATGAAGATCCTGATTTATTTCTGGCGTCGGTAAATTTTACGGCGGCGACAACGACCTTTGCCCCCAGGTTGATCGAGAAGGACTATTTTTGTAGTGTTCTGTTACGCCATATTTTTGGAAAATTGGATACCCCGCCGGTTTTCAAAGGAGGAACCTGCCTGGCAAAGGTCTATGCCGGATTTTACCGCCTCAGTGAAGATCTGGATTTTATGATCCCAATGCGGGTCGAGTCAAAACGAAGCGACCGTCGCCGGCAAGTGGATTCACTTAAAAAAATGATCGCAGCCCTTCCGGGAATACTTCCAGCTTTCCGCCTGATCGAACCGCTGAAGGGTTTCAATGAATCGACTCAATATATCGGTGTATTGGGTTATCCCTCGCTTATTTACCGCCAGATGGAAACCATCAAGATCGAGGTTGGCCTGCGTGAACCCTTGCTGCTGCCGTCCACCAGGCAGAAGGCCGGGACTATCATTCTCGATCCTATATCAACCAAACCGATGGTGAAACCTTTCCCCATCACATGTATCTCCAAGAAGGAGGCTTACGCGGAAAAATTTCGGGCGGCACTGACTCGTCGGGATGCGGCTATACGTGATTTTTTCGACATTGATTATGCTGTGCGTCAACTGGGGTTAGAAATACGCGACTCATCTTTGGTTCGGATCATCCAATCCAAACTTGAAGTGCCCGGGAATGAATCAATCGATGTAACGGGAAAAAGACTGGAATCGCTGCGGTTGCAAAAAGAAAGTCAGTTGAGGCCGGTTTTAAGGGATCCCGATTATCAGGCCTTCGACCTGGAACGGGCTTTCGGTTTGATCCGGGATATCGTCTCACTATTAGGGAAAAAACCATGATCACCGACATCAACAGCGAAGACCGATTGGTCCAGAGAACCTTTGCCGAGCATCTGCATGAGAAGCTGGGCTGGGATAGTATCTATGCTTGGAACGAGGAGACTTTTGGACCTATCGGGACGCTGGGTCGGTCAAACGAGCGCGAGGCTATACTGTTGCGGGATTTTCGGGAAGCCTTGGTTAAATTTAATCGCTCCCTTCCGGAATCAGCTCAGGAAAAGGCCGTTGAAAAAATTAACCATGTGGATTATTCCCGGTCCCTTTTGCAGCATAACCGGGAATTCTATGGATTCATCCGCAACGGGGTGCCTGTAGATTGGCGCGATGAAAAGGGGGAGACCCATCATGCCCGGGCCCAGGTTGTTGATTTTCGGAATCCCGATGAAAACCGTTTTCTGGTCGTGCGGGAGTTAAAACTTCAAGGAATGAGGGTTCCCCATTATAACGTCCGGGCCGATCTGGTTTGCTTTATCAACGGACTCCCTATCGTCTTTATCGAACTCAAGGCGGTTTATAAAAATATCCGCACGGGTTTTGACAACAACCTCACCTGGTATCTCGACCCGAACGTCGTACCCCATGCCTTTCATCACAATGCCCTGTTGGTGGTCAGCAACGGAGACCGGGCTCGTTATGGTTCCATCACCAGCAAGTGGGAACACTTTGTCGAGTGGAAACGGAATGACGAAAAAGAGAAAGGTAGCCTGGAAGCCGCGGTATTGCTGGATGGCATGCTGTCCAAGGAGAATATACTGGATATCTTAGAGAATTTTATTTTGTTTGATGACAGCAAGCCGGGGGGCACCCGCAAGATTGTGGCCCGCAACCATCAGGTGCTGGGGGTCAATAGGGCGGTACACTCGGTCCAAAGGCAGGAAATTTTAAAACTGGAGTTTCCGGCTGATAAACGTGTCATTGCTTATACCGTGCCGATCCCGGAGATAAAATTAGCGGCCGAAAATTTGGCAGAGAACCAGGAACGCAGTCAGGTATTAAGCCTTACCGATAAAATGGATGAATTACCCCTGGTAAAACGGGCCCATCCCGATCTGGGCCGGTTGGGCGTTTTCTGGCATACCCAGGGAAGCGGCAAATCCTACTCTATGGTCTTCTTCACCGAGAAGGTTCGGCGGATGGTGCCGGGGAATTTCACTTTCGTTATCATGACCGACCGTGAGGATCTGGATGACCAGATCTGGCGGATTTTTGTCGGCTGCGGGGCCGCGGATGAGAAAAATCCCCGTCCCAGGTCGGGCGAAGAATTGAAGTCCCTTCTGGCTGAAGACCATCGTTTTGTCTTCAGCCTCATTCATAAATTCAACCAGGACGTGAGCGAACCATACAGCGACCGGGATGATATCATTGTCATTTCGGACGAGGCCCATCGGACCCAGGCCGGCAAATTCGCCCGTAATATGCGTTTGGCCTTACCCAATGCCTCTTTTATCGGCTTCACCGGGACGCCGCTCTTCAAAAACGACCATCTGACCAAACGCATATTCGGCAGCTATGTTTCCCGTTACGACTTCAAAAGATCGGAAGAGGACCATTCTACGGTAAGGCTGATCTATGACAACCGCGGCGAAAAACTGGGTATAGCCCGCCTTGACCTCAACGACCGGATCGCCGCCAAGATCGAAGAGTCGGAGTTGGATCCTGATCAGACTGCGTTGTTGGAGAAATTGCTCGGAAAGGACTACGAGATCATCACCGCCGATGACCGGCTGGATAAGCTGGCTGATGATTTTGTTGAGTATTGTTCAAAACGATGGGAGACCGGAAAATCGATGCTGGTCTGCATCGACAAGATCACCTGCGGCCGGATGTATCAACGCATCGAGCCGCGCTGGAAGGCCAAATTGGACGAGGTCAAGGCCCTCATATCGAAAACCGAATCGGCAATTACGGTGACAACCGACTCTGATGAAAAAGATCGTTTGATTAAGGAACTGGAGAAGCTTAAAGGGCGGGCACAGTGGATGGAAAGCACTATCATTGAGATCATCATCAGTGAGGCCCAGAACGAAGTCCGGGATTTCCTGAAATGGGGGTTCGAGATTATCCCGCACCGGCAGGTGATGAAGACCGGCTTCCAGACGTCCGACGGCAAGCGGGTAAACGTGGAGGAGGCTTTTAAAGATCCGGACCACCCCTTCCGCGTCGCCATAATCTGCGCCATGTGGTTGACCGGCTTCGACGTGGAATGCCTTTCCACCCTTTATATCGACAAACCGATGAAGGCCCATACACTCATGCAGGCCATTGCCCGGGCCAATCGGATTTATCCGGGCAAGGACTGCGGCGTGATTGTGGACTACAATGGCATGCTAAAAAGCCTGCGTGAGGCCCTGGCCCAATATGCCCTGGGAGATGATGAGGAAGGAAGACAGGAAGGGGAGCTGGTCGGCCCTCTCGAAGAATTGGTAAAGGCCCTGTTAGAGGCGATTGAAGCCGGGGAAAATCACCTTAGGAGTTTGGGGTTCGAACCAGGGCGAATGGTGGGGGCGAAAGGGTTCAACCGTCTACAAGCCATACGGGATGCTGTTGATGTCCTTTATACTTCGGATGAAGCTAAAAGACGATTTGAGATCATCGCCCGGCAGGTCTTCATCCGTTTTAAGGCGCTCCTTATGGAACCCAGTGTATTTCTCTACGCCGAGCGGCATGACAACCTTGAAACAATCTATAAGAAGCTGCAAGAGAAACGCGATACGGCCGATGTGACCGAAGTCCTCAAGGAAATCCATAAAATTGTCAACGAGGCCATCCGGGCCCAGGAACCGGGCGAAGACCACTCCGAGGGACTTACCGTGGACTTAAGCCGGATAGATTTTGGTAGATTGCGCGATGAGTTTGATAAAAAAGTGAGGCGTAAGCATTCCGCCTTGAAGGACCTACGGGATGTAGTGGAACAAAAGCTTGAGCAAATGCTCGCCTATAATCCTCTGCGGATGGATTATTACAGAAAATATCAGGAGATCATTGCCGATTATAACCGCGAGAAGGACCGGGTGACTGTGGAAGAGACCTTTGCCCGGTTGGTCGATTTAGCCAATAGCCTGGATGCCGAACAAAAGCGGGCGGCAGCGGAAGGATTGAATGAAGAAGAATTGGCCCTGTTTGATCTGCTTTTTCGAGAAAACATCAGCAAGAAAGACCGGGAAAAACTTAAGCAGGCCAGCCGGTCGCTTCTGAAATCGCTTCGGGAACTGATTAAACCTATGCCGAACTGGATTCAGAATGTTCAGACGCAGGCGGAGGTCAGGATGTTCGTTCTGGATACCTTATGGGAACAACTTCCCAAGCCCCCCTTTTTCGAGGAGGATGCTGAGGTTCTTACTGATCGTGTCTATGACTACGTTTGGCAACGCAGCGCGACTGGAGATTTCCTAAAAGCCGGTATGGCTGCTTAAGGATTTTAAAAATTTAACAGTGTTTGTTTAAGTGACATGAAATTGAGGGCCTTGGGTCGGACTTCGGAAAGCGAGCAGGTGGTCCTGAACCTTGGATCAGGAGATGGATCAAAGCAAGTTACCGGGGCGATCCTTTGACCTCGAAAAAATTGGCAGAAAGTAAGTAAAAATGAAACAGCGGAAAGGTGAATAAGACATGGCAATTATTTTTACCGATCCAGAGATTGCCGGTTTAATCCAGGAACCAAAGCCCTTGCCTCCAGACTACCAGGTAAAAATTCAAACACGCCCCAAGATAAGGAATAAGCTGGAATCGGCATACCCTATGTGGGTTTTGTGGCGAAGGATATCTTTTTATCGGGATCGAAGTTTCACCTGAACGTCCTATACTCCCCTGATCGGGTTGTCTAAGAAAAAATTGGACGGAAGCATAAGAGAAAATCAAAAAAGAAAGTCAGATGGATGACCAGCAAAGATATCTTAACAATTATAACAGCGGAAGGGGAAGGGCAAAAAAATTGAATTCAAGGCCAAGCAATCCGGCCTGGCCAATGAGATGGTGGCCTTTGCCAACGCTTCCGGAGGTTCGATCTATTTGGGTATTGCCGATGATGGTCAAATTGTCGGTGTGGCCGATTCCAATCGCCTGCGAAGCCAGATCCAGGATATCGCCAACAATTGTGATCCCCGGGTCTCAATCAGGATAGTCTCCCACGGTCGGGTCATCGAGATTGCGGTTCCAGAAGGTTCGGACAAACCTTATCGATCCAACGACGGATTTTTTTTAAGAACCGGTCCCGATTCTCAACAGCTTACCAGGGATGAAATTTTCCGTTTTGCCATAAAGAGCAATAAGATTCGATTTGATGAGCAGTTTGAACCTCTTGCTGAAGCAGAAGACCCGCTAAACCAGAAAAAAATCAAAGATTTTTTAAAAAGGCGAGGGCTTCCTGAAAAGATCAAAACGGGCGACCTTTTGATCAACCTTAGTTTGGCCCAGAAACAACAAAACCGACTGCTTCTGACCCGAGCAGCAATCCTATTTTTCGGACACGATCCCCAAAAATTTTTCCCTGAGGCTTATGTTACCAGCGCCCTTTATGGTGACGAAACCCGAGCCAAGGTTCTGGATCGTCTGGATGCAAAGGGAACCTTAGAAGAACAGTTCGAAAACATTGTTTCTTTTATCCGCCGAAATCTTCGAGTAGGCTATCGCATAGAAAAAGCAGGACCGAGGGAAGAAAATATTGAGATCCCTGAAGCAGTTTTTCGTGAGGCCTTACTCAATGCGTTAACCCATCGAGATTATTTCACCGATAACACACATATTTATGTCCACATGTATCCCGGCCGAATTGAAATTATTAACCCCGGAGGGCTGCCCCATGGACTCTCCTTTGAGGAGTTTGGCCACCGGGCAGTTTCCCGAAATCGGCTTATTGCGGATATGTTTTATCACCTCGGTTATGTAGAGCGTCTTGGAAGTGGTATTCATCGCATGTGCGAGGCCATGGCCGCCGAACATCTTCCCATTCCCCAATTTTATCCAACATCAAATTCTTTCCGGGTCGAAATTCTCTCATCTTATATAGCCGCTGGATTGATCCCAGAGGAAGTTAAAATTTGCCAATGGCTGTCTTCCAAAGGTAAGGCATCAATAAAGGATTTTGTAGTAAGCTTCCATATCTCTAAAGCAAGTATTCATAGACGCCTTACCCCACTTATAAGAAATGGTTGGATTGAAACCGAAGGGTCCGGTCCCAGTACAAAATATCGATTACGCTATACTCCATGGGTGAGACGATAATTAAATTAAATTTCAATAGGTTAAAAAAAAATTGAGACGATAGCGAGACGATAGCGATGGTCAGGGGTAGAGTCGAAACTAAAGCTTTCGATTATAAATATGTTACGCTCTACTACTCTTGGGAAGAAGGACCTGGCCTTGAGACTCAGAAAATCCGAATCCTCCCGGTTTTGAATGACCTGGCAAGTAAGATGCTCCATGTCGGATTAATTGAATATACTATCCCGGATAAACCCAACAGCCGTCTTCAGCGCTATCGATTGACCGAAAAAGGCCGGGCGTGGTTGCGAGGCGTCAAATCAGAAACGCAAGGAGATGAGCGGACGTGAATAAAATCGAGAAACGATATTTTGGTCCGCTCCGTCTTGCTCAAAGCGATGAGGCCTATCCGACTATCCTGCTTGACCCCTTGGGGAAAAGGCGCCGGAGAGGCTGGCGGCTATCGGTCCGGTGGAGTTTCTTTCCCATTTCAAGACCGCCCTATTTTGCTCGGTAAGGACGTCTGGAGAGGCTATCCTGCAGGTCCATGACATGGCCCGGCGCCTGCGCGACGAGGGAAAAACGGTCATCAGCGGCTTTCATTCCCCTATTGAAAAAGAATGCTTGAGTATCCTTCTGCGCGGCCAGCAGCCCATCATCATCTGCCCGGCCCGGGCTATTGAAGGAATGCGCATCCCCGTTGAATGCCGTCCGGCCTTTGATGCCGGAAGGATTCTATACCTCTCCCCATTTACTGAAAAACCGAGGCGAGTCGATCGTGACTCCGCTCTATATCGAAATGAGATAGTGGCCGCCCTGGCCGATTCCGTGTATCTTGCCCATGTGCAACCCGGTGGGGATACGGCGAACATCCTTCTGCTATTGAAAAAGTGGGGGGTAAAGGAAATTTGAGAGATAAAGGAAGGCCCTGATGCTTATTGGTTAAAGCCGTATTTCCTCTTCATGGCCAAGGAAAGTTCACTGGTCATTCTCAAGGCCCGGTCGGATTCATCGGGGGTTAGTAAAACCGTTTCGCAGGACGGCAAAACCCAGGAGGATTCGGCCAGGGTTTTTTCATCGATCCCCTGCCGGACCAGACCTTCGATACCTTTCTCCAACCGTTGGATAAGGCTATCCGTGGTTTCCCCTTTTAGCAGATCGCTGACCACCGGGACGATCCCCCAGCCCAGCATCCCGCCCCTGGCCAACAGGGCCTTGATCTCCTTACCATAGAGGGCGAATTGCTCGGCATGCTGATAGGCGTCGAAGTTGATGATTTTCACCTCGGAACCCAGCAGCAGGGACCAGTCGATATTGGCGCAGCAATGGACCCAACTGAGAGCGGTGACGTTGGCAAAACTCAAGTTGATGGCTTCAATGATGGCTTCCTTAGAGCCGGTTCCGGCCGAGGAAGTAAAATTTACCAGGGTAGTTTCCGGGAGATCGGCCACCACCTCCACATCGGGAATTTCTGTCCGGATTTTATTTTCCAGCCAGCGGGCCTTGGCATTGAGTCCCTTGATCAGGATATCCCGCAGGGTTTCGTTGTGGATGGAAGGGGTGCCGTCGGCCTGTTTGAGCATATCCCCGAAGAGCAGGGGGCCGGAAGTGTGGTAGACCACCCATTGGAGGTTAGAGGGACGGTTTTTTTGAATCCGTTCAATCATGTCATAAAAGAAAGGGGCGGTCTTTGGGCTGGTGGCAAAGTAATCCAGGTCGTCGGCCTCGATCCGTTCGTAGAATTCCAGGATTTCCTGTTCCCTTTCTGTCGATAAATCGAAATAAACGATCTTTCTCTCCCGGTCAAAGACCAGGCAGGGGATCCCCTCCAGCATCCAACGGATGCTGCGGGTCATGATCGGCAGGCAGGGGGCCTCCGGCAGGCATTCCAGAATGATTCCGGCGGCCCGGTCCATTTCCCGGTAGGGCACAGCACCCATCATGGTCGCCGCAAAGCAAGGTTTTTTACTCATTTTTTCCTTTCCTTTCAATATCCGAGAAAGGTAATTTACGTGACCTATTCAGACATAGTTGAAAGATAATGTAAGTTATCAAGAACAGAGCCCTGATGGCAAGGACTTTTACTTTCTGCGGAAAGGAATCCCAATGGCCTTTGGGCTTTCTTCCCCTCAACGGGCACCCCTTTATTAATTTAACCTGCTGTACTAAGTAATAAAAATAATGATTGACATTTTATTTCCCTCAGATATGATTTCTTTTTAAGAGCCTGTATATTTAAGTGTAGTTCAATACGGAAGCCGATATTTTCAGCTTTACCGGGGGAAGAAATCCCCTTTCCTTATCGAGCCCGGAAACAACAATCTTTCTGAGCATCCCCATCCCTCCGAGGGGTAGTAAGTAGTGTCCATCCGAAAAATGTCCTTTTCCGGATGGATACTAAGTATTATTTATAACCCAACAACCAAACCCTGAAAAAAAGAAAGGAAACCGGTCATGAAAAAGCGCATCTTTTTTTCTTTTTTGGGTGTGATGCTCCTCCTCATCCCAGGGGCATTATGGGCAGACAATCAACAGGATTTTTCAAAAAATTCACCCGCCATCCTTGCCTCTCTGGGTCCGGCTCATTTCACCCCTCTGGATGATGCGGCTATTAAGGCCATTCGTGGTCAGGCTGATTTTGTGCTGGTCAAGGTATTAGGGCTCAATACCTTCGACTATGGCAATGTCAAATGGACCTGGAACCCCCTTGGATATCGTTACGGGAATTATGGGGGATATAATTGGTCCGGTGGGACTCCTGTAGATGATATGGATATTTGTTTCCGAACACATGACTTTGCTTATGATGCTTCTTCTGATCCCGGTGTTAGATACATAGCCGACCTAACCTTGCGTAACAACCTGGCATCACTTACAACAAGTTATGATAATTTCTGGGGATGGATCTATTTGTCAAATGTCGGCCAAAACGACATCCATGTGTTCGGCCTCAGCCTGGTTGGGGGAAAGGTTTTCCGGGGTTGGGAGAAAATGCCCTATAGTGAGTATTCCCGCCGGGAGGCTTGGTTGGGTGTCTCTTTCATGATCCTGGGAAGAAATATATTGAGATTAAATTAATAGAAAGGTCATAATTGAATTGTTATCACCCCCTCCCTCTCCCTCCTCCCTTGAGGGGGAGGGTGGGGTGGACTAAATCCCGATGCGACTTAATAAGCCCCGGGATTCAGTGCATCAAGGTTCCTTGTCATTTTTTTACACTTTAGTATTTCTGCCTTTATCGGATTTGGGTAAAAAACTTAAACCGGTGCTGGAGAAGTCATCAGAATGCCCTCCATTCATCCCAAGCTCGATTGGCGTTTCCCCCTTCGGGGAAGTTTTTTATTAATTCTAATCCCTCTTTTATGGCTGACTTGGCCGGGATCGGCTGATGCCGATCAGCTTTTTCTAACCAATGGGGACCGTATCAGCGGAGACCTGATTTCTTTTTCTCCGGATGAGGTTCGAATTTCCACCCCCTATTCCGGTATCCTCCGAATTCCACGTCAATCTGTGCTTAGAATTTCCACGCATAACAAGGTGGTGGTGGATTTCATTTCCGGAGAAAGGATCATCGGCCGCGTAACAGCGGGAGAAGGAGGGGCATCCATCATTCAATCCGATCTTCTCGGAAACCGTTCCCTGGCCCTGGAAAGCATAAAGATTATTCAGCCCCTTGTAATTGGAGAGACCGCTCCAGATAAAATATCTCCCCAACCGTCCTCGACGGTTCAGCAAATGGAAGCGGACCTGGTGGACCTTCAGGGTCGACAGATGATGGAGGCGGCCCTCCTGGCGGAGACACGGGGAAAGGGAAGTGACTCTCCCAAGGCCGAGGAGAAGGCGGTAGAAATTTCAGCGGAGAAATCAGCACCCTCCAAGCCCATCGGCCAAAAGCCGGAAGACGAGGAGGATATCCGAAAGATTTTTCTCCGCCAATCCTCGGTTCTCTTGCGGTCAGGGCAGGTGGAAGTGGAAGGCGGTTTGAATTACCTCGGCACCCAATCGGTTACGTCAGTATATAATATTAAGCTGCGTCAGTTTCAATTGCCCCTGACGCTTCGCATCGGTCTTCTGGAGCGCCTGGAAGGGTTCGTCTCCCTGGCCTATCTTTTTAACCGGCAGGATTTGTCTTTCGCTGAGACCCATTCCGGTAAAACAAAAAACGGCTTAGGGGATACCACCTTGGGAATGAATTATGAAATATTCCGGGAAGGGGCTCTTTGGCCGGAAATCATTACCAATATCCGGTTTAAAGCTCCCTCCGGGGCCCCTCCCCAGGAGGATGGGTTGTCTTTAGGCTCCGGTCACTGGGCCGGCTCTTTCGGACTGCAATTTATCAAGACGGTGGATCCGGTGGTTCTTTTCTGGGGGCTGCAATATACCCATGAATTCAAAGCACGTCATTATTTCAATGATGGATTTCATGATATTCAGCCGGGAAAAACCATCGGATATAACCTGGGCCTTGGTTTTGCTGTGAATGAAAAGGTTTCTCTGAGCGCCCAAGTCCTGGGAAGCTATCAATGGGATACGGAATCGGAGGGGAAGAAACTTTCCGGTTCTTCCAATGAGCCGGTTTCTTTCCGGTCGGCCCTGACTTACCGATGGTCAAAAAAATTCTTTATCGAGCCCTCATTGGGCATCGGTCTGAATGAAGATGCACCGGATTTCTCTTTGGGTCTTTCGGCCACACACCGTTTCTAACTTCTATTTTTGTTATGAAGGAAAAAATTATATTATGGGGGGCGGTGTTATCCGCCTTACAATTTTCGGGCTGCGCTGCCCCTCCCCTTTCCCTTGAGAGTTCCCCGACTCCCCTGAAGACCGGTATGATCCGGACCAACCCCTCTCTAATTTCCTGGAAGGCCTTACGTGATCGAAATGTGGTCATTCAGAAGTTTGATTATTCTTGCGGGGCAGGGGCCTTAGCCACCCTTTTGCGCTATTATTTTGGGGATCAGGTGGAGGAGGAAGAGATTCTGCTGGCCATTCTCGGTCGGATGACCAGGGAAGAGATCCTGGATCGGGAAAAAAATGGCCTTTCCCTGCTCGATCTGAAACGTTTTGCCGAGCAAAGGGGTTATCAGGCCGTTGGAGTGAAATTGAATTATAGCGGGCTTACCAATTTAAAAGGGCCGGTGCTCATCCACCTGGTACGTGAGGACTACAGGCATTTCGCCGTATTGAAAGGGGCTCGGGGGGATCGGATTTATCTGGCGGATCCCAGTCGCGGTAATGTCCGGATGTCAGTAGATCGTTTCGCCCGGGAATGGTCCGGCATCGCCCTGGTGCTGGGGAAAGGCGGATTCGGTCTCCCGCAAAAATATCCAATGGCCTCGGATGACCAGGAACCGGTCCAGAATGAACTGCTCGAAGCCAGAAAATCACTTTTTCTGAAATAACCCCATTCCCATTTTTATCCTTGCCCCCGGCTTGGATCCTGTCTTATAATCTTGCTGCTGATCTTTATTTATCCGCTCTTTCCCCGGGTTTTTGTGAGAAAAACAAGGAGAGCGAACGGCAGGAGAGGTTTTTCCAAGATGGAACAAAAAATCAGAGTATATGGGGCTCACTGGTGTCCGGACTGCCGGCGCTGCAAACAGCTTTTGGGGGAGCACCAGATCCCTTTCCAATCGATAGATATTGAAAAGGATTCGGAGGCTGAAAAGTTTGTTTTAGAAAAAAATCAGGGGAAAAGGCTTATCCCTCTCATCGTTTTTCCCGATGATTCTTTTTTGGTGGACCCCAGCAACGCCGAACTGGCTGCCAGGTTAGGGTTAAAAACCGAGGCCGCTCGGAGACATTATGATCTGATTATCATTGGGGGCGGCCCGGCCGGTCTTACTGCGGCTATCTACGGGGCCCGTGATGCCCTTGAAACGTTAGTGATCGAACGTGCCACTTTTGGAGGCCAGGCCGCAGGGACTGAAACGCTCGATAACATGCCCGGTTTTCCAACCGGAATCGACGGCCTGGAATTTTCCAATCGTCTTCGTCAACAGGCTGAAAGGTCCGGGGTGGAACTCCTGCAGACACAAGAAGTAGCCCGTATTTATAAAAAAAACCTCTATTCCTGTGTGGAGACCTCTGACGGCAATAATTACAGTGCCCGGGCCTTGTTGATTACCAGTGGAAGCACCTATCAGCGTCTGGATGTGCCCGGAGAAGATGAATACACAGGAGCGGGTGTTCACTTTTGTGCCACCTGTGATGGCCCTTTCTATAAAGGCAAGCAGGTAGCTGTGATCGGTGGAGGCAACAGCGCCGCCGAAGAAGGTCTGCTGTTAACCCGGTTTGCCGATCCGGTGACCATGGTCGTCCGCCGGGGTGAGCTTAAGGCGACCGGAATAATTCAGGAAAGCCTTCAAAAAAATCCAAAAATCAAGTTTAGGTGGCATACAGAAGTAAAAGCCTTTATTGGTGAACAGGGAAGATTAAAAAAATTGAAGCTGAGAAACAACCAGACTGAAATCGAGGAAGAAATGGAGGTGGATGGGGCGTTTGTCTTTATCGGACTGGTACCGAACACCGATTTTTTGAAGGAAAGCGGACTTATTTTGGATCGCTGGGGGTTTATCGTTACCGGTCCGACCCTGCTCCAACAGGGAGGAAAACCGGAAGGGTTTGAAAAACGGGATCCTTTTCTTCTGGAAACATCCCTTCCCGGAATTTTTGCCGCCGGCGATGTTCGTGCCGGCAGCACCAAACAGGTAGTAAGTGCCGCCGGGGAAGGTGGAAGTGCGGCCTTGATGATTCGTGAATATTTGAAAGAGGTTTAGATGGGTTTTATTGTCCTGGAGGGTGGTGCCGAGTTCGGGGGCTGGATGGCCGATCCGGATCTTCGAGCCCTGGAATTGGCCGGTGGTCTCCAGGGTCGTCTAAGCATTATACCGGCAGCCGCGGCAGCGGACAATAATCATCAGCAGGCCGGGGAAAATGGGCGGCGATGGTTCAAAAAGCTGGGGGCAACCCAGGCAGCCGTTCTGCCCTTGATCGATCGGGTTTCAGCCGATAATCAGGAACTGGCTGAAGTGCTGGGCCAATCTCGCCTCATCTACCTTTTAGGCGGATTTCCAGGTTATCTGAATCAAACCCTGGTAGATAGCCTATGTTGGAGGGCTATTCTGGCCGCCCACCAGGAAGGAGCGGTCATTGCCGGGAGCAGCGCTGGAGCCATGGTCCTGGGTGAAATATTTTATGATCCCGCCAGCCAAGCATTCCAAAAAGGAATGGGTCTTGTATCTCAGACCTGTGTTTTACCTCATTATACTATTCAAAAAAAAACCAGGGCCGGAAAAATGGCCGAAGAAAATCCGGATATTCGGTTCTTCGGTATCGAGGAGGAAACCGGCCTGATTAACGACGGCCCTCTGGGCCAATGGAAGGTCTACGGCAAGGGAACGGTGACGGTGTACCATAAAGATTTTTTCCAATGTTATCGAACAGGAGAGATCGTAAACCGGTAGCCCCTTCCTATCGGATGCCGTATGCCGACCTTTAGGAAAGGCTCCCTTTCGGGAGCCGTGCCGAGCGGAAACGTTTCGGATATCCATTTTTATTTCCGGCCGGTCCGGGTTAGGGTTTAATAAACGGTTCAGAAACCGCATAGCGACTACAGGAAAATCATGGCCTCTAAAAAAGGTATCATCACCCTTATGGGATCGGGAGAATTTACCGCGACCATGGTGGAGGTTCATAAGGAACTGTTCTCCGGGCTTCCTTCGAAGCCACGGGCCTTTTTTTTGGATACCCCGGCCGGTTTCGAACCTAATGCCGATCAAATTTCTCAACGGGCCGTTGAATACTTTGAAACCCATGTCCAACAAGCCCTGACGGTGGCCAGCTTCAAGGGAAAAAATAGGGTTCCGACTGCAGAGGCGGTGCAAATCTTTCAAAAGCTGAGAGGGGCCGATTATGTTTTGGTCGGTCCGGGGAGCCCCACCTATGCCCTAAGGCAGTGGCGGGAAACACTGATACCGGATATCCTGGTCGAAAGAATCGAACAGGGCGGTTGCCTGGTGGCCGCCAGTGCCGCAGCCCTGACCCTGGGACGGTATACCCTCCCGGTTTATGAAATCTATAAAGTGGGACAAGAGCTTCATTGGGTGGAGGGGATCAATATCTTGGCTCACTTCGGCTTCAATCTGGTGGTTATACCTCACTGGAACAACGCCGAAGGCCAGACCCATGACACCCGGTTCTGTTTTATGGGCGAGGAACGTCAAAGGCAGTTGGAAGCGCTTCTACCGGAAGATGTCGGTATCTTGGGCCTTGATGAGCATACGGCCTGCATCCTGGATCTGGGAAAAGAGGAGGTCACAATCAAAGGGTTGGGAGGGGTGACCTTACGGTACCGGTGGGGAGAAAGGGTTTTTAAAAAGGGGGAAAAGGTTTCTCTCCGGCTTTTTCAAATTGAAGAGCGGAAAAGTGATGCAGACCTGGGCGGTCACCAGGCGCCGGCAGAGATCAAAAACCCATCGGAGGCCGATTTCGCCGAAAATGCTTTGTTGATTGAAAAGACATTCCTTATGGGCTTGGAAAATTTTAAATCCCAAGAGGTCATCGGAAGCCTCCTCGAATTCGAACGTCTGATCTGGAAGACCGATGAGGATCTTGAATCCCGGGAATTTTTATGGCAAGCCAGGAGAACCTTTCAAAGGATGATCCTCTCCTTGGGAGGAAATATCGAATCCTTTATCAAGAACAGCTCCGGAGAATTTGCTCTTTTGACTAAGGAATTAATCGGGTTGCGCCAACAATTCCGGAAGGAAAAAAAATATGAAGCGGCCGATGCGATCAGGAAAGCCCTGGAAAGGGCCGGGGTGATCGTGGAGGATACTCTTGAGGGAGCTCGATGGCGGTTTCCATAGCCATAGTTCTTCCCTGGTTGAATCATTCTTAAGGGGACTGTGGGAAGTCAAGCCTTTTTGTTGTTGGTCAAAACAATTTTCTTTCCTAAATAAGAGGATAATTTATGGCCACTGTCATTGAAAATAATGAAATTCGTGTGGATAGATTGGAATTGGGACCCTACGGTACCAATGCCTACATCGTCGTTTGCCAAAAAACAGGAGAGAGTCTGGTCGTGGACGCCCCGGGAGAGGCGGGAGAAATAAGCGAAGGGCTGAAGGGGACAAACCCCCGCTACCTCCTGCTCACCCACGATCATTTCGATCATACCGGAGCCCTGGATATTTTGCGTGAACAATTACATTTTCCCCTGGCCACCCATCTGAAAAATACCTTTAAGCTGAAGACACCCCCGGAAATTCTCATAGAGGATGGCAGCCGGCTGTCACTGGGAGAATTAGCGGTTGCGGTTCTCCATACCCCCGGTCATACCCCGTGGAGCCTCTGCTTTAAGATGGGAAAGATCCTTTTCGCCGGTGATACCATTTTTCCCGGTGGGCCGGGCAGAACCAATTCACCGCAGGATTTTCAGCAGATCTTGGCTTCGATTACCGAAAGGATTTTTAATCTGCCTGCCGATACGGTTCTCTATCCCGGTCATGGCCCCGAAACTACTGTTGAGAAAGCCAAAGAAGAATATGCGATTTTTACTTCCCGGCCCCACGAGGCCGGCCTCTGCGGGGATGTTCTCTGGCTTCCCTCTTAGATTCGGCTTCAGTGGCTGATGAGTTCTGATTCGGTAAAACCTTTCCGGATGGAAACAAGTTCTGCTTTTTCCCTTTAACCATCTAAAGCCCGGTGCAGCTCCTGGGTAATTAATTCGGCTATCCGTGCCCAGTTGAAACGGGTAACCGACTCCCGGTTGAAGCGAAGGGATTCTCTATTGCGGGTCGGTCTGGAAAAGAAAAGAAGGATGGCCTCAGCCAGCTTTTCCGGGGTGTTGTCGGGTACAATATATCCATTTTTCCCCTGAAGGATGATATGGCTTAAATCACCCACATCTGTTGCTATCACCGGCGTGCCGCAGGCCAATGCTTCCAGAGCCACCAGGCCGAAACTTTCGTAATAAGACGGAACCAAACAAACATCAGCCGCATTATAGTAATCGGGCAGTTGCTCCTGTTTAACCATCCCTTTAAAAATTACCAGGTGGTCTATTTTTAACTCCCTAACTAATTGCTTCAGCTTGTCCACTTCTTCCCGGCTGTTTTCGTCTCCACCGATGATAATCAAGCGCAGGTCCTTTAAAGGCGAAAGAAGGGGCATGGCTCTCAAAAGACGATCGACTCCCTTTAGGGGGTCTATGCGCCCGATGAACAAAAGTATTTTTTCAGCGGCTAAATCTAATTTCATTCGGGCTGAAGCTTTATCGAGGGGTCGGAAGGTATCTAAATTGACTCCGCAGGGTGCTATGCCGATTTTATCCGGTAAGGCTTTATAGTAGTGTATTAAATTCTGTTTTTCCTTTTTCGTCGGTACCAGAATACGACGGCAACACTGGGCCAATTCTTTCTCTGAGATGAGGCGCTGGTCGGATTCCGCTTCCCCGATAGCCACAGCGTTTTTTACTGCTCCAAGGGTGTGGTACATCATAATAAAAGGAATCAACCACTTTTTTTGTAAATGTTCACCTATCAGACCGGAAAGCCAATAATGGCTGAAGACAATATCATAATGGAGTCCTTTTTTCCTCCAGAACCCTTCCAGATTTTCGATGAATTCAGGAATAGCTGAATAGACTTCCGCTTTACTGATTATTGCTTCCGGTCCGGCCTTCAAGTGTATTAAACGCACCCGGGGCCCCAATGCTTCCATGATGGGGTCCCGCGGGTCATGAATACGGGTATAGACATCGACCTGATTCCCCAGGATCCCCAACTCCTTTGAAAGTTCCCGGATATAGACACTCATGCCACCGGTATCTTTCGCTCCCAGTTCACCGACAGGGCAGCTATGGGCGCTGATCATGGTTATGTTTAATTTATTAAGATCCATTTACTCCGAAAATTATTTTTAAAACCTATTATGTTATTGTAATTTGGCAGCGATACAATGGCACTTCTTTTCCGCCAAGGCGATATTTATATAATTCGGATCCTTTAAGAAAATCGAATCTCTTTTTTCCCAATTCAATACTGTTTTTAATGGCCAGTAATTTACAGATCAACCCGGCACTCAGCGGCATATAGGCCGGATCATACCCGCTGTTATAAAGGTAGATACCGTCTTTATAGTCAAAGCACATGATAGCTGATACGGGGTTTTTGTCCACCTGTAAAAGTCCCATTTTCAACAGGCCTGATTCGGCCATGGCCTCGGACACAAGAAGAAAAAATGACTTCATTTTTTCATTCAGAAAATCGGCTTTATCCTCTCGACTCTCCACAAACATTTTAAAAAAAAGGGCCATCATTTCAGGAAGTTCAGCTTGCCGGTCGATAAAGCGGTATTCAACAATCCCCTTTTCGGTCAGCCTTCGTAATTTGCGCCTCACTTCATGGCGTTCTTTGCCGCCGAGTGATTTCAGATAAGCCTCCCAATCTCCGGGCAAATCCAGCTCAAGAGATAAAGCATCCTGAGAAAGGTTTACCGGATACCGGCGGTTTTCGGCCACCCTGGCCAAATGGGTAAGCACAGTCGATTCCGGGCGGAGATGTTTCAAATCCAGATGCTTGATATTGTTTGTTGCCAGATCGTCCAGCAAACGCTGGTAAAAAACCGTTTCCGAACCGGGTGAAACAATAAAATCAAGATAATCACAGACCTCGGTATCTCCGATAAAAAGGGCCTGCCCGTCTTTCATCATTAAGGGGGCAATGCCTATTATTCTTTCCTCCTCCCGCAGGGTACGGATCATCATCTCGGCCTCGGACCCGAATATCCGCCACCAGGCTTCCATCCACCCCGGTAATACGAAAACAGAAGGCCACAGAAGGTGTTGACCGCCATGGTTAACATACCTTTTTAAATCATTTAAAATATCATCGCTAAATGGATAGGCCATTGGAATTCATCTCTGGGTTTAACCTGCTTCGTTTGAAGATATTCGGAAAAATCCCCTTCTCATTCCTTTCGAAATATTTTACTGCTGGGCGCTTCCGGGAAAAGGACTTAATTAAGGCTTAAATAGTATCAAAGGGAGGTTATTCCGGTCAATTTATTTTGAATGAGTTCTTGACTTCCTATCTCGGCCCCTTTATTTTCTAATTAATCCCTGCTCCACCCTTGAATCCCCAACTCCTGAAGGAGGACACCTATGACCCGGGAAATTAAAGCCATTGATTGTTTTGTCAATACCAGTGCCTTGCTGAAAAAAGAATATTATGCCGGAAGCATCGGATATCTTTTCAAGAACCTGAAAGAACAATCCAAACCCCACACCCAGGCCCAGTTGGTCAAGGAAATGGACGAGGCCGGTATTGAAAGAGCCATCCTGGTGACCGATGAGACCGAACCCAAATGGGTCCTGAAAGCCATAGAAAAGTATCCGGACCGGTTTATCGGGGGGCACTCCATCAACCCCCTGGAAGGGATGGAAGCTGTTCGCAAGCTGGAAAGAGCGGTAAAGGAATTTGGTTTCAAAGCCGCCAATCTGGCGGCCTTCCGTGTCCAGAAGCCTTACAACGACAAGGTTTACTACCCCATTTACGCCAAGTGTATTGAGCTGGATATCCCCATAAGAATGACCGTGGGGATCCCGGGTCCAAAGGTGCCGGGGGAAGTTCAAAACCCTATTTATCTGGATGAAGTATGCTGGTTTTTCCCCGAGCTGAAGATCGCCATGTCCCACGGCGGAGAGCCCTGGGTATTCACCTGTGTCAAGCTGATGCTTAAATGGCCCAATCTTTATTATATGACTTCCGCTTTTGCACCCAGCCACTATCCCCCGGAGATCATTCATTACCTGAACACCCGCGGAGCGGATAAAATCATGTTCGCCACCGCTTCCCTTATCCCCCAGAAAAGGGCGATGGAAGAGATAAAGGCCCTTCCTTTTAAAAATGATGAAATACGCCATAAATTCCTTAGAGGCAACGCCTTGAGTCTTTACGATTGGGGTAAAGGAAAAAAGTTTAAGGGAGGTGGAAAAGGACGAAAACCGGCAAACCGCGAGTAGAAAGGAGAGGGATATGGATTACCTGCAGGAAATGGCCAAATATTACACCACGCAGAAACAAAAAGAATTTTATCACGATTTTCTGGATCCGAAACAGATCGACGGCTTGGAATTCTGGGATGAGATTCAGATAGGGGAGGAAAGTGAAATTCCCATCAAATTTGAGGTGAAGGCTGAGGACTTGAAGGCCTTTGCCGCGTCGGTCCCTGATGACAATCCCATTTTTTACGATGAGGAATATGCCAGACAATGCGGCCACGACGGGATCGTGGCCCATCCGCTCTTTGTGACCCAGATCCGTTTTTTTCTTCTCCAGGGAGGAGGACACGGCAGTTGGAACAGGACACCGGGAGCGAGAAATCCGGGACAAATCATTGAGTATTATGATCCCATCCGGGTAGGGGATATCCTGACCCTTAAATTGACCAGCTATGATAAGTGGATCAAACGAGGGAAATATTATATGCGGGCTTTATCCCAGATCTATGATCAGTATGGAAATCTGAAAATGCGATACTTCAGTACCCTGATCCTGCCCCGAACCAAGGCCGATGTCCTCAGGTTTTTAAAGGGAGAGCATGGTCTGGAGGCCTGAGTCCTATCTGCTTTTTATCTAAGACGGTGCAATTCTGAAAGGAAATATGAATGGAAAGCAAACTGACTTTTGAAACCATAAAATGCGGGGATAAACTGCCTACCGTAAAACAGCATCTGAGTCAGGAAGATATCTGGCATTTCGCCGTAGGTTCACTGGACATGAATCCTGTTCATTGTTCTCCGGATTGGTGCCGGACCTCACAGGTCTTTGGTATTCCGGAAACCGTGCAGCACGGCCAAATGACCCTTTCCCTCCTGACCAAGGTCATCACCAACTGGGCCTATTCTTCCGGCGGGATGATGAAGACCTTCGAGGCCAAACTGATTAAGCCCGTACCGGTAGGTTCAACGTGCACCTATGGTGGTGAAGTGTCTGAACTTCATCCGGTGAAAAAAGGAAAGGATTTTGTAGCGGTGGAATTATGGGCCTTGGACCAGGATGGGGAAAAGGTGGCGGTCGGTAAAGCCCAGGTGACTATCCCTTAATAACAGGTATTCAAAAAGAAAAAATTTGCAAGTTTACATATGAAAGAACCAGGCCATGAATTCTTATCCCATTGAAATCATCGACGGAATATTTTGTGTGGGGGGACCGGACCTGTCCCATCCGCAGGACGCCCTGTCCTATTTAGTGATAGGGGAGGAAAGCAGTGCCCTGATCGATTGCGGTGCGGGAGAGGGGGCAGAGGTCATCTGGGACAATATCGACAAGGCGGGTCTGAATCCTGAAGATCTTACCTATATCATTCTAACCCACGGGCATGTGGATCATATCGGAGGAGCCGGATATTTTAAGGAACGCACCCAGGCCCATCTGGTCGCTCACGCCCTGGATCAGGAAGCGATCGAGAGCGGGGATCCGGTCTTTACCGCTGCCGGCTGGTATGGAGTGAGACTGCCCTCCTTGAAGATCGACCGGGTGCAAAGGGCCAGGCAAGAAGAGCTTAATTTAGGTCCGAATGATAAAATCGTCTGCCTCCACACCCCAGGACATACTCCTGGTTCGATTTCGGTGTATATCGATCGCAAGGAGGAAAGGGTTCTCTTCGGGCAGGACATTCACGGTCCATTTTCACAAGCCTTCAGGTCCAACCTGAATGATTGGGATAATTCCACGAAAGAGTTGATGGATCTGAATGCCGATATCCTGTGCGAAGGGCATTTTGGGGTTTACCGGCCCTCTAAGGTGGTGAGGACCTATATTGATAGGTTCAGGCAACAATTTTTATCTTAGGGTGGGGAAACGGGAAGCCATATTAAAGGTAGCGCAGGGAGCGGGGATACAAGGCCTACCCGGATGAATACCTCTATGAGTCTTTAGGGCTTTACCGAATTCCGACCAAAACCCCTTGGAAGATAACAGCGAAAGCCTAAGGAAGAAGATGATCGGAAAGCCCCGATTTACGGGATTTGATGAGGGGGAGCCGGAAACCCCTTAGTGCTATAGCTCCAAGTAGATGCGTGCATCAAAAGTTTCAAAAGCGACTCCAGCCCGACGCCAGCTCTCTACTCTACCTAAAAACCCTTCAGACTAAACTACGTTCCCTTCTTTCTCTTTTATAAATAATCAATAAATAAATTATAAAAATTAAAATCAATAACAATCCTGTGAAATGAAGAAGACGAGCCACAACATCGTCTTGTTTATCAAGAAATGGAATTCCTAAAAAGGCATAAGATAACACCCCAAACGTTAATGCAATAAGCGCTAAGATTGTAAAAATACTCTTTTTGAAACATGGAGCTAACGACATTATTAAAAGAGAAAGAGGAACACCAATAGATAAAAAATGTACAGTATTCCAGAACATAAGAATTCCCACAAAATTACCCAAGGCAAGAAATATTCCGATAAATTGAAAGAAAATAATCATTTTAATAAAATCCTATTTGGGTTGGGCTTTTTTAAAGGCATTATT
>JBFMBU010000191.1:0-5204 GCA_040755035.1 Thermodesulfobacteriota bacterium
CCCTATCCCGGCCAGTCCAGTTAAGTTAGATTCGAGGCAGGGCATACACCATAGCCCGTTTCTATCTCCGGCGAAGGCCTGCTCTAGATTTAGTTAAATAATTTGCCCGGCAAAGAAGCTCAGGGCGTTAGGGTGGACAACCCCAAAAAATAAGACCCCCTTGGTCCTGAATATCGACAATAAGAAAAAAAATCCTCAGACTTTTTGTGTAAGAATCTAAAAAACGAAGGGTGGTCCTATCCGCCCAGATACGCTTTCTTGACCGACTCGCCCTTGACCAGGTCCTCGGAGGTCCCCTCCAAAGCGATCTCTCCGGATTGCAGTACATACCCTCTGTTGGCCACACTCAAAGCCATTTGGGCGTTCTGCTCCACCAGGATCACGGTGACCCCTTGTCTGTTGATGTCGGCCACGATCTTCCCTACCTCCCAAACCAGGACCGGGGCCAGCCCCAAGGAGGGTTCGTCCAAAAGCAGCAGGGAAGGTCTGGCCATCAAGGCTCTGGCCATGGCCAGCATTTGCTGTTCCCCTCCGCTCAGACTTTCCGCTTTCTGCCGGGTTCTTTCCTTAAGTCTGGGGAAGTGTTCGAACACCTCCTCCAGGTCCCTTTTTATTCCTTCTTTGTCTCGGCGCAGGTAGCATCCGGTTTTTAGGTTTTCCAAAACGGTCAGATGTTTAAATACATGCCTTCCCTCTGGGACGTGACCGATTCCTAACTTGGCTATGCCTTGCGGCGATAAACCGTCGATGCGGGCCTCTTTAAACCAGATTTCGCCTTTGGCCGGTTTCTTCAGGCCCGACAGGGTCCTTAAGGTGGTGGTTTTGCCTGCGCCGTTGGCTCCAATCAGGGTGACGATCTCTCCTTCCTGGATATCCAGGGAAATTTTTTTCAGGGCCTGTACCCCGCCGTAATTAACTTGCAGGTCCCGGATTTTGAGCATCTTTTTTTTCTCCAAGATAGGCTGTTATGACCTCTTGATTCTTTTTGATTTCCTCAGGTGGCCCCTCGGCTATCTTCCTTCCGAAATTCAGGACCACAATTCTGTCGCAATAACCCATGACCGCCGTCATGTCATGTTCGATTAAAAGGACCGTTGTTTTTTTTCTTTTGGTGATATCTCTTACCGTATTCATGAAATGCAAGGTTTCCTCGGCGATCATCCCGGTAACCGGTTCGTCCAACAACAGCAATGTCGGCTCTGCGGCCAGGGCCATAGCTACCCCTAATTCCCTTTGATGTCCGTGCGGCAGGTTGGCTGTAATTTCATGGCTCAGGTGGCCCATTTTAAAGAGGTCCAGAATTTCCATGGCCTTGTCCTGGAGCACCCGCTCCTGTTGCCTTGTTTTGGAATTTCCCAGGAGAGCGCTCCAGAACCCGATCCCGGACCGCAAGTGAAAGCCGACTTGAATATTCTGCAAAACCGAAAAGGACATGAACAGGTTGGAAACCTGAAAGGTTCGGATAATCCCCCTGGAGGCGATCTGGTCCAGGCGCAGGCCGACGATATTCTCGCCCTTAAAGGTGATCGTACCAGTAGACGGCTTGTTTAAGCCGCTGACGACATTAATAAAGGTCGATTTCCCCGCGCCGTTGGGGCCGATGAGACCGAGGATTTCTCCTTCCTCGACCTGGATATCGAGCCGGTCCAGGGCCATTAAGCCCCCAAACCTGATGGACAGCTCTCCCGCTTCAAGCAGCGACATGTTCTTTTTCCCCTTTTTGAGGCCCGGTTTTTTTCCAAGAAGAGACGAGCCCCTGAAACAGACCCACCAGTCCATCCGGGCAAAAGCGCATAACGAGAATCAGGATGCCGCCGAAAATGAGGGGTTCAACAACCGGATTATAGTTGGGTATCAGGCGCAGGGCCACCGGTATGAATATCATGATTGTGCAGCCCACCGCCGGTCCCCAAACGCTTCCCACTCCCCCGACCACCCCGTATAATAAAAACATGACCGAGTCCATCAGGGTAAAATCAACCGGGCTGATATAGTGCTGGAGGTGGGCGAAAAAGGCCCCGGCCATGCCGGCGAAGAAACAGGCGATCATGAAGGCTTTCACTTTTTCCCACATGAGATTAACCCCCAGACTAGCGGCCAGGGTATCGAATTCCCGGATGGAGGAAAAGATCAACCCGATTCTGGATCTCTCGATGCGGACCATCACTACAGTAATGCTGAACAACAGGAAGACGGCGATATAGTAAAACGAGACGACGCTTCCAAGGGGTATACCCAAAATTGGGGCCGGAGAAGGGATATTGACGATACCGGCGGCTCCGCCGAAAAGCGTGTCCCACTCGACCCAAATAAGTCTGAAAAGCTCGTTCAAGGCCAGGGTGGCGATAGCGAAATAAATTTCCTTTATCCGCAGGGTGATAAAGCCGACGATGAGGGCCACCAGGGCGGCGGCAAATCCGGCCAGGAAAAAACAAATCCAGGTATTCCACCCCAATTTCATGATCAAGAGCGTTGAACAGTAGGCCCCGACTCCCATAAAGGCCGCCTGGGCGATGCTGAGTTGTCCGGTCAGGGCGACCAACCTGAACCCGCTGGTCATAACCACGGCAATCGCCAGTGTGGTGATGGTACGCTGATAATATTTATTGCCGGTCAGCAGGGGGAAAAGAATCAGCAAGGCCGCGATGACCGGCAAAACGATATGGGTGGTCCAACGATTATCTTTCAGCATGGCCTAATAATCCCATGGGTTTGAAGATTAGGGTAATCAAGAGTACGACATAGACCATGATCGTAGCATAACTCGTGCCGAAAGGAATAGAACCGAATCCTTCGATAAAACCTATGATCAAGCCGGCGATCACCGTCCCGCTAATGCTGCCGATACCGCCGAGGACGATAACCACAAAGGCCATCATCCCGGGTTCCGCCCCCATGTTAGGAGAGACGTAAAAAATAGGGCCGGTCAAACACCCGGCCGTGGCGGCCAGAACGGACCCGACAAAGAAAGCCAGGGACGAGATCCGATCAACGTTCATGCCTTGAAGCGAGGCCGCAGTCAGATCATCGGCCACGGCCCGCATGGCCAGCCCGGCCTTAGTAAACTTAATAAAACCATACAGTCCGATGATTAAAGCCAGGGTAATGCAGATGACAATCAACCTTTCTTTGGAAAGAAAAGCGCCGGAGATCTGGATCAACCCCTTAAAAGCCTCCGGGGCTGGGACGGAATGGTCCACTAAACCGAAGCTCAGTTGGGTGGCGGCCCTGAGCATCAACAGAATGCCCAACGAGATAATTAGACTGGGAAAGGCCTTTTCTCGGAAGGGTTTAAACAAGCTCCGTTCAATGGTCACGCCTAAGAGGCCGACCAGGATCACACTCAGAATCAGGGCCAGGGTAAAATTCAGGCCCTGCTCGGCAGAAAACCACCATATCCCAAACCCGCCGAGCATGTAAAATTCCCCGTGCGCAAAATTGACTACTTTCATGATACCCAGGATGATGGTCAAACCCAGGGCAATGAGGATAAGGACCCCTCCTGATAAAATGCTGTTGATGAAAGACTGAACGAACATTTGCAATGTCATCGGATACCTTTATAGTCGACGGCCGACCTCGTGGATAGTGAGCCGAAACGGTCGATGATCGCCTGTGGTCATTTGCAGCCGGCAGGGGGAGGTCCCTGCCGGCTCCGGAATTAATTATTTCTCCCGCCAGACTTCTACCAGCTTTTTGTTTTTGACCTCGCTGATCACTATGGGGGTGCGAATTTGATGGTTGACGCCATAGTAATCTTTTCCAAGAAATTTAATTTTCCCATAAATAGAGGTATTAAACACGTAGCCGGAATCGATCAAATTCCTGATTTTGTCCGCATCGAGGTCGCCGATCTTTTGAATCGCTTCCAGCCATATCTCCAGGCCGGTGTAAAAAATGGTCGGAGATACATTGAATTCTTTGGGGTCCCAGTGGTCGCACCACATCTTATAGAAGGCCTTTTCACCGGGTGAACCGCTGGCCAAATCCCAGGTAACGGTAAGGGACCCCTCGATGTTATCGAATCCGGCGATCGGTCCGTTCAAGTTGGGGTCCAAGAAAACGCTGCTGATGAACTTGCCCTTAAAGCCGAGCTCCCGGGCCTGTTTCATGATTAAACTGGCTGATCCAACGGCGCCGCAGGTGGGATCGATGGCCTCCGGTTTTTTAGCCAGGAGGCGGGTCAACAGGGGATAGAATTCCTTTTGTCCCGGCTCATAAAGCTCGATATCGACCTTGATACCCAGGGGATCGCAGGCCAGTTTGATATGCTTCGTCTCCTCCTTGCCGGTAGCGTCGTTCTGCCCGATAGCCGCTATCTGCTTAATCTCAGGCCAGCGTCCCTTGACATACTTCCACATGACCGGGGCATACTGGTGGCTGGTCATGGAGGTGCGGAAATTGTACTTTCTGGCCGGACTGATGGCGTCATCGGCGAAAGAGTTGCAAAAAACAGGGACTTTGTTTTCGGTGGTGATGGGGTGCATGGCCAGTACCGGACTCGATCCGTTGGTTCCGAAGATGACCTTGCAGTTCAAGTCATGGATCAGCCTGGCGGCAGCCTGGGCGGCGACAGACCCCATATACTTGTCGTCTTCTTTATGCACCTTGAATTTATAAACTTTATTTCCGACTTTGACGCCGCCGGCCTCGTTGATTTGTTTGAATTTTAGCTCCAGGACTCTGACGGTCGCTATCCCCCAGGGTGCCCCGGGACCGGAAAGCGGGGCCATGATACCGACATTGACCGTCTCCTCCTTCGGCTGGGCAAAAGCTTCCTGATTTAACCAAAGGGATGCGGCTAAGAAGAAAAACCCCATCAGCAAGATCATTAAGAAACAGTTTCGGTTACGGCCTTTAGGCTTGATTCGATCCATTTCCCTTCTCCTTTCCAAATTTTTTCTTTTTGAATAGCAATGGATATGCCATTGGAGGTTGATAATTACTAAACGCGTATTATCAAATAGTTATCACTAATAGTTTCTTTTTATGCCTGTTGTTGTCATCCTGGCGTTATTGATAAATAAAAAAATTATTGATATTTAAAAAAAGACGATTCTGAGGAGGGGAATAGTATTGTTATCGTCCCATTCCGGAATCTTTTTCGGGTGGATCATTATTCAAAATTAAAAAGACCGGCACGGTACGCTTTGATATAATTCCGGCAGAAGTTGTCCCGACCGACCAGCGCCTCGGCGGCCCTG
>JBFMBU010000192.1:0-5529 GCA_040755035.1 Thermodesulfobacteriota bacterium
TAACTTCGTCCGGATAGAGGTCCATGGCATAGCTCAGGGGGCAGCCGTTACTGCATTTCCGGCATTGAAAGCAGGTCTGGGCCTGAAAAGACCCCCGCGTTTCCAGGGTCTCTATGAAATCAAAATCGGGAATCAGGTTTTCCATCTTTACGCTTATCTCACTTATTTTTGATCCCCAAAAAGGCCTTGACCGCCCCCAGGGCCGTGGCCAGAGCCAGGCCGCTGCCGCATTTCTCCCGCTTCCAGTCCTGATGGGCCAGGATCGATCCGACGGCAAAAAGGGTCTCGTAGGCCGGCTCCTTCTGACGATTGAAAGGGCGGAACCGGTCATCAACCTCGAGACCGGCCCGGTTGATCTCATGTCCCTGCCGGTTAAAGAAATCACTCCTGTGCCAACCGCTGCGGGAATCGGGTTGGGAGACCGGCAGTCCAAACAGGGGTTCCCGGACGGTTTTTCTGTCGGCTTGCAAACCGCCGCCCAGAAAACGGCCGCCGGCCAGGATGACCGCCCTGGAAGAAACCGTCCGGATCGTTTCCCCGTCGTGCAGGATAGGGACCTTGAATCCACCGTCTTTTCCAGGTTCGGCCTTCCCTACCCGGTGCCGAAACAAATGATACGTTCCTTTTTCCGCCGCCTTTCTTTCCAGGGTCTCCTGGAGGCGCAGCCCGGGGACTGATGGCGGGAGAGTCGGGATTTCAAAAAGGGGGATCCCGATCTGCTCCCGTAAATCCTCCATCACTGCAGAGGACTTGAAGAGCCCCAGGACAGCGGGCAGACCCATGACCTCGGCCCCGTTTATCTCCCGGCGAAGGCGTTGGGCCAGTTTTTCCCGATTGGCCGACAGGATCAGGCTGGAAGCCAGGTGTTCGGCCAGGGCCCGGGGCCGGGATTCGAATCCCGGGAATTGGATTCGCCCCGCGGAAAGCCCTTTCCAGTGGGGCTTAAGCCGATCAACAATCAGCGGGGCCTTGAATCCCTCCAGACCTTCAATTTCAATAATCCTGCCCATGGCTTTCCGTTCCAGGGCTTCAGCCCCAAGCCACATGGAACGGGGCAGGCCGAAGGTCTTTTTGATAGTCCCCAATGGGGTAATGATCTCCCGGTTTCGTTCGGGGTCCTGGACATAGGAAAGCCCGGCCTCTCCTAAACCGACAGAAAACTCTTCAAAGGCCTGACGGATTTCCACTTCCTCTATTCGGGCCAGGGGATGTTCGGGATGGTCGTTGCGCAAAACCTTTAAGCCTTCCCAGGGATTGTCCCATTCCTTTTTTCCAGCGGAGGGACAAACACTGAAAAGGTCGAAACAACCGCTAACCAGACTTAGAGGATAGCCGCTGCCGAACTGGACCACGGATAGACCGCGGTTGAGGGCATACAAAGCCGCACCCAGGCCGGCCAGGCCGTTTCCGATAATGGTCAGATCCGCTTTTATGGTTTCTCGCTCAGGCATCCTGTTCACTTTTTCAAACTCTGCCGTTTTCCCCCTCCTCCCCTTCCAGTCCCAGAAATCCACAATGAACGGCTTCTGATAACTCGGCCTGGGCCAGTTGATCCCCCCAAAGGACCGGCTGCAATCCCTTCCAGCGGTTTCGAATAAATTCACGCAACCCGTCAATGGTCTGAGAGGCCGACATTTCTCCCTGCTGATAGAGAGAAGCAGCGATGCGGGGGGCGCAAAACGAACCCTGACAGCGGCCTTTGCCGATGCGGCTCCGCAACCCGATAGCCAGCAGATCGGCCTTTATTCCCTGGTTTTTCAAAGCATCGACAATAGAATCTATGGCGCTTCGGGGGACCATTTCACATTCACAAAGCACTGTATCCTGCGGATCATGCCCGGTCAACCACACCCTTGGGGCCCCGGCCGGTTCCGTCCAACGGACGGACGAGGAAGCGGGCAGGGGTTCGGTCCGGGTCAAACAGGGACGAATCAGCCCCAGGTGATCACAGACCAGGTCGGCTGTTTTTTCAGCCATCAGGCGAAAGGTGGTCAGCTTCCCGCCGGTGATGGTGATGAAATTGTTCAGACCCTGGGCCGAATGATCCAGGAGGACAAAACCGCGGGTCACCTTGCGATCTTCACCGCCTCCTGGGGATCCCACCAGGGGCCGCACCCCGCAATAGGCCCGGATATAGCGGGCCGTCTCCAGGGCCGGGATCATGGCCTTGGCGTCCTCGATCATGATTTCGATTTCCTCCACAGTGGGGTAGGCATGGTCCGGATGTTCAATACGGATAGAAGTGGTGCCCAGAATGGAGACCGTTCCCCCGGGGACCAGGATATCGGCATTGGAGGCCGGGCGCAGACGGTTGATTACCCTATGATTCATCCGCTCCTGGGTGATGATCAGGCTACCTTTCGAATAGAGGACCGGAACAGAAAGGCCGGCCAGACCGGCCACCAACCCGGCCCAGGCCCCGGCGGCATTGATGATGATATCAGCCTCGACTGACAATGATTCCCCGCTGAGGGTGTTTTCTAATTTAACCGATTGGATTTTTGAGTTGCCGATCTCAAAGGCCGCCACCCGGGTGAAGCAAAGCAGATCAGCCCCATGCTCTCCGGCCTGGGCCAGGTTATCCAGGGAAAGCCGAAAGGGATCGATGGAACCGTCCTCCACCGCGTAGGCGGCGATCAGTTTCTTGGAGAGGGCAGGTTCCAACAGACGGGCCTCCTTCAGATCAAGGGCTCGGGCAGGGACCCCCGCTTTCTCACAGAGCCCGGGAAAGCGGGCGATATAGTCTTCATCGTCCCCCTCCACGGCCACAAACAGGCCTCCGGTTTTTTCAATACAATGAGGGGCCAGGTGTTTTAATAATTCACCCTCTTCCCGGCACTCCCGGGCCGCCTCCGGATCGGAAGCCACATATCGGGCGCCGCTGTGCAGCAGCCCGTGGTTGCCCCCGGAGGCCCCGGCGTTGATGTCTTTCTTCTCCACCAGGAGGCATTGCAAACCCCGCAAAGCCAGGTCCCTTGCCAGGCCGGTGCCGGTCGCCCCTCCTCCGATAATGAGGACCTGGGTTTTCAATCGCCGGTTTCCTTTGTTTTTGTCCCTATCATCTATATCCGGGAAAAGGCTAAAGCGCCCTTCCCCCTTCCATTCTTTCGACCGGTTCCTTGAAGGTTTAAGAACTAAAAAGCCCTGATGGATCATGAGTACCCATTAGAGCGCTCATCATCTATCAGGGCTTACTCTTTCGTCTCATGCCCTAACCAGGATGGATTTCCTTGTTCAATTTTAATGAAAAAATTATAAAAAAAAGAGGAGAACCTGTCAAGTCTTAAATGGCCGAGTCTATTATCGGATTGGATCCGTTCAATTCAGGGGTGATATTCTTTCGATGCTCAAAAAGGACTGCCGCACCGATTAGGGTCGTATCTCTACCGGTGTTCCTATCGGCACCAATCGAAAGATTTCCTCAATTTCTTCGTCGGTAACGGCGATACACCCTCTGGTCCAGTCCTTCCCGGTGTGGGAATCCCCCACCCAACCCAAGCCGTTCTTGAGGCCATGGATCATGATGTCTCCGCCTGGAGAAACCCCCAGGGCTTTGGCGCGTTTTTTATCCCTTTCGTTGGGGTAGGAGATATGGAGGGAGAGATGATATTGGCTGTCCCTGTTTTTTGCATCAATAAGATAGGTCCCTTCAGGGGTTTTGTGATCGCCATGCCGCTCTTTGGCACCGACAGGGTTCCCTCCCAGGGCAATTTTATAGGTCTTGAGCGCCTGCCCCTTGGAGGATAAAGTCAAACGCCTCTCTTTTTTCTCTATCAGGACCTTTTCCACCGGACCCAGGCGCAGAGCGGAAACCTCCTTTTGCAGTTTCGTCAGCTCTTCCAGTCTGACTTTCAAATCCTGTTCCAGGGTCTGCACCTGTTTTCCAAGGGTGAGGATCTCCTTCTCTTTGTTTTGATTTTCCTCCCGCAAGGCTGTTATCAGTGTTTGCTGGGCGGCAATCGTCTTATCCTTGACCATGAGAGTACTGATTTGAAAGATCATGATCTCGCTGTCTTTCCGGAACCCGCTCTCCGGATACTGCCTGATGATTTTCTGAAAGCAGTCCAGGGCTTTTTGATAATCCTTCCCCTTGTTTTCGGAATAGGCATAAATAATGCCCATCTCAAACAGGACGCGGTCGCCCAGGTTGGGATATTTTTCAATAAGGTGCCGATATCTGCTCAGCGAGGCCGGGTAGTTTCCCTGATTAAAAAGAGTATTGGCCTCTTGAAAGACAGGTCTGGCCTGCGAGGCCTCATTAAAATGACCGCACCCGGACATCAGAATCAATGCGGCCAGGAGGAAGGTCAATAATAAAATAATAGCAAGATTTGTCCGGCTTTGCTTATAGCCCGTCTTTGCCTTTTGGAGGGAACAAATTACCTTACCGTTGCAGAAAAATTTATCCATTCATTATTACCTGAAATTATCAGCCTATCAAAGCGGTTCATTTTTATCGGAGGATTTCACCTTAGGGGAAGCCCAGGGACTTGATAATTCTCCCCTTCCCCCCTTTGAACAAAGGGGGGATAGAGGGGGGATTATTAACACTTTATTTTTTCATGGATTTCTGAAAAACGGCGTCGGCCTTTTGGGCCTTTTCTTCGGCTATTTTGGCCCTTTCTTCCGCCAGTCTTGCCTTTTCTTCGGCGATCTTCTCCCTTTCCTCGGCCATCTTTATGGCCTGGTCGGCGCGGGTGGCGGCAGCCTCGGCCTTGGTGCTGGCCGCATCAGCGGCCGCTTTAGCCGCCTGAGCTTCCTGGGCCGCCTGATCCGCTTTGGCCCGGTTCAGCATCTCCTGAGACCGAACCTTCTCCAGGTCCCCTCGGGTGGCACAGCCCAACACCAGAGTGCTGAGGGCAACCATCATGACCGTTACTATAAGAATTTTTTTCATCCTCTCTTCACCTCCTTCCTCTTGATTGTCTCTTTCGGACAGGTTCAATCAATTTACCATCCATTTCCAAATCAATTTTCAGGCGTTTGATTGCCTCATTGGCCTCTTTGAGGTCGTTGAAAGGTCCGGCTATCACCCGGTAGCCCGGTTCGTTTTTTATCACCCTGGCCGGGATGGGCGGACCCTGGTGATTAATAATGGCGGACAGCCTCTTGGCTTCGATCTCATCTTCCACTTCCGCGGCTAATATGGACCAGGCCTCCGGTCTCAGGTCCGGCACCTCCGGCTTGCCGTACAAGTCAACCGGGTGCCTGACTTCCAGGATTTCCACATACCCATTCCCGTTCCCCGGACTGATTTCAAAAATAGGAACCGGAATTCCCCGGGCTTCGGCTATGACCTGCTTGATCCTGGCCCAGTCCAGGAGGCGTCCGGTTTCTTTTTCAATATTTTTCAATTTTTTATACATCTTGTCGAACTCAACCTCATCCAGGGCTTCCGGGGAGACATGAACGGCCAGATAAATCCATCCTTCTCTTTGGCCTAAAAGATAGGGCTGATTAATGATAAGCACAGGGGTTTTAACCGGCGTATTATCATATAGCTTTTTAATGTCTTCCGGAAAAAGCCTT
>JBFMBU010000193.1:0-17902 GCA_040755035.1 Thermodesulfobacteriota bacterium
AGATTTTTACCGAAAACTGTTGGAATAATTTATCCGACAGGGATTTCAGGTCCCATTCCTCGGGAGGAGTCTTGTCGTTAACAAAAACAGCGACGATTTCCTCCATCAGGTCGCGGGTCATCTCTTTAACCAGTTCACGCAGATCCTCCCCCTCCAAGACCTTTCGCCGTTGGCCGTAAATGACCTCCCGTTGCTGGTTCATGACATCATCATATTCGATGAGGTGTTTTCTGATCTCGAAATTGTGGCCCTCAACCCGCCGCTGGGCGTTTTCAATGGCTTTGGAAATCAAATTGTGTTCGATCGGTTCTCCCTCTTCCATGCCCATTTTACCCATCAGACCGGCGATACGGTCCGAGCCGAAGATGCGCAGCAGATCATCCTCCAGGGAAAGATAAAAGCGGGAACTGCCGGGGTCTCCCTGCCGTCCGGACCGGCCACGGAGCTGGTTGTCGATGCGGCGGGATTCATGGCGCTCCGTACCCAGAATATGCAGGCCGTCCAGGGCGGTTACCCCTTGGCCGAGGACGATGTCCGTACCCCGACCGGCCATATTGGTGGAAATGGTGACCACCCCTTTTTGCCCGGCCGAAGCCACGATTTCGGCTTCCAAACGGTGGTTTTTGGCGTTCAGGACCGAGTGCTTGATCCCCTGGCGGGAGAGTATGGCGGAGATGCGTTCCGACTTTTCAATGGAAATGGTTCCCACCAGCACCGGCTGGCCTTTGGTGTGCAGACGCTTGATCTCCTCGATGATGGCCAGAAACTTTTCGCTTTCATTGCGGTAGATCGAATCCGGAAAATCATTCCGGATCATTTTTTTGTGCGTGGGAATGACCACGACATCCAGTTTATATATTTTTTTGAATTCCGGGGCCTCGGTGTCGGCCGTTCCGGTCATGCCGCTCAGCTTTTTATACATGCGAAAGTAATTCTGAAAGGTGATGGTGGCCAGGGTCTGGTTTTCGCTTTCCACCCGCACCCCCTCCTTGGCTTCCAGGGCCTGGTGCAGACCTTCGCTGTAGCGCCGGCCGGGCATGAGACGACCGGTGAATTCGTCGACGATGATGACCTCCCCCTCCTTGACGATATAATCCACATCCCTTTTGAACAAGGTATGGGCCTTGAGGGCCTGGTTGATGTGATGGACCATAAGCATATGGCGCGGATCATAGAGATTGTCGACCTTTAATAATTTTTCGGCATGGGCAATCCCGTCTTCGGTCAAGACCACGGTCCGGGTCTTTTCCTCGATGGTATAGTCTTTTTCCTTCTGGAGGCGGGGAATGATCTGATTGATGTCGTGGTACATGCGGGTCGATTTCTCTGCCGGTCCGGAGATGATCAGGGGGGTACGGGCTTCATCAATCAGGATGCTGTCCACCTCGTCGACAATGGCATAATTAAAGGGACGCTGGACATAATTGGCCAGGGAAAACTCCATATTGTCCCGGAGATAATCAAAACCAAACTCGTTGTTGGTCCCGTAAGTGATGTCGGATCCATAGGCCGCCCGCCGTTCCTCCTTGTCCAGGTCATGAACGATAACGCCCACGGAAAGCCCCAGAAAGCGATAAACCGCCCCCATCCATTCACTGTCCCGCTTGGCCAGATAGTCGTTGACGGTCACCACATGGACACCCTCACCCCCCAGGGCATTGAGATAGACCGGCATGGTGGCGGCCAGGGTTTTACCTTCCCCGGTTTTCATCTCGGCGATTTTCCCTTCGTGAAGGACAATACCGCCGATGACCTGGACATCAAAAGGGCGCATGCCCAGGACCCGGATCGAGGCCTCCCGGACCACGGCAAAGGCCTCGGGCAGGAGGTCGTCCAGAGAGGCCCCTTGATGCAACTGTTCCTTAAATTGGGAAGTCTTGGCTTGCAGGACGGCGTCCGAAAGCCGGCGCATGTTCTTTTCCAGATCAGCGATCCGATCCACCAAAGGGGATAACCGTTTCAATTCCCGGTCGTTTTTGGTGCCGACCACTTTTTTAATCAGACTACCGAACATTCGGTCATACCTCCAAAAGGACGGCGATTTCGTCGCATTCCGGAAACTTGGCGCACTTCAGGCAATCGGCCCATATTTTATGGGGCAGAAGACTTTTATCCACTTCTTTAAACCCCAGTCTTTTGAAAAAATCCACCCGGTAGGTGAGGGCGAAAATTTTATAGAGGCCCAGGGTGATGGCTTCGGAAACACAGGTTTCCACCAAACGAGAACCGATTCCCTGACCGGAAACGGCTTCATCCACGGCCAGGGATTTAATTTCGGCCAGGTCTTCCCAACAGAGGTGCAGGGCGCAAGTCCCCTTCGGGTCATCTTCACCATCGGGGATATAGACGTAATAATCCCGTAGATAGCCGTATAATTCACTGAGCGAACGGGGCAGCAGCAACCCTTTCTGGACGTAGGGTTCCAGCAATTTTTGAATGGGTTTGACATCCTTCATGATGGCTTTGCGGATCATGGGTTGTGTACTTCCTTGATTAATAATTTTTTCCCAAAACCACACCCTGGAACCCGTCATGTTCCAGTTTTATAATCGTCCTTTCAGCCTCAAAACGGGTTTTGAAGGGTCCGAGTTGAATACGATACCATTTTCCCCCTTTTTGGGGGAGGTCCTTGCCCCTGACCTGGGCCTTATAGCCTTTTTCATTCAAGCGCTTTACGCCGGCCTGGGCCACAGCTTCATCGCGGTAGGACCCGAGTTGAATGATAAATACTCCCCCATTGGTATCGGCCTCTTTTAAGGGCGGGGCTTGGGTGTTTTTGGGGTCAGACAAGGGGGCTTTGATCGGTTTTTTTATTTCCACCGGACCGGTTGTTGTAGGGACCTTGGTCTCCACCAGGGACGTTTTGGACGAGGTTTTCATTTCCTGTGTAACGGGTTGCCCCTGGAGGGGGGACTGAGGGCCCGGAACTTGCGGTGGAGGGGTGGGTTTGGGCACGGATTCCAGGGTGGAAGGGGCTTCTTTTCCCGAAAGTTTATTGTAAAAATCCAGCTTGGGTTCGAGGATATCCTCCTTGAGCTGATCTCCCCCCTGGGATTGGGCCAGGTATTTCTCGGTCAAGGCCTTCTTTTCCTCCTGGAGTTGTTGAATTTTTTCCGTAAAAGTCTTGCTGATGGTCTCGGAAACATATCCCCGGCCGACAAATATCCCCAGGATAAAGACCCAGGATAAAATAAAGAGCAGCCCGGCGATACTGAAAAATAATTGGGCCCGGCTCAATTCCAACAAGTACCTTTTGCTTCGATTAAAGGGTTTGGGTTTCATAATCCCTCATCATTTTTTTAGGCGCTGAAACACCCAATAACGTTAAGGCGTTTTGAATGACCGTTCCTATGGCCTTGGTCAGAAGCAATCGGGCCTGGCTTAGTTCATGGTCCTCTTGAATAATCCGGTGCTGGTTGTAGTAATGATGAAATTGGGCGGCCAACTCCCCCAAAAAAAAGGGAAGGCGATGCGGCTCCAGTCTTTGGGCCGCCTGGTTGACCTCCTCCGGAAACTCGGTCAGCAGTTTGCAAAGCTGTCTTTCTTCGGGCAGGGAGAGGCGGGAGATGGTTTTCAGATCCAGTTCTTCCAGCGAAAAACCCTGTTCCGCGGCCACGGCCAGGACGCTGCAGGCCCGGGCATGGGCATATTGGACATAATACACCGGGTTCTCGTTACTCTGCTTTTTGGCCAGATCCAGATCGAAGTCCAGGGGACTGTCGGACCGGCGGGTCAAAAAGATATAACGGGCCGCGTCCCGACCGACCTCCTGCAAAACCTCTTTTAAGGTGATAAATTCCCCGGCCCGAGTGGACATGGCCACCGGTTTGCCTTCCCGGATCAAGGTAACGAGTTGAACCAGAATGACGGTCAGGGCTTCCGGGTCAAACCCCAGACTCTCCAAGGCGGCTTTTAAGCGGGGAACGTATCCATGATGATCGGCCCCCCAGATGTCGATTAAGCGGCTGAACCCCCGTTTGAATTTTTGAAGGTGGTAGGCCATGTCGGAAGCGAAATAGGTCAAGGCCCCGTTAGCCCGGACCACGACCCGGTCTTTTTCATCACCGAAGTTGCTGCTTCTGAACCAGAGGGCACCCTCCTGCTCATAAAACAGCCCTTTTTCTTTCATGGCCTCGATCAGTTCCTGAACCCGCCCATCACGGACCAGACTGGCCTCGCTGAACCAGTGATCGAAATGGATACCGAAGGATTCCAGGTCCTCCTGAATGTCCTTGAGAATGGTTTCACGCCCGTATTGGGAAAAGAAAGCCATGTCCTCGACTGATCCACCCCTGCGGGAGATTATGTTTTCATCCAAGATCCGGGCCGCGATTTCCCTGATATAGTCTCCTTTATACCCGTTTTCCGGAAAATCGACCTCCTGTCCCTGGAGTTCCCGAAACCGGGCCTGAATGGACCGGCCCAGGGTTTCCATTTGCGTTCCCAGGTCATTCAAATAATACTCGGCCGTTACCTCATGGCCGGTGGCCTTTAACAAATTCATTAAGACGCCACCCAAAGCCGCCCCGCGGCCGTGACCGATATGGAGGGGACCGGTAGGGTTGGCGCTGACAAATTCAATCTGGATTTTTTCCCCTTCTCCCCGGCGGCTGTGGCCGAAGGTCTCCCTTTGGGACAGAATTAAGGGGATGATATGTTGAAAGGCCCGGTCCTTAAGAAAAAAATTGATAAATCCTGGTTTAACTACCTCGACCTTCTCCAGCCACTCCACTCCGGAAGGAAGATGCCGACACAAAGATTCGGCGATCTTCATCGGCGGTTCTTTCCAGATCTTGGACAGGGTCATGGCCAGATTGGTGGCATAATCCCCATAGGCCTCATTTTTAGGAAGGGAAAAGACTATAGGAATTTTTGTTTCGTTTTCGGGTTCAGCGCCCCGGGCGACAAGGATCGCTTCTTTGAGCAAAAGAGAAAGATGTTCACGCACCGGACTGTTTACCTTCGCTTTTTTTCTCAGCTTTTTTGGACAATTGCAGGTCTCGGGTATAATCCGGACATTTGCTGTTGCCGGAGGAAGAAAAAGAATATTTCTTCTGACAGTTTTCCCGCCAGGCGCAGACGACACAAAGGGTTTTTTCTTCGGTATGGGTCGGCATGATTTCGCCTCGTTATTTTGATGAGTTGAAAATTTTTATGATATCTTTTTTCCCTTAAAAAGTCAACCGTTTAAATACCTTCGGCGATTCATGCGGCCCAGGAGACAAAAGAGTTCGTAAGGGATGGTCCCGGCTTTCCGGGCCAGTTCGTCAGGAGTGATGGACTCTTGGCCCTGTTTTCCCATGAGAACGACTTCCTCACCGGGCTTGAGGTCCAGGGATCCATCAACCCGGATAACGGTCAGATTCATGCAGACGCGGCCGATAACCGGAAACCTTCTACCCCGGATCAGGACCTCGCCTTTGTTGGAAAGGGCCCTGGGGTAACCGTTGGCATAACCGGCGGGGATCACGGCCACGGTTTCAACCCGGCGGGTTCTGTAGGTCCCGCCATAACTGACTTCGAATCCGGCGGGGATTTGTTTGACCTGGAGGATACGGGTCTTGAGGGACATGAGCGGACGGATGTTGATGGGTGTTTCCTCTCCAGGGAGGGTAGTCGGATCACATCCATACAATAAAATCCCGGGGCGAACATAGTGAAGATGGCTTGAGCGGCAATTCAACAGGGCAGCGCTGTTGGCCATATGATTCTCGGTCAGCTCCAGACCGTATCCCCGGGTCAGTTTCAGGGCCTGCTGGTATCGTTTCCATTGCCATTGATTATAGGGTTTGTCCTTTTCATCGGCCTGGCCGAAATGGGAGGTAAGACCGGTCAACTGAAGCCCATCCATAGGTTTCAGCCTCCGCAGAAAGTCTTCCGCTTCGTACCAGGGAAGCCCCAGCCGGCCCATGCCGGTATCAAGCTTAAGGTGAATCGGATGCCGGATTTTTTTTCTTTTGGCCGCCAGGTTGAGTTTCGAAGCAGTTTCCAATGAATATACGACCGGCGTCAACCGGTGGGTCAGGCAGGAGGCGATCTCTCCCGGAAGCACTCCCAAGAGCAGGATGACCCGGATATGGGGGTCCACCTTTTTCCGGATCAGAATTCCTTCTTCCAGGGAGCAAACCCCCAGGGCGGTTGCACCAAGGCGGATCAGTTCCCGGGCCACCGGGACCAGTCCATGACCGTAGGCATCGGCCTTGACTACGGCCATAATAGCGGTTTGAGAACGGACTTTCCTTCTTAAGGCCCGATAGTTTTCCCCCAGTTGTTTCAGATCAATTTCAACCCAGGTTTTTATTTTCGCTGCAGGATCTGATCGCATAAATCACCAAAAAAAATAGCAAAGTATTTTAAAATGTTAAGCAGGAGGTGGCCATTAGTGCTTGACAAGAAAACCTAAAATTCTTTAAGTTATCTCTATGACATTTTTTAAGAAAAATTTCATCCTCTCTTTCTTCCTGGCTCTGGTCTTTTTATTGGAGTCTTCGTTCTCTTTTGCCGCCGAATCCACGACCCCGAAGACCACGTCGAAAAAAACGGTCCAAAAAAAGGTCCAAAAGAAAGCCGGCAAAAGCAAACCTAAAAAAACGGTCGTTCAAAAAAGGAAGAAAAGGCCGGTTAAGAAGGTCAAAAGAAAAAAAACAACCGTTAAAAGGAAAAAAAATACTTCCCGAAGAAAAAAGGTTGCCCACTCCCGGATCAGGAAAGTCCCGGTCAGTTTTGGCGTCCAGCCGAACACCGTCCCCATGGCGGGAGGGTCTTTGCAGACTATCGTTGAGAATGAGATCCTCCACTTGCGAACCGTCCGTCACCTGTTGCTCGACGACCAGATTTCGCTTCAGGTCTTTGACCTGAATGAGAAAAAAATGCTGGTGGATGTCAATGGCCGGGTGGTAAGAAACGCCGCCAGCCTCATCAAACCTTTTGTCATGCTCGCGGTTTACGAAGCCGTTGCCAGGCAGGAATTTCCGGAAACCCCGGAGCTCGAAAACCAACTGACCCGCATGATCGCCGTCAGTGATAATGAGTCCACCAATGTCCTTATTCGCCGTTTGGGCAAGGGCGACCCCTTGCAGGGCATTATCGGTATCAACGCCCTGATGCGTAAGATGGGGTTTGAGGACACCCGTCTGCGGGAACTGATTCCGGAAGGCGGAAGGACCTATGCCAACGAAACTTCCGCCCAGGACAACACCCATTTTTTCCGTCTTCTCTATGAAAAAAAGTTGATCAGTCCTTCTTTCTCCCAAAAAATGAATGAGATATTGTTGAAAAGCATTCATGACCGCATCAAAACCCAGCGAATCCGTCAGGATGGCGTGATGGTGGCCGACAAGACCGGATATGTCCGGGGATTGAACGGGGATTGCGGGATCGTGTATCAGAAAGGACTTAACGGGGGGAATGATTATATCCTTTCCGTCATCATCGAGAATAAAAACCGTCCCACCGATTGGGCCTGGGGCAGAAAAAAGAGCGCAGCCATCCGCTACCTCTCCGACCGGATTTACAACAAATTAAAAAATGGCCACAACGCTTAATTTCCCTCTTCCCCTATCCAGTCAAAGACACGGTTGAGAGTCGCTTCCAGCAGTTCAGGGTGATTGCCCCCGGCCTGGGCCATATCCGGCCGCCCCCCTCCATCGCCGCCAAGGGCCTTGGCCAGGCGTTTAATGATCTTCCCGGCATGGAATTTCTTGGTCAGGTCTTTGGAAACCATGGTCAGCAAAAGGACTTTGCCCTCTTTGACCCCCCCCAAAATGACAACGCCGGATTGAAGGCGGTCCCGCAGGGAGTCGCCCAAATCACGGAGTTCTTTAGCTTCGGGGTTGGATACCCGGGCGGATAAAATTCTTGTGCCGTTTATGGTCCGGGTTTGGGCCAGAAGGCTTTCAATACCTTCTCCGCTCAGCAGGGATTGGTTAAGTCGGGTGACGGTCTTTTCCAATTCCTTTTGCTGAACCAGCAATTTTTCAATCCGGGCCTGGAGGTCCTCCGGGCCGACTTTCAGTAATTCAGCGACGGTCCTGAGCCGATCTTCCTGCTGCTGAATGGTCTTCAAGGCTTCCCGGCCGGTAACGGCTTCAATCCGTCTCACCCCGGCGGCAATCCCTCCTTCGGATAAAATTTTAAATAACCCCAGGTCCCCGGTCCGCGCCGTATGAGTCCCGCCGCAAAGCTCCCGGCTGAAATCGCCTACCTCCACCAGCCGTACCTGGTCCCCGTATCGCTCTTCAAACAGGGCCATGGCCCCGGTGGAACGGGCTTCCTCATAGTCCATGATCCGGGTATGCACCGGGAGGTTGCACTGGATTTGCTCATTGACCAGTTCTTCCACGGCCTGCAGTTCCTTGATCGATAAGGAGGAATAATGGGAAAAATCAAAACGCAGTCTCTGGGGGGTTACCAGGGACCCGGCCTGTTTGACCTGTTCCCCCAGCAGATGTCGTAAGGCCCCATGGAGGAGGTGGGTGGCCGTATGATTGTGGGCGGTGGGCTGACGCCTCTCCTTAGAAACAGAAAGGAAGACCGGTCCGTCAACGGAAAGGTTTCCCTGCTGAAGGGTTCCCCGATGCAGTATCAGGCCGTTCGGCAGACTGGAGGTTTCTTCCACCTTCAACAGGGCGCCGCCGGGGGAGCGGATGGTCCCCTGATCCCCGGCCTGCCCTCCGGATTCGGCATAGAATGGAGTTTCGGCGGTTACCAGTTCCAGGGGGCCGGGGCCTTCGGCTTCCGGGACTTCCTCCCCCTTCCGGAGTAGAGCCAAAATCCGGGATTCGGTTTCCAGGGTTTCATAACCGACAAAGCGACTGTGGAGTTCGCGGGCCATCAAGCCTTTATAGACCTCCGGGAGTTCACGCTCACCGCTGCCTTTCCAGGATTGACGGGACATTTCACGCTGTCTGGCCATTTGTTCTTCAAACCCTGGCTGGTCGAGGCTCAGGTCCTGACCCCGGATTACATCCTGTATGATATCCAAAGGGAAACCATAGGTGTCGTATAACTTAAAAACCAGCGGTCCGGGGAGGACGTTTTGTCCGGCCTGGAGCAACCGCTCGATTTCTTCATTCAATATCCGGAGTCCATGATCCAGGGTCTCCAGGAATCGTTCTTCCTCCTTTAAAACCACCTGGAAGGTAAAAGCCCGGTGTTCCAAAACTTCGGGGAAGGCCCCGCCCATTACCTCAGCCACCACCCGGGTCAGTTGATGCAGAAAGGGTTTTTCAATGCCCAGGACCTGACCGAAACGGGAGGCCCGACGAAGGATACGCCGGACCACATAGCCCCGGCCTTCATTGGAAGGCATGGCCCCGTCGGCCAGTAGAAAGGTCAAGGCCCGGCTGTGGTCGGAGATGACTTTAATGGCCACGTCGGTTTCCTCTCTGGCTCCCAGCGAAATGCCGGAAAAGTCTTTAATGGCCAGGATGATGTCTCGGAATAAATCGGTTTCGAAATTATTGGGGGCCTGTTGCAGAACGGCTGTGATCCGCTCCAATCCCATACCGGTATCGATGCTCGGTTTGGGCAGGGGGGTCAGTTGTCCCCGGTTGTCGCGATTGTACTGCATGAAGACCAGGTTCCAGATTTCCAGATAGCGGTCGCAATCACACCCCGGAGCGCATTCCGGCCGACCGCAGCCCCGTTCCGGTCCCTGGTCGATCAAAATTTCAGAGCACGGTCCGCAGGGGCCGGTATCTCCCATGGACCAGAAGTTGTCTTTTTCCCCGAGACGGATGATCCGTTCCGTAGGCAGACCGATATCCTTTTGCCAGATGTCCCAGGCTTCGTCGTCTTTGAGGTAGACCGAAGCATAGAGGCGATCGACAGGAAGGCCGAAAATTTTGGTCAGCAAATCCCAGGCCAGACCGATGGCTTCTTTCTTGAAATAATCACCGAAGGAAAAATTTCCCAGCATTTCAAAAAAGGTGTGATGACGGGCGGTGCGCCCCACATTTTCCAGGTCATTGTGTTTCCCGCCGGCGCGCACGCACTTCTGACTGGAAGCGGCCCGGAGATAGTCCCTTTTTTCCTCTCCCTGGAAGACCCGCTTGAAGGGGACCATCCCGGCATTGGTAAATAAAAGCGTAGGGTCGTCGCGGGGGATCAGAGAAGCACTTTTAACCACCTCATGCCCCTGCTCCCGGAAGAAGTCCAGGAAGATTTGACGAATTTCACTGCCGGTTTTCAATGTGTGTCCTTTCCAAAAAAAACGTGAAGCGCAAAAAGAGAAAGTTTTTAGTTCAGAGTTCAGAGTTTGGAGAATTAAATCTCGTGATGCGTGAAGAGGGATCAGAACCCCTTAAGGCTTGTACCCCTACTCCGGACTTTTCCCCTTGTACTCTATACCTTTATACCTTGAACCCTATACCTCATATCTTACACCTTGTGTTATTCCGCAGGTTCTTTAATTAATCCATAGGTCTGTTTGACCTTGGTTTCAATCTCTTTTAAGGCCTCGGCATGCTCTTTCAAATAGGTCCGGGCATTATCCCGGCCCTGGCCGATGCGGTTGCCGCCGTAGGAGTACCAGGTGCCGCTTTTTTCGACGATGTCATGAGCGACCCCCAGATCCAGGATGTCCCCTTCTTTGGAGATACCCTCACCGTAAAGGATATCGAATTCGGCTTCCTTAAAGGGCGGGGCGATTTTATTTTTTACCACCTTGACTTTGGTTCGGGTGCCGATGATTTCCTGGCCGTCCTTCAAGGTGCCTGTTTTTCGGATATCCAACCGCAGGGAGGCATAGAATTTCAAGGCATTGCCACCGGTGGTCGTTTCCGGGTTGCCGAACATGATCCCGATTTTCATCCTGATCTGGTTGATGAAAACCAGGGCGGTATGGGTCTTGCTGATGGTACCGGTCAGTTTTCGCAAGGCCTGAGACATGAGCCTGGCCTGCAAGCCCATATGAGCGTCACCCATTTCCCCTTCGATTTCCGCCCGGGGAACCAGCGCGGCCACCGAATCCACCACCACAATATCCATGGCCCCGCTGCGGACCAGGATCTCGGTGATCTCCAGGGCCTGTTCCCCGTTGTCCGGCTGGGAAACCAGAAGATCATCGCAATTGACCCCCAATTTGTTGGCATAAATGATATCCAGGGCATGTTCGGCGTCGATGAAGGCGGCCATACCCCCTTTTTTTTGGGCCTCGGCAATGGTGTGGAGGGCCAGGGTGGTTTTTCCTGAGGATTCCGGGCCGTAAATTTCCGTGATCCTCCCCCGGGGGATGCCTCCTATCCCGGTGGCGATGTCCAGGGAAAGGGACCCGGTGGGGATAAAGGGGATGTCAGCCGTCAGGGCTTCGGCCCCCAGCCGCATGATGGAACCCTTGCCGAACTGTTTTTCAATCTGGCCCATGGCCATTTCAATGGCCCGACCCTTTTCGCTGTTTACTTTTACCTCTGGTTTCATATCGCCTCCCTGATATTTTTTGGGTGAACTGCTCTTCGGTCTTCCAGTTTAAAAGCCTATTGTAAAAGGATGCAGGTTAACGCTTAAATGTATCTCGTTCCTCGTGTCTCGTATTTCGCAATTCGACTAATTTTTCAGCACTAAAGGACAGCTTGGGTTAGAGATCGGGTTGATTTTTCAACGTAAAAACCTTAAGCCGGGTATATACCGACCCGCTTGGTTTTAAATCGCTTCGGAAAAGGACTACTTCCTTGACGGAAAAAGGGACGCCTTCCGATTTAATCCCCTGAGATAATCGGCCGGTCAGCTCTTCGTTTATTTTGGGGTTCTTGTTTCTGCCGATAGTAAGATGCCCCCGGAAGGGGCGGTCCTCCTTTGGAATCCCGATGGATCCCAACGCCTTTTCTGCCGACTGCTGTAAGCCCTTCAGGGCTGCCGTATCACCACCGATCCCCAGCCAGATCACCCGGGGTCTGAATAGATTGGGAAAACCGCCCAGACCTTCTAAGGACAATGGGAAGGGGGAAATCCCGGCCACAATCGGAGTCAAGGTCCGGCTGATCCCCTCCACGGTTTCGGGGCTGATGGATCCAAAAAACTTCAAGGTCAGATGGACCTGATCCGGTATGACCCACTTGACTCCGGAGGGAATCCGCTTCAATTCCCCTATGATGCCGGAAACGGCAGCCCGTTGTTCTTCCGGGACCTCAACGGCTAAAAAGGAACGTATCATCCAGAAGATATTTCCTGACCCAGTTCAAGGCCGTATGGGCGGAAAGGACTTTGATCTGGGTTCGGCTCCCATGAAAATGAAAATTTCCGGTTTTGCAACCCCTGGAGGAAGAGAGCCCGATCCAGACCGTGCCTACCGGTTTTTCCGGGGTGCCCCCTCCCGGACCGGCAATGCCGGTAACGGCCAGCCCCAGATCGGTATGGCTTTTTTTCCGTACCCCTTCGGCCATAAAATGGGCTGTTTTTTGACTGACCGCCCCATGGCGGGAGAGGACCGCGGGGGGGACAGCGAGCAGTTCTTTTTTGGCCTTATTGCTATAGACCACCAGCGATCGTTCAAAATAATCGGAACTGCCGGGAACAGCGGTAATTCGGTGGCCGATCAGGCCTCCGGTACAGGATTCGGCCACAGAAAGGGTCAACTTTTTTTGAAGAAGCCCGTCGCCGACGACCTCCTCCAGGGTTTGTCCGTCTTTGGAGGTTATATAGTCGGATAATCGTTTCTCCACCATCTGTTCCACAGCATCCAAGCGGCGCTCGGCCTCCCGTGTTTTCTCAGCGCTCAGTGAAACCGTCAACTGATTTTCCGGAAAATCCGGATAAAAGCCAAGACGGAGGGAGTCAAACTTTGTTTCCAGGTCCCTGACCCTGGCATTGATTTCCGGTTCCATGAGGCCGAAGATATGGTAAACCCTTTGGCGGATAACCTTCTGCCCTGAATACCCATGAAGCAGATAAGGAATGACCTGCCGGTTCAGGATGCGGCGCATTTCCGCCGGAATCCCGGGCAGGAAGAACAAGGGCTTTCCTTTCTCGTCGAGCCTGAACCCACAGGCCTTGGGACGGGGGTGCAACAACTCCGATCCCTGGGGCAGCCAGGCGATTTTTTCAAACAGGGCCTCCCGGGGGATGTTCTGTTTGGTCAGGTAGCTTCGGATCTGACCCTGAAGTTCCCGATTCAAAACCAGGGGGCGGCCGAAGGCCTTTGCGGCCGCTTCGACGGTAATGTCATCCAGGGTATAACCCAATCCGCCGCTGACCAGTACGACATCGGACCTTTTAAGCGCCTCTTTCAGCGTGAAACGAATAATCCTCTCCTGGTCACCGATAAAGATGATCCGGGGCACTTCAAACCCCAAAGAATGGAGCCTGGCAGCGGCGTACCCGGCATTTTGATCGGAAACCCTGCCGTTGATCAATTCGTTGCCGATGCTTATTATTTCAATTTTTATTCCCATGCGAGCGGACAACCAGGATCCATCCTTTTTTTAACTGTTTCATAAGATGGTCTTGCAAAAAGTCGAATTCTGTCATTTCGAAGAGGGTAGCGACGAGAAATCTTTAATGATTTCAAGATTTCTCCCTTCGGTCGAAATGACAACTAAGGGATTTTTACACTTTTTGCGAGACCATCTCATAATAGTATGGACATGAAACTGATAAGCTTGTCCACTATGTCTATTTTTTTTTAGACCATTAATATATCAAACCACCTGAAAATAAAACAGGAGGCGCAAAACCATCTGACAATACACTCCGGCCAGAACATCATCCAGGACGATTCCCCAGCCGCCGGGGAGGTTCCGATCTATGGTCCGGATGGGAAAGGGCTTATAGATGTCCATGGCCCGGAAGAGAAAGAAGGCGACAACCGCCACCCTCCAGGAGAAAGGCAGCCCCACCATTGCGGTCAGATAACCTGCGATTTCATCCACAACCACCTGGGAAGGGTCTTTTTTGGCCAGGATTCTTTCCATCCGTCCGGCCAGAAAGACCGCAACCAGGATCGATACAATTAAAAAAATGGCTTGAAACCGAATAGACTGACCCAAAACCCAATAAACGATACATAGGCCCCAGAGGTTGCCGAAGGTACCGGAGGCCCAGGGCATATATCCCAGACCGGTTCCCGATCCCAGAAATAAAATACACTTCTGCCAGGGGGTGTGTTTATTCTTCCTCAAAATGCTTCCTTAAACACGCTTCTGATCCCCCACCCCGGACCAGCCGGAACCAAAACGGAATTCCGAAAAACCTTCATTTGGTCCGGGCAAATTCCGTTTTTAGAATAAATTCTATCCAATTTGCTTAGGATTCTATTCGTAAGTTGCCAAAGACACCTTTGTTTTCAATACCGGGTCAACCGTCTGATTTTCTTTGGGGGCAGCTATTGACCCCGGACTATTTTTATAATTTTATTGGCCATTTGTCAAGGATTCCTTGGGGCTGGAAAATGAAGGGAAGGGGGGATATTTTTTTTACAACCTTCGAGTTCTATAGTATATTACCTCCTGTTTATAAATAAACAAAAGGGGATACCCTCTCCTATGAACGACTCTGAAACTTATCGGCAAAAGCTTTATTTTCTGGCCGGTCTTAAGGGGATAGAACCTGAGTACCGGGATATCCGCGGAGCGGGCCATTCCATTCCCCGGGAGACGCTGATCGATTTTCTCTTAGCCCTGGGGTGTGAGGTGGACAGTGAGGAAAAATTGGAACGGGAAATAGAAAAAGAAAAAAACAGGGACTGGCAATTCCTCACGGCTCCGACCCAGGTTTTTTATAAGGACCGTCTGGCGGAGGAATTGATTTTCCAATTCCCTGTAGACCCGCTTGAGATCCCTCCGAACCGGTTGCCCGCGGATCTCAGGGTCCGCATGACCATTGCCGAAGAAAACGGAAAACAGGTCTTTTATTCCGTCCCCTTTAAGGTGCTCCGGTTCATAGAAGCCAGGTTTTTGGATGGGGTCTTATATGTTCGGGCCGGGATCCCCTTTCCAGCGGGATTTCCCCTGGGCTACCACCGGATCTATTTTTCCTTAAACCAGGGCGGCCGGGATTTTGAGCAAACGATCCGACTGATTATCTGTCCCGAGCAGGCCTATCTGCCTTCCGTCCTGGAAGGGAGGGGAAAGAGGGCCGGGTTGATGGTTTCCCTGGCCGGACTTCGCTCCCGGAAGAATTGGGGGATAGGGGATTTCGGGGACCTGAAGGCCCTGATCCCTTGGGCTATTGATCAACTAAAGGTCGGGCTGATCGGCCTCCTTCCCCTGCATGCCCTTTCCAACCAGGAACCCTACAATATCAGCCCCTATTATCCCTCCAGTCGTTTTTACCGGAACCCCGTATATCTTTGTCTCCCTGAAATGGAGGATTTTACTGAAAGTTTGAAGGCTCAGGCCCTGGTTGCCGGCCGGGAAAACCAGAAACTGCTGGAGGAATTGAGGGCTTCTGAAAAGGTTTGTTTTGAAAAAGTGGATCGATTGAAGACAGCGGTTTTAAGGGAAGTTTTTCAATCTTTTCTGACCCATCACTGGAACAAATCCGGACCGATCTCCTTACGGAAAAAGTCCTTCCTGGCCTATCTGGAGCGGGAGGGGGACTTGTTGGACCTCTTCGCCGGCTACTGTCTCTTGAACGATTTTTTTAATAAGGAGAATCCGGCGATGCCGACCTGGGCTCAATGGCCGGCTCCCTATCAAGACCCCCGTTCAGCGGAAGTTGAGCAGATCAAAAAAGAGCATCGGCAGGAGCTTTTATTTCATAAATATTTACAGTGGCAGGTGGAAATTCAATTGACGGCCGTGCAGGACCTGGCTAAGGCAAAAGGAGCGGAGATCGGTCTCTACCACGATCTGGCTCTGGGCTTCGATCCTTGGGGGGCCGATGCCTGGGCCTGGCGGGATTTTACCCTGCCCGGCATCAGGGTCGGGGCCCCTCCCGATGATTTTGCCCCACAGGGGCAGGAATGGGGGTTTTGCCCTCCTAATGCCGAAAAAAACCGCCTCGACGGGTATCGGCTTTTTTCTCGGGAAATTCGAAAAAACAGTTTTCCGGGCGGAGCCCTGAGGATCGATCATGTCATGAAACTTGCCCGGCTCTACTGGATCAAGGCCGGATTCCCGGCCGGGGACGGGGCCTATGTCAGCTATCCACTGGAGGATTACCTGAAAATACTGACTCTGGAGAGCCTGCGCAACCGGACTTTGATCATCGGTGAAGACCTGGGGACCCTGCCGGAGGGGTTGAGAGAAAAACTGCAAAGTCGGGGTATTTTTTCTTATCGGTTGTTCTATTTCGAAAAGGATGGGGACGGGAATTTAAGGGAACCGGAGGCCTATCCCGAAGAAGCCCTGGCGTCCATCAGCACCCATGATCTGCCGACCTTAGCCGGGTTCTGGTCCATGGAAGATATCCTTCTCAGAAAGCGCTTAGGGATTATTCCGGATGAAGGTCGATTCCATCAGGCCCTTTCCGATCGGATCAGGGAAAAGCGGATGATGATCGATCGGCTCCAGACCCTGGGTTTTCTCTCCCCTGAAGCTGCGTTGGACTTGCACGGCCAGGGCCAACCCTTGGTCACCGATGACCTGCATCGGGCGGTGCTGTCTTTTATTCTGGCCGCCAACTCCAAGCTGGCGCTTATCAGCCAGGAGGACCTTTTCCTGGAAAAAAAGCAGCTCAACCTGCCGGGTACCATTGATGCTTATCCCAATTGGTCGGGGAAGATGCGTCTCACTATTGAAGCATTGGGGACCGATCCCGAGACCCGCAAAAAAGCCGGACTTTTCAGGGAACTGGTGGAACGGTTCGGAAGAGGGACAACCGCCCTTTTCCCTTGACATTTAGGATGGTTTTTAATTATCTTTTGTCCGGTAAAAAATTTTGCCGTCCTTTCAGTAGAAAAGCAGAAGACCGTATCTCTTTACCGGTCCTGATAAACATAATCCAACACTTTCAGGTCTATGAGTTTTTGGGGTTAGGGGACCTCCCCGGTTTTTCCTTCTTACATCGCTTCTTCACCCGGCAAAAGGAAAAACCTCTCAACTTCGAACGGAGGAAGTGTAATGAATTTGGTTGAACTGGCTGATCAGCATTACCGGAATTTCGGCGAACGGGAATCCTTGGTTTTTGAGGAACGGACCTACACTAATTTACAATTGCTCCGTTTTGCCGATCAGATGTCCAACGGGCTGATAAATCTGGGACTGGAAATGGGGGACCGGGTGATGGTGATGTTGAATAATTGCCCCGAGGTCCTGATCGGTTATCAGGGGATCCTCCGTGCCGGCGGTGTGATCGTCCCGCTCATTTCCCTGGCGGGGGAAAGGGAAATGTTCCACATCTTGAGAAATTCCGAGGCCAAATTCCTGATCACCAACAGCAACCTGGTCGGAAAACTGGAAAAGGTCCGACCCACTATGGAACACTTGAAAAAGATACTGCTGGTTGGTGGGGAAGATATTCCTGACACCCTCAGGATGTGGGAGGTGATTCAACAGAGCCCCGTTGCCCCCCTTCATCTCGATATCGATGAATATGATTTGGCTGTAATTCTCTATACGGCCGGGACCACAGGGGAGCCGAAAGGGGTGATGCTGACCCACCGAAATCTTTGTTCCAATGTGGTCAACGCCTCTTCCCTGGCGGATAACCAACCGGGTGATGTCATCCTTCATATGTTGCCCCTTTCCCACTCCTATGGCCTGACGGTTATGAACGCCTGTTATATGTTCGATCAGAAAAATGTCCTGATGCGCTGGTTTAACGCCGAAGAGGCCTTCCGGCTTATCGAGAAGTACAAGATCACAGGGTTTTCCGGATCTCCGGCCATGTTTGCCCTGATGCTGAACCATCCGGCGGCGGATACCTATGACCTGTCTTCTTTGAGGAGGTGCGGCAGCGGTTCCGCCCCGTTACCCCTGGAGGTCATGCGCGGTTTTCAGGAAAAATTCAATTGTCCGATCCGTGA
>JBFMBU010000194.1:0-7221 GCA_040755035.1 Thermodesulfobacteriota bacterium
CTGGAAGCTTCTTTGCCGGGCAAATTATTTAACTAAATCAATAGCAGGCCTTCACCAGTGCTGGAAACAGGCAAAGGTGTATGCCCTGCCTCGAATCAAACTTTGCTGGACTGGCCGGGGTTGGGCGACAAGTCACCCTTTGGACAATCTCCAGAAAAGACCTCCATGAACCTCCGGTGTACAGGCTTATCAATTTCATGTCCATCCTATTATGAGTCGGTTAATAACTTAAAGATAGAATTCAACGCAAATTGGATAGAATTTGTTCTAAAACGGGAAGATAACCCGGACCAAATCAGGAATTTTCGGATTTCCAATTTTGGTTCCGGCTGGTCCGGGTTGGGTTAATGCTTCCTTTTTTCCCCCAACTGATATATGATCCGGTCCCCGAAAGCCTGGATTTCCTCTTTTCATTTATGTTGAAGGTCGGACTTCTCGAGAGATGGGAAATACATTGGAGGAGATAATGGAAAAAAAGGAGTTAATAATTAACTGGGAACAGGAAACGGATGTGCTTGTGGCCGGCTTCGGTGGTGCCGGGGCCTGCGCGGCCATCGCCGCCCATGATGCCGGGGCCAGGGTTTTACTGATCGAAAAGGCCCCCTTTCCCGGCGGGAACAGCGCCTGCGCCTTGGGCCCCATGCGTCTGCCCGGCAGTGTGGAAGAGGGGGTGAAATACTACCGGGCCCTGTCCTTCGGGACGGTCCCGGATGAAGGCCTAATTCGGACCATGGCCGAGGCCTTGCACTCCCTGCCGCAAAAACTGACCGCCCTGGGGATCCGGCTCAAACGGACCGAAGAAGGGGTCCCCATGTTTCCGACCCTGCCGGGAGCCAAATGTATGGACCACTGGACCGCCGGATGCGGATACGATGTATTCCAGATCCTGGCCCGAAATGTTGAGGCAAGGGGGATCCCTGTTCGATATGAATCAAGGGCCCGCAAGCTTGTCCAGGACCCTTTTTCCGGGGAAATCCAAGGGGTGATCATCGAAAGCAAAGGAAAGGAGGAAGCCATCCGGGCCGACCGGGCGGTGATCCTCTCCACCGGTGGTTATGAGAATGATCCGGAGCTGCAGGCCTGTTATCATTTCCCGGGGATACGATTATATCCTTACGGGACCCCTTACAATACGGGAGACGGGGTTCGCATGGCCGCGGCGGCCGGAGCGGCCCCCTGGCATTTCGTCAATATCGCCTTTATGGGCCTGGCCTTCAAAGGGCCTTCGGACGAACACGGTGTGGCCTTTCCCTTCTTACGCACCCGTGGGGGATTTATCTTTGTCAATAAACAGGGAAAAAGGTTTATGAATGATGCCAGAAGGATCAATTTCAGGAAAGACCCGCTGGCCCTGACCGCCTTCGATCATGAAAAGGCCTGTTACCCCAACCTCCCCGCCTTTCTGATTTTTGATGAGAACCAAAGGACCAAGGGCCCCCTTTATCGCCTGACCGGAAGCAAGGTCGGGTACGCCTCCTGGCAAGGGTTGGACCCCTGGAGCAGGGATAACAGTGAAGAAATCAAAAAAGGGTGGATTCTCCAAGGTGAGACCATCGAGGCCCTGGCTGAGAGAGCAGGAATTGAAGCGGATAATTTGGCGGAGACGATCACCCTTTACAATCGACATTGTTCGGACAATACTTCAGATACCTTTGGCCGTTCCCCGGAGACGATGGCCCCTATTGCCCAACCGCCCTTTTATGCGGCCGAACTCTGTCTGGCTATCGTCAACACCCAGGGCGGTCCCAAGCACAACCATCTGGCCCAGACCCTGGATATGGAAGGAAATCCCATTCCCCGGCTTTACACTCCGGGAGAACTGGGGTCTTTTTTCGGGCACCTCTACCAGGGCGGCAGCAACCTGCCCGAGGCCCTGGCCTTCGGTCTCATCGCCGGTGAATGCGCCGCCAAAGAAAAAACCCGGTAAGGGATCGGTCGAGTAAAGAAGCCCTTGTTTCCCGACCCGGACTAGCCGGAACAAAAATTGGAATTTCTAAAATTACTCATTTGGTCCGGGTTACCTAACCGTTTTAGGACAAATTTTTTTCAATTCGCCTAGAATTCTATTTTAAAGTTACTAAACTTCTTTTCCCCGCGATTTTAAAAAGGCCCGGTCCTGTTCGACAAAATAGACCCAGGTGTTTTGGGACATAAGGCAATGGTCCTCGTCCCCCAGTTTTTCCAGGATTTCGATCCTCAATTTCCGGGCTTCCAGGTCTTCGGGATCGGCGCCGATAAGCACATCCAGGACCTGGAGCCCCAGTTGCGGTTCCCCCTGGTTCATCAAGTCCCGGCTTTTTTTCAGAACGGTTTTCGGATCTCCGATCAACTCTACTAAGGCGCCTTTCACTTCTTTCTCCGGCCGGGGCAGGAGATTGGCCGGATTTCCGTCAAAATAACCGTGGTACCAGTGATAGACATTAAAAACAAAAAATTCCACCCGGGAATAAGCAGAAACGAGGTAGGGACTCCCTGTCAAATGGTCGGGGATCTTCACCTGGTGGATCAGTTCACGGATAGGGATATTTTGATTGATGCCATCCACCACTTGGTCATGGAGGTGACGGATCACCTCGATGTGGGCGTCCAACGCTTCCGCCGCCCCTTTCCCCTGATAGACCAGTCCGGCGCCGTTGCAAAAGAGAAATTCCGGATGCAAGTCCCGCACGCTTTCCAGGGTTCTGGCCCAGTCCAGAGCGAACCGGGTCGGTTTCCAGGGATTGCCGATATTGGGAAAGGATCCGATCATCAGGTCCCCGATAAAAGCCGATTTCAGTTCCGGGACCCATACCCAGCAGACATCATCGGTTTCCGCCCGGGCCGTATGGAGTTCGAAGGTTTTTTCCCCCAATTGGAAGGTCAGGTCCCCCAGGAAGGTCCGGGTCGGATAGACCATACCTTCCAATACCCGGAGAAGCTTTTCCGGTCTTTCCGGAAGATTGAACTGCTGGGCGTTGATCCGGGCCCGATGCCGGTAAAGGAATTTATAGCGGTCCAGATGATCAGGCAAATAGTGATTGGCGATGATTTGGGGATGATCTTTGATAAAGGCCTCCGTACCGGAGACGTGATCAAAGTGCCCGTGAGTGTAAATGATATATTTTATCGGATCCTTGATTTTTTCGGCCACCTCCCGGGCGGCCCGGAGGCTGTTCAGGGTATCGATCAAGACCACCCCCTCCCGGGTTTCAATCCAGGCGCAGCCGGACACCGGCTGGGAGGCAACATGAACCTGGGGAAGGGGATGGGAATAGGCCACTCCCTGTCCCATTAGAATTTGTTGGGGGGTGATTTTTTCAGTTTGATTTCCTTTTGGGAGTCTCTCTTCCATTCATCCTCCTTCATTAGGGCGCAAGCCGCTTTTCTCATCAATCCATTCCTTGGTCTGGTCCCTTTGTTCCAGTCGTCTGAGCACTTTTCTTTCCAAATCTTCTATGAGGCTTTTTAGGACCGGCCTTTCCACCACCGGCCCGGAATGGTTCCAGCCTTTTTGCAGGGCCGATTTTACTTTTTCCCTGAATTGCTCCACGCTCAAGGCCAGATCTTCCCAGAAGAACAATTTCTGAAGAATATGACGCTCAGCGGCGGTCAGATCTTTTTCAGTGTCTACGGACAACCCGTTGCCGGTAGTCAGGATCATCTTTTCCCCCCCGGCATCGGGTCGAAATGCTTTACTTCCATTACGGGTCGCCAATAATACCTGATGATTTTAAACAATAAATCAGCGCAGAGCCCTGGGTCTCGGGCCGCGATTTGGAGGATGATGGTCCCCTGGACCGCGGCGGTCAGGTGGGGGCCCTTCATACCGTGGGGGTGGACGGTGATAATGATGAGGATAACCGGGTTCCCCGTAATAAAAAAAGGGTAAAGGAGTCCAAAGATAGGTTTCCCCGTAATAATAATCCCTTCCTCGGTATTCATCGTCCGGATAATAGGAACGGTAAACCACGCAGGACACAAGACCCCCTGCGATCAAACCCAAAAATAAAAACCAGAATAATTTCTTGACCATTCCTTTACCCCTAACCGCCTCCCGGTCTTTTTAATCTATCAGACCGATCATTCATAGGCAAGGTTAAACAGGTAGGTTCTTCCGAGTGAGATCAACGAAAAGGGCTCTGTTTCCCTATGGCTGAGGACTTTCCCTGGTTTTCCTGATCCTCGCAAAAAAAATGTCATTCCCAGGGATTAAAAAAATCCCTCCTGTCCCCCTCTAAAGATCTTCAACCGCCTTTTTTATTCTTTCCAGGCCCTCTTCCAGGATGGAACGGGGACAGGCGATATTCATTCTCTGAAACCCGCTGCCGGCCTTGCCGAAAAGAAAGCCGTCATCCAGCCCGACCCGGGCTTTGGTTCTCATGAAATCTCTCAGACCCGGATCGTCCAATCCCAGGTCCCGGCAATCCAGCCAGACCAGATACGTGCCCTGGGGTCGAACGGTTTTAATCCTGGGAATATCTTCCTTCAGATAATTCAAAAGAAAATCCAGGTTTCCTTGCAGATAGGCCAGCATCTGATCCAGCCACTCATCCCCATGGCGATAGGCCGCTTCCAGAGCGGCATAGCCGAAGATATTGGGTCCGGGCAGAATACCGGCCCGGGTCACGGCAAAACTCTGGCGCAGTTTTTTATTGGGGATGATAAGGGAGGAAACCTCCAAACCGGCCAGGCCGAAGGTCTTACTGGGGGCCAGGCACACAATACAGTTTTGTTCGAACTCTTTAGAAAGGGCGGCAAAGGGGGTGTGATGCTGTCCCTGAAAAAGGATCTCACAGTGGATCTCATCGGAGATAACCGGAATACCCTGTCGAAGGGCAATCTCTCCCAGGCCTTCCAATTCTTTCCGGTTCCAGAGACGTCCCACCGGGTTATGGGGATTGCATAGTATCAAGGCCTTGATCCGTCTTGGGAGAGGGGTCATGCCCACCCGGGGACGGAATTGATTTTCCAGGTCTTCCAGGTCCATTTCATATTGTTCGCCTTTTAATTGCAAGCCGTTGTTGACTATTTGACAACCGGCACCGGTTACGGCCGGAAAAAAGGGATAATAAACCGGTTCCTGGATGATGATTTCATCTCCGGGACGGGCTAAGGCCCTGACGGCCATATTTAAAGCCGGGACCACGCCGGGGGTAAAGACCACCCATTCGGGTTGAATGGTCCAGTTGTATTTTCTTTGCATGCGTTCCACCACCGCTTCAAAAACCCCGGGGCCGGGCTGGGTGTAGCCGTAAAAGGGATGGTCGGCACGCTTCCGGAGCGCTTCCACAATCGGCTCGGCCGTCGGGAAATCCATGTCCGCCACCCACATGGGCAATACGTCTTCCCTGCCGAAAAGGGCTTTTACGGTGTCCCATTTGGACGAATCGGTGTTTCTTCTTTCAATGACCCGGTCAAAATCATATTTCACGGTCTTTCCTCCCTTCCGTTAATGAAGGAAGTATAAAAGAAGCCAGGAGAAGGGTCAAGGGGAATACCTCGTCCCTCACGCATTGACTTTGAAACCAAAAACGGTATTATGATCAAAACGTGAAAAGGAGACGGAAGACGTGAAGGCACCCGATTTGTCCCCCCTGTTCAACGCCCGTTCGATCACCCTGGTGGGGGCCTCCAAGGACCCGGGCAAGTGGGGATTTTTAACTTTAAAACATCTGCTGGACGGCGGGTATCAAGGCCGGGTCTATCCGATCAATCCCAAGGAATCGGAAATCCTCGGATTAAAGGTTTACCCCAAGATGACCGTCCTGCCGGAAACCCCCGAGCTGGCCGTGATCATCGTCCCGCCCCCGGCCGTTCCCGGGGTGATCAGGGACTGCCTGTCCAAAGGCACTCGGGCCGCCATCATCATCACCGCCGGTTTTGCCGAATTGGGCGGAGAAGGAGCCCGGTTGCAACAGGAGATTGTGGAGACGGCCCGCCAGGGCGGCATGGTATTTGTCGGACCGAACTGCAACGGAATTATGAGCCCCTGGAACAAACAGCATATTCAATTCCCGGCCTTCTTCGTCCCCCCCGGAAACATTGCTGTTTTGGCCCAGAGCGGCAATGTGGTAGATGCCCTGGCCCTGCAGATCAAGACGCATGGATTTGGCTGCAGCTGCTGCATCGCCAGCGGCAATGAAGCCCTGCTGCACAGCGAAGATTATCTTGAGTACCTGGGAAACGATCCCTCAACCAAAGTCATCCTTTCCTATATCGAAGGGTTCAAAAACGGGGAGCGCTTTTTGAAGGTGGCCAATGAGGTCAGCCGGAAAAAACCGATTATTATGCTCAAGGCCGGTAAAACCCAGGCCGGAGCCAGGGCCGCGGCTTCGCATACGGCCGCCATTGCCGGGGAAGACGCCGTCTTTGAAGCGGTATGCAAACAAACCGGGGTCATACGGGTCAAGAGTCTGGATGAAATGCTGGATGTAGGCCTGGCCTTCCTGGGGCAGCCTCTCCCTAAAGGGCGGGGGCTGGGAGTTGTAACCGCCGGCGGAGGCTGGGGGGTGCTGGCGGCCGATGCCTGCGCCGAGCTCGGTTTTGATTTGGTGCAATTGCCGGAGCAGATTATCCGGGAACTGGATAAAATTCTTCCGGCCTGGTGGAACCGCGGCAATCCGGTGGACCTGGTAGCCGGAGCCGGAGCGGATACTATCTACCGGGCGGTTGAACTGGTCATGCAATGTCCCTCGGTGCAGGGCATGATGTTTCTCAGCCTTATGCCGGCTATACGTATGGGAGGATTTGACGCCCCTCAAGAAGGACCGGCCCGGGAGCTCTGGGCTAAGAAAATGACCGAGGCCGTAACCCAGGCCGTGGAGGAATTTAATACTTTGGCTGCAAAATACGGCAAGCCCGTCGTTCTGGCTTCCGAATACATGTGGGCCACCCATCTCGAGCAGGCTCAGATAACCTTTGCCCTGGGAGGGCATAATGCGGTCTGTTATCGCCTGCCCGGACAAGCCGCCCGTGTGCTTGATGCCTTGGTCCGCTATGGGGAGTTTATCGGAAGAAAAGACCGTTAATCCGGCCGGATCCGATAGTCTTCCTCTTGAACAGACACGATTTGGCCACAGGGTTGGTTTTCTTTTCCGAGGTAGAATTCTATTCTTAAGTCAGTAACCACCGGCGTAGCCGGTGGCTTGATTAGCCCTATAAGGGCCTTATTAATTGCCCCCCTTAAGGGGGTATAATTCGATCCGTATCTTATTAACTGTTCCCGTGGGATTAATGATTATT
>JBFMBU010000195.1:0-7886 GCA_040755035.1 Thermodesulfobacteriota bacterium
TGGCCACCATCCGGGCCCTGCCCTGGCTGATGCTGCTTTTAGGGGATTGAAACGAAAAGAAGAAGGCGGCTTTTTGCAGATCCATTATTTAAGACCATTTTTAGCCTATGGCAACACTTTTTTAATTACTGGGATTATCTCAATCCGAGTTGGAGGGAATCCGGGGAGGAAGATCAATGAAAAAGGATAGAATCCCAAAGGCATTAAGTCTGATTATTTTTGCATTCATTCTCGGCCTGGCCTCGTCGTCGGCCGCGGTTTTAAATCCTGCTTCCACAGAAGGAAAGAAAATAGCTGGAGGACTCTTTTATAGCTTAAATATTAAATCGGACGGGACACTCTGGGGCTGGGGACAAAATAATTTTGGCCAATTAGGGGATGGGACGACCACCGATAGACACATCCCGGTCCAGATCGGAGTGGATAATAACTGGATGGCTATAGCGGCCGGGGAGTATCATACTCTGGGGCTGAAAGCGGACGGGACGCTCTGGGCCTGGGGATATAATTCTGCCGGCCAGTTGGGGGACGGGACCACCACAAATAGACATGCCCCGGTCCAGATCGGATTCGACACTAAATGGGTGGCTGTTACTGCCGGGGGCCTTCATACCCTGGGCTTGAAATCGGACGGGACCCTGTGGGCCTGGGGAGACAACGCTTATGGTCAGTTGGGGGACGGAACAACTACGGATAGATACAGCCCGGTCCAGATCGGGACCGACACTAAATGGGTGGCCGTTTCCGGTGGATATATTCATAGCTTAGGTCTGAAATCGAGCGGGACCCTGTGGGCCTGGGGAGAAAACGGATATGGCCAGTTAGGGGACGGGACGATCACTGACAAACATAGCCCGGTCCTGATCGGTGCCGACAATAATTGGATAACCATAGCGACCGGGACCTATCATTCGTTGGGCCTTAAATCAGAGGGGACGTTGTGGACCTGGGGAAATAATTCTGACGGCCAGTTGGGGGATGGAACAACTACCAACAGACTGGCCCCGGTGCAGATCGGGGCCGACAATAGATGGGTGGCCATAGACGGCGGGGGATACGATACCCTGGGCCTGAAATCAGAGGGGACGCTGTGGGCCTGGGGAGATAACGATCATGGCCAGTTGGGAGACGGAACGACCACGGATAGACATGCCCCGGTCCAGATCGGGTTGGACAATAAATGGGTGACTATAGCGGCCGGAGCCGATCACTCCCTCGGTCAAAAAGCGGAGGGGACGCTGTGGGCCTGGGGCAGAAACGATTATGGCCAGTTGGGCGACGGGACGACCACAGAAAGACTTATTCCGGTGCAAATCGGGGCCGACAAGAAATGGGTGGCCATGGCGGGAGGGCGCTATCATACCCTGGGCCTGAAAGCAGAGGGGACGTTGTGGGCCTGGGGATATAATTTTTATGGCCAGTTGGGGGATGGAACGGCCACAGAGAGATATGCCCCGGTTCAGATCGGGGTTGACGATAATTGGGTGACTATAGCGGCCGGAAGCTCTCATACCCTGGGGCTGAAATCGGATGGAAAACTATGGGCCTGGGGATATAATTCTGCCGGCCAATTGGGGGACGGGACGACCACAACAAGGTACAACCCGGTGCAGATCGGGGCCGACAACAAATGGATAGCCGTAGCTGCCGGATATTATCATAGCGTAGGCTTGAAAGCGGACGGAAGGCTCTGGGCCTGGGGAGATAACGGATATGGTCAGTTGGGGGATGGGACGACCACGGACAGACAAACCCCGGTCCAGATCGGGGCCGATAATACATGGGTGGCCATAGCCGCCGGATATTATCATACCTTAGGCTTGAAAGCAGAGGGGTCGCTGTGGGCCTGGGGAGAAAACTCCGATGGTCAGTTAGGAGACGGGACGACCACGGACCGGCATAGTCCGGTGCAGATCGAGGTCGATAAGAAATGGGTGGCCATAGGTGCCGGATATTATCATAGCCTGGGTCTGAAATCGGAGGGGACACTATGGACCTGGGGAAGTAACAATCAAGGGCAGTTGGGAGATGGAACGACCACGGATAGACATGCCCCGGTGCAGATCGGGATCGATAATAAATGGGTGGCCATAGCCGCCGGATCCCTGCACAGCCTAAGCCTGAAAGCGAACGGGACGTTGTGGGCCTGGGGATATAACTTGTATGGCCAGTTGGGGGATGGGACGACCACGGATAGACATGCCCCGGTGCAGATTGGGGCCGAAAGTAGATGGGTGACTTTGGCGGCCGGATCCCACCACTCCTTAGGTTTGAAAGCTGATGGGACCTTTTGGGCCTGGGGACGAAATAATTATGGTCAGTTGGGAGACGGGAAGACCGTGGATAGAACAGCCCCCATTCAAACCGGTTTTAGTATGCCTTCGGTGACCACCGGCCCGGCCAACAAAGTGACCAAGGTTTCGGCCAGGCTTACCGGAATAGTAAATCCTAATGAGTTAGGGGCGGTTTATTATTTCGAATGGGGGCCCACCGCGGCTTATGGAAATACAACCCCTTCGCAGTCGGCCGGCAGCGGCGATCTGGATGCGGCCGTTTCCGCAGATATTGCAGGTTTGACCCCCAATACTCTCTATCACTTCCGGTTGGTGGCTGTCAGCAGTATAGGGACCGGCTATGGGGTGGACAGGAGCTTTCTGGCCGCGGACCCATCCCTGCCATGGTTGATGCTGCTATTGGGAGATTGAGAGTAAGCAGGCGGGGAGGGAAAAAGAAGGCAAACAAGCAATTCGTTTCGGGTTATTAAAAGAACACCAGAATATTAAAATTTTTGATAAGGGGTTTGTGTGGTAATCCTTCAAGGGATGAATTTCTCCAGATTCATGGCCGGGGTAAAGATTTTTTTGAAACCCGGGTAGGAAGCCAGTTCGATATATTCCACCCTATTCGAGATTTCTTGAGCCAGCAGACGTCGTCTGCGGGAGGCCAGGGCCATCTTCGCTCCCATGCCCGCCGCATTACCGACCTGCCGGAAACGATCCAAGGGTAAGGCCGGCAGCAGGCCCAAGGTGATGGCGCTGTCCAGGTCAAGATAGGTGCCGAAGGCGCCGGCAATAATGACCTGGTCTATTTCCTCAACTCTGACCTTGTTCACCTCCAGCAGGACCTCGATTCCGGTCCGGATGGCTCCCTTGGCCAGTTGAACTTCCCTCACATCCTGTTGAGTGAAGATTACCTCCGGATTTGGTCCTTCAGCGGAGGCGATCAGAAATTCACGCTGACCCTTCGTCTCTCTTACTCCAGGCCCCAGGTGCATTCGACCTCGGGAATCAATTACCCCCGCAAGCAGTAACTGGGCTGTAATTTCTATGATTCCGGAACCGCAGATCCCCACCGCCGCTTTACCCCCGACAGTCTGGTAGTTTATCCGGCTGTTGGATAACTGGAAATGCTCGATGGCTCCATCAGCCACCCGCATCCCCTGTTTGATATGAGCCCCTTCAAAGGCAGGACCGGAAGCGCAGGACAGACTGGTCAGTTTACGGTCATGGGCCAGACAGATTTCCGTGTTGGTTCCTATATCCAGGGCCAGCACCAGTCCTCCTTTTTTATAAAGTTCGGAAGCCAAGAGCATGGCCACATGATCTCCCCCGACGAAACCGGCGATATTGGGGAAGACATGCACATAAGCCCCGGGGGCGCCGGTTAACCCGAGGGATGAGGCTTTCAGGTCCCGGGCTGTTTTTACTACCGGAACATAGGGGGCTTTGCCTAAAAAGTCTACCGGTAAGCCGAGAAACAGGTGTTGCATGGCGGTATTGCCGGCTATGACGAATTCAGCAACGGACCTTCTATCGGCTTGGACCTCGGAACATAACGCAGCCGTCAGGGTATTGATCGCATCGACCGTTTTCTCACGCATTTCCGCGGCCTCTTCAGGGGAGCGGCTGGCAGCCGTCAGGCGGGAAAGGATATCTCCGCCGAAATCCACCTGGGGATTCATTTGGCCCTTGGTCGCCAGAACCTTGCCCAGGGAAAGATCCATTAAATAGGCGGCGATTTTTGTGGTTCCCAGATCGACAGCCATACCGAGCGGAGGCGATCCCTTGGGCTGGAGGCCGATCACTTCCCCGTCGCGGAGCAAGGCGGAAAAGGTCCAATGGTTTTCTCTCATTATCGGTGAGAGTGTGCGCAAAACTTCTTCGTCGGTCAGGAAAGGAGGAGAAAGGCCGATGGCCTCCAAAGCGCATTGTAAACGTTCCAGGTCCGGCTGCAAATCTTTCAGAGACGGGGGCGTCACAGTAACCGGATAGGCCCGGACCAGCGGTTCCGCCTCCACCGCCCTCTCCAGTCCTTCCACCTGGAGTCGCTGCAAGGAGGAAAGAGAAGAGGCTGGTGTATAGATTTGACAATCCCCAAGGAGGCGGGTGCGACAGGCAAGGCGTAACCCTTCATGCAATTCCTCAGGGCTCAGGTGTTTTTTTTCAGCTTTGGTGATGGGGGAAACCGGGCCTTCCAACATCTTTATCCGGCATTTCCCGCAGGTGCCTTTCCCGGCGCAAACGTTCACCAGGCCGACGTTTAGCTTTTGGGAACACTTCAAAAGAGAGGTCTTTTCAAGAAAATTACCCATCCGCCCAGAAGGTTCAAAAACGATCTTATATTTGGCCATAGCTTCGCTTCCCATAGAGGTTGGGATATCGATTTTTCGAGGCTTTATCGATAAAAAATTGGAACGGGTTCTTTCCGTTCTGGAATCGGTCCTTCTTCTCTTAGAGAAAGGCGGGAATTTATTTGACAGCTTATTACATAATTAGGTAAAAAATCAACCATAAGCAAGTACATAAGAAAAAGAGGATGGATTGACAAGGGTGAAAGGCATTCACTATGATCCTTATCGGTGAAAAAATTAATGGAACCCGGAAACAGGTGGGGCAGGCGATTAAGGAGCGTAACCGGGACTTGATCCAACAATTGGCTATCCAACAGGTTGAGGCCGGAGCGGACTGGCTGGATGTCAATGCCGGGATCGGTTCGGAAAGGGAAAAAGAGGACCTGATCTGGCTGGTGCAGACGGTTCAGGAAGTCACGGACCGACCCTTGTGTTTAGACAGCGCCAACTCCGAAGCCCTGATAGGGACACTGTCCCTGGTAAAGAAGACGCCAATGATCAACTCGGTCAGCGGAGAAAAAAAAAGAAGGGAAAGGCTTCTGCCCCTGATCAGTGACCGTCAGTGCCCGGTGATCATGCTGGCCATGGACGACCAGGGGATACCCAAGACGGTCGAGGAAAGAATTACTATCATTAATTGGCTCATCGAAGAAGCCAGGGATATCAAGGTAAAGGACGAGCTGATGTATATCGATCCCTTGGTGATGGCCCTGTCCGTAAATACTGAGAGCGGAAAAATGGCCTTGCAGACCATTGAGGCTATTAAGGAAAGATTTCCCGAAGTCCATGTCGTTTCCGGCCTCAGCAATGTCTCTTTCGGCCTGCCGGCCCGTTCACTGATCAATCGAACTTTTTTAGCCCTGGCCATCCAGGCCGGCCTGGATGCCGCTATTCTGGATCCCCTGGATAAAGGGTTGAGGTCGGTCATCCGGGCCGCGGAATTAATACTCGGCCAGGACCGCTATTGCCTTAACTATATCAAGGCCTATCGTGCCGGGGAGTTGGTGTATTGAGGGGCTAATGAAAAGCGGTGGTAGCAATTTCCAGATATCCACCGAGATCCTAATACTTTCATAGGAGGACAGGATGACGGATAATCTTATTGAAGCGATTGTGAAAATGGAGGAAACCCAAGCCCTGGAGTTGGTGACCAAAGAACTGGATCAGGGAATCCCGGCCATGGATATCCTGGACCGCTGCCGGGAAGCCATGCATATTATTGGGCAGCGTTTTGAAAAGGGGGAATACTTTATCTCTGAATTATTGATGGGCGGTGAAATTTTAAAACAAATCACCTTGGTGGTTAAGCCGAAAATGGGCGCTGTTGCTGCGCAGGAAAAAATCGGCAAAGTGGTTTTTGGTACGGTGGCCGGGGACATCCACGACCTGGGCAAAGATATCGTTGAATTTATGCTCGACATCAACGGCTTCGAAGTGATTGATATGGGGGTGGACGTCCCTCCCGAGAAATTTGTTGAGGCGGTTAAGCAGCACCAGCCTCAAGTGGTCGGCTTGAGCTGCCTGATCACTACTGCCTATGCTTCAATGAAGCAGACCATAGAAGCCCTGCAGGAAGCCGGGCTGAGGGATAAAGTGAAGATCATGATCGGCGGGGGCAGCACAGACGACCAAGTAAGAAATTACACCGGCGCCGATGCCTACGGCAAAGACGCCGTTTCGGCGGTGACCCTGGCCAAAGAGTGGATGAGAGAATAGAATAGATTCCGAGATTGCACCTCCCTCTACAACACCTTTGGTTTTAGCTCATTTATTTTTTCCAACAACAAGATATTATTTCCTTGGTTCGTTGTTAACGTTACGAACATCCTTTGTTCCGGTAAGAAAGAAAGGAACGTTTATTATGTGGCTAACAGCCGTTATCCCCCCAACAGCAGCATCATCCAGGGCATCGACTTGACAGAGGTTTCAAAGGTCCGGTCCTCTCCGGAGGTAGTCCCTAAACTGTTTGTGGCCACCAGCCGGAAGTGATAGAGGGTATTCCTTTTCAGTCCGGTCAGGTCGGCTGATACGGCCAGCGGGTCCCATCCAGCCCCCAACGATTGGCTTTCGGTTACCTGGCCATATGCCGTTGATTCTCCCCATTGGAAATAATAGGTCGTGGCCAATCCGTTGGGATTGATTGTTCCGTTCAAGGTGGCCGATTGGGGGATTACCTTGGTGGCCGCCCCGGTGGTGACACTTGGAGCCGAATTGGTCGGATCGAAATAAATTGTGATTATTTGAGTAGCCTGGTTATGATTGCTGCTGTCGTCATAGGCGATGACCGTTATCGTATTGGCCCCGCCATTGAGGGTAATGGCCCTGCTCCAATTGGCCGTACCGCTGCCGACAGCCGTATCCCCACTGGCCCGGACCCCATTGACCGTAACCTGCTGAATGCCACTATCCCCTTTCCCGGAATCCGAAGCCGTACCGCTCAAGGTAATATTGGGGGAAGTCACATGCTGGCCGTTACTGTGGCTGGTAATAGCTAATGAAGGAGCAGTGGTATCCGGGATATCGTAATAGATGGTTAAGGTTTGGGTTCTCTGGTTATGATTGCTGCTGTCGTCATAGGCGATAACGGTTATCGTATTAGCCCCTGCATTGAGGATTAAGGCCCTGCTCCAATTAGCCGTGCCGCTGCCCGTTACCGTATCGTTATCGGCTCTTACTCCATTTACCATCACTTGCTGGATTCCGTTATCTCCCTGCGCAGCATCCGAAGCTGTACCGCTCAAGATGATGGTGGAGGTGGTAACGTGCTGGCCTTTGCTGTGGCTGATGATGGTGATGACCGGAGCATTGGTGTCTGGAGAGTTCCAAGGGAAGTAGTTTACGCGATCGGTAACTTTATCTCCAATCCCATTCGGGTTATACCACCCTCCAGTACTCCTGTCATCTGAAGGGTCATACGGTCCGGAAGGATCGCCCCAATTATTTTTTTGAGCAATGACGATAATTGTCGGATCAACATTATTCACGCCATAATTCCCATTACTGTCAAACGTATTCCCCTCGATCACCGGCAGGGATCCATTCGTACACCTGATCCCATCCTGTGTGTTCGTCTTTATTATGCTGTCTTTGATCGTCGGACTCGCTCCATCCAAGTATATCCCCTGCCCTGTATTATTCAAAATATTGCATGCCGAAATCTGCGGTGAGGCTCCATTTATATAAATTCCCACTTTGTTCTCTGAGATCTCACTGTTCGCTACCACTACCGAAGAACTGTAAATCTGGACCGCCCCTA
>JBFMBU010000196.1:0-2497 GCA_040755035.1 Thermodesulfobacteriota bacterium
GGTCATCTGGCTGTAGGACTCCAGGCCCCCGGCGATGACCACATCCGCCTGATTGGCCAGAATTTTCCAGGCGGCATGATTGATGGAATCGATGGCCGATCCGCACTGCATCTCAATATAAGAGGCCGTGGTTTCATAACCCAATCCGGCATCAAGTAAGGCCCAACGGGCCGGATTCATTGCGATAGAGCAGTGAGCCGCGCTGCCTAAAAATACGGAATCAACCTTTACCCCTTTTTCCTTAATATTGGTCTTCTCTACTAATCCCTTGATACCGATACCGCCTAATTTGGAGGCGCCGATATCTTTTAAGGTTCCGCCTAACCGCCCGAAGGCGGTACGGGCTCCGTCGACAAAAACAACTTCTCTTTGTGCCATAAAACACTCTCCTTTACAATTTGAATAACGATGTCGATTGGATCGACAGGCGTTTCTTTTTACTATTATTCGAACCGCTTTGAAAATCAAGAATTTTTATTCGTCTTTACCAACCCGAACCATCCGGAACCAAGGAGGTAAGGTCGGAAGTTCCAGATCCGCTGCGGGTAAATTGACCTAGGGGGATAAATGCCGGACCATTTGCTCTTACTTTCATTTTTATGTTGCTTCAAGTTTTGGATTACCGGGCGGGCCGGAGACCTTTATTTTCTGCTAATAGTGCGATTTTTTGGTTATAAAATTTGGAAGGTCCCGGGGTTTTTTAATTGACAGAGAAGATCAAATTACCTATATTCCCGAATAGATATTTAGAGACCCGAGAGGGATAATTTAATACGGCAATAACAGGGATCGAAAGTAAATAAAAATCGGCTGGTGTGAACCCATCTGCCTGAACTAAGAGGTAAGACTATGAGTGAGTTAGAAGAATTCAGAATGTCTGTGCGCAGTTGGCTGGAGGAAAACGCCCCCAAGTCCATCCGGGGCTTGATTAAAGACCCTGCCTTGGCCTATTGGGGAGGGAAAAAAACCCCGTTGCCCTTCCCTGAGGCTAAGGAATGGTTGGACATCATGGCCGCCAAAGGTTGGACCGTTCCCTTTTGGCCTAAGGAATACGGTGGGGGAAGCCTCAATAAGGAGGAAAATAAAATTTTTAACCAGGAGATGGCCCGTCTGGAATTACCACCTCCCCTGACCGGATTCGGGATCACCATGATCGGACCGACCGTGCTACAGTACGGAACCGAGGAGCAAAAGAAAAAATATATCGGGGAGATTGTACGGGGCGAGGTCCGCTGGTGTCAGGGGTACTCCGAGCCCAATGCCGGGTCGGATTTGGCTAATATCCAGACCAAGGCCGTGGTTGAGGGGGAGGATTATATACTCAACGGTCAAAAGATCTGGACCAGCTATGGCGATTTGGCCGACTGGATGTTTTTACTGGTTCGTACCGATCCGGGGGTTAAAAAACAGGTGGGTATCACCTTTCTGCTTCTCGATATGTCGACCAAAGGGGTCGAGGTCCGGCCCATTAAACTGATCAGCGGCAGCAGCCCCTTCTGTGAGGTATTTTTTGAAGATGTCCGGGTGCCGCAGAAAAACATTTTAAATCGGGTCAACGGCGGCTGGGAAGTGGCCAAGGCCCTCTTGGGGCACGAACGAACCATGATCGCCAATACTTTCGGTGGACGGGTCGCTCCGGAAAAGGGCAAAAACCCCATGGAGGCAGCGGCCCGTAACTATTTCGGCCTGGTTGACGGGAAGGTGGCCGACCCGGTTCTTCGCGACCGGATGGCCCAGAACCAGATGGATGAATCCTGTTTTCTGCTGACCGTTCAACGGAACAATGACAACATTAAAGCCGGTCATCGACCCGGCCCGGAAACCTCTATTTTCAAGGTTTATGGTACAGAGTTAAATCAGAGAAGAATGGAGCTGATGCTTTCCATTCTGGGTCCGGAGTGCCTGGGCTGGGAGGGAGAAGGTTTTGAACCCGGAGAGCTTGATCTTTGCCGGGTTTGGCTCCGTTCCCGCGGCAACACCCTGGAAGGCGGGACCTCGGAAATCCAGTTGAATATTATCGCCAAACAGGTTCTGGGACTGCCGGATAAATAAAAAAAGCCTCAATTTTGCATTATAGCCGGACCTTAGGTTGCCTTTGTCAAGGCAACGACAAGGCCTGAAAATGAATCCCAAGGCGTCAAGGGGCCAAGGGGTGAAGGATTCAAGTGAAGATGTTGAAGCAAATCCACTTGAACTCTTGTATCCCTGAATCCTCGGACCCTAAATAAATTTCATAAGGAGATATGACCATGGAATTAGTTCTTAACGAAGAACAGACCATGTTGGCCCAAGCGGCCAAGGATTTCATAAAGGACCATTCCCCGGTTTCCCGAATGCGTAAACATCGGGACGACGGGGATCTGCTGGGCTATTCCAAAGACCTCTGGAAAAAGATGGCTGAGTTGGGGTGGACTTCCATACTTTTTTCGGAAGAGGAAGGTGGCATGGGCTTGGGCATGGCCGAGGTTATTGTAGTCACTGAGGCCATGGGAAGGGG
>JBFMBU010000197.1:0-18744 GCA_040755035.1 Thermodesulfobacteriota bacterium
TAGGGGCCTGGTCCAGTCTGTTGGTTCTCCCTTTTGTCCTGGCCGCCATCATAGGCTTGATCGGTTTCAAACCGCGCTTGATCCGGTCCTCTCTGCCTTGGATTGCTCTTGGCGGGTGTGTTTTGGGATCGATGCCTTTTTGGATTTGGAATTATCAGCACAATTTTGACACCCTGATCCATCTGGGAGAGAGGGAATTGTTTTCTTCGGTTCGATATTTTTCCATAGTATTTACCGGTATCGTGCCGATGTTGACCGGGTCTTTCTGGGGAGAACAGAGTGTATCCGCATGGATCCCCGACCTTCTGGAGCGGGGAGTTGTCCTGGTTTTTTTTATGCCGGTCTTTGTTTTTGCCCTGATAATACCCCTGCGTTGGGTGAAACGAATCTTTTCCGGCGCCTCCCCTTTTAAGGATGCTCTTGATTTTATCTTGCTGCTGTTTTGGTCTTTTTTATTTATCCGGATGGCCGGACCAGCGGAAGATCTGGGATTGACCCGTTATCTCCTGGTCCTTTTTGTTCCCTTGTCCGTTCTGGTTGCCGTCTGGTTGACGGCCTTGTCCCGCTTAAACCTGACCCTGGGTCTTATTCCCCTGATTTGCCTTTTAGGCTTTAATCTCTTGACCAATATCCTTAACTTTAATCAGGATAAGGCTCATCCCTTTCGCCCGGTGGAGGCCTTGATCAAGGACCTGAAACAGACCGGGATTCGCTATTGTTACGGGCATAACCGGATTACCCAGGTCGTTGCCTTTGAGAGTCGGGAAAAAATAATCGGAGCCGATTTTTTTGGAACCCGCAACTATGATTATTTAAGGATGGTTGTTAAGGCTCCTGAGCGGGAAACAGCTTTTCTGACCCACCGAAAATTAGGAGTCCCTTTTCCGGAAACCCTGGAGAATTCCCTGCAATTACTGGGCGCCGCTTATGAAAAAAAAGAAATCGGCGAATATGTCTATTTTTACCATTTCAGTCAACCTCCCGGTCCCTTAAAATCCATACCGGCTGGAGAATGGGAGGTGGCTTCCGGTCATAATGAAGGTCAGATTCTTCTGCTCAAGGACAGGGACCTTCTCACCGCCTGGCGTGGTTCCGGCAAATCAGGAGACTGGTTACGGATCGATCTGGGCCGGGAAAGGCGATTGGGAGGGGTTTCCATCCTTCCCGGTGTCGTTGAATTCGGGAGCCCACTCCGTTTCAAGGTGGAATGCTCTGCGGATGGAACTAAATGGAAAACACTGAAGGAGGTCGGAGATTATCTCCCGGGACTTGTCTGGTCAAAAGGACGGCCCCGTCTGGATCAACAGCAGATTATTCAAATGGTCTTCCCAACGGAGAAGGGACGATATCTCCGGATTATCGATTTAAATAGTGAGGCGACCAGTAGGGTGTTTTGGACGGTGGCTGAGCTTTTTATTTATGAAGCCCGGGAAGATTTTCAATCACATTCAGAGAAAGCCGGGCACCATTTGGAAATGGCCGAATCCCTGTTGGCTCGTTGGATGGACGACCCCACCGGACCCCATCCCATGATACCCCGTCTTTCCATGAAGTTCCGCAGGAAACAGGTTGATTGGACCGCAGTGATACAGGAAATCATGCAATCCACGCGGGAGGCCCCGGATTGGGAAGAGCCCTATCGCCTCTTTGGCCGGGCCTTGTTGCTGGGGGAATTATGGACCGCTCCGGAGGCCGGCAAGGGCAATCACCCGGTTTCATTAGAAAAATTGTTTCCGGCCGATGGAGGAACCCTCCTCCCGGCCAAAAATTGGACCGTAAGCGCCAGTCATAACGCGTCAACGGCCGCTTTGGCCGTTGACGGCAACCCTTTGACCCGCTGGACCACTGGAAAAGGTCAGGAACCGGGGATGTTTTTTCAAGCGGATATGGGGATCTGTTCCCCGGTCCAGGGTTTTTCTCTGTTTTTTGGAGGTTCCCTTAATGATTATCCTCGAGTGCTTAAGGTTTTCATTTCTTCTGACGGGAAAAAATGGCAAGAGATGGAAACCCCGCCGCATTCCGAATATGCTTTTGCTCAAAACCGACTGGTGAAAAGAACGGTTTTTCGATTGCCTCCGACTGAGGTCCGGTTTCTACGAATTCAGCAAACGGAACATGACCCGGATTATTGGTGGTCCATCCATGAATTGGAAATTTTCGGGGAACAGAAACAAGCCGGAACAGGTATGAGGCCCCAGCCATGATCCGTCCTTTTCCTCCCCTCCGTCTTTATCTGCTTTTGATTTTTTCCGCTGACTTAGGGCTTTTGATCCAACCTCTTCGATTTTTATCCGCAATGATTTTAGTTGGGCTTCTGCCGGGATATCTGGTGGTCCAGAGGTTGAAAATCTGGAAGGACCCCTTTTTCGCAACCGTAGGCTCATTGGGAATAAGTTTACTGGTCTCCCCCCTGATTGTATTGCCGGGGTGTATTCTTTTCAGGCAGGTCAATTCCTGGATAATTGCCGTCTCTCTCAATTTATTTTTTTTCATGATGCTCTGTCGGAGGAAAGGAAGGGAGCGGGTCTATTATTATGAGAGGGAACACCCTCTCTGGCTGCCCCTCCTGATGATCCTGATTTGCGGTTGGGTCATGGTTTACCTGGATATTACCGGGTTGGGGCCATATTGCACCGATTGGACCTATCTCTTCGGGATCGTCAAAGAACTGTCCCGGAATATGCCTCCTCTGGACCCCGAGGCCTCCTTCCTGCCCTTAAGATACCAGTGGGGGTTCTGGTTTTTCTATGCCATCCTGCACCGGCTGGGTGATCTCTCGGTCTGGAAGGTCTTTGAATGGGCTTCTGTATATTCCAGTTTTATCTTTATGGGCCTGGTCTATATGGTCCTTTTTCAGGCCACCAAAAACCGTGCGGCCGGATTTTGGGCCATTGTCCTTTTCGCCGTCGGGCGGCATTCGGAATGGATAATCCGAGGGTTTCAAGGTTTGGGATGGGTTCCGGGGTATTATGACCATATGTCCTATGAATACGTTCAGGCTATCACCGGCTATTCCTTACTCTGGGGTTGGTACTCTCTACCCGGCTTGATCCCTCCCTTGGCGGCCTTTTATTTTTTGATCCGTCATTTCCAGGAACATCGCAGGAAAGATTTATGGTTGTCTCTGGGAGCCACTTCGATCAGCCCTTTTTTTCACCCCATATATTATTTTGGTTTTTTGGGCGGCCTTTCTATTTTGCTCGTTTTCCTTTTGATAAAAAAGGAATTCAGGATCAGGCTTCTGCTTTTTTATTTGACCTTCATCCCTTTTTCCCTGACCTTTTTTCTTTTCCTGCGACCCCACCTGCCCGAGGATCCCTTGTACCGTTTCTTTCTGGAAAAGGCGGCCTTGATAAAACTCTTTTGGTTTTATCTCTTCTTTGATGGAATTGCTATGCCCTTCGGGTTGCTGGCAGCGGTGGTTTCTCCAGCAGCCCGGAGGTGGTTTCTTCCCTTTTCCCTGTTGTTTGCTCTTCTCTGTCTCTTCGGCGGGGGGTTAGTCAATCATGCTGCCCATTTCGCCCTGCAAAACAGTCTGTATCTGACTTTGCTGAGCGCTATCGGTCTGGCTTATCTAAAAAAAATCAACCCCTGGATCAGAACAACCGTCTATGGCTTGGTGTTGATCATTATTCTACCCCCCTTTATTCAAGAGGTTTCCTCCAGGATACGTACAGGATGGGAAGGCATTGTTGAACAGGAACAAAGAACCGTCGGAGCATTTATTCGCAACACGACGGATCCGAACAGCGCTTTTGTCTCTTTGCCGGAATCGACTCTGGCCTTGACCACCATCATCGGTTTGGGAGAACGAAAGGTTATTCTGGGTTATCACTATCACTTGGACCGCTATGAATCCAAGGCTTCCATTAAAAAGTGGGACAGGGAAATAAAACATTTCTTTAAAACCACCGATCGTCAATGGCGAATAGATTTTTTGAAAAGATATAAGATTCACTATGTTTTCCTGGGACCGGAGGAACGGGATCTACTGACGACCAACGGCCAAAATATTGAGACTTTTAAAAAGGACTTCATCGCGGTTTTCAAACACGAAAATATCGAGGTGTTGAAAACAGACCTTTAGTTTTTTAATAATACAATTACTCGTTTCCATGACCCGAATAAAACCAGCATACTATTATCCGATACTGATTTTATCCGCCAACATCGGTTTGCTGCTGCCCCCCCTGCGCTTCCCGGCAGCGGTGTTTCTGATTTGTTTCCTGCCCGGATATTTCCTGGTGGAAAGGACTTCGTTGTGGAAGGACCCGTTGTTTGCGGCTATCGGCTCCGTGGGCTTAAGCTTTTTGCTGGCTCCCTTTATCACCCTTCCGGGATGTATCCTTTTTCAAAAAGTAAATTCCCTTATCCTTACGCTTTCCCTTGATCTATATCTAATAGGGATGTTGTTTTTATTGAAGGGCCGGGAGAGGAATCCATACGGAGAGGACCATCATAGTCCCTTTTTGTTCCCATTACTGCTGTTGGTTTGTGGTTGGGTTTTTGTTTATATGGACTTTACCAAACTGGGGCCCTATTCAGAGGATTGGACCTATCTTTTCGGGGTCGTCAAAGAGCTTTCCCGGAATATGCCTCCCCGGGACCCGGAAGCCTCCTTTCTGCTCCTGAAATACCCCTGGGTCTCTTACTTTTTTTTCGCCCTGATTCACCGCCTTGGGGGGGTATCGGCCTGGAAGGTTCTGGAATTTATGCCGACCCTGTTAAGTTTTATTTTTTTAGGGGTGGTTTATATGATTCTTTTTCAGGCCACCAAAAACAGAATGGCCGGATTGTGGGCCATCCTGTTTTTGGCTGTAGGAAGGGAAACGGAGTGGATTTTCAGGGGATTTCTTGGATTGGGATGGAGCCCCGGATATCATCTCGATCCCGGGTGGGCCGAGTTGCTGACCTTTACCGGTTATTCCCTGCTCTGGGGATGGTATCTGTTGCCCAGTATGATCCCCCCGCTTATGGCCTGGTTTTTCTTGGTCCGTTATGAACAGGAATCGCAGAAGAAAGACTACTGGTTCTCCCTGGGGATCTGCGCGGCCAGTTGTTTTTTTCATCCAGCCTATTATCTCGGTTTCTTGATCGGCTTTTCCTGCTGGCTGGTTTTTCAGTGGCTAACCAAAAAATTTGACCTCTGGTTGTTGTTGTTTTATTTTTCCTTTATTCCATATTATGTTACCTTTTTTCTGTATTTTCAACCAGGAATCCCCTCTGATCCTTTTTTTCAATTTTTTGCCACGAAAAAAGATTTCCTCGATGCAATCTGGGAGTTCTTAAGATACAACGCCATCGTCATTCCTTTTTTTCTTTGGGCGCTATTCGTTTCCCGTGAAGTCCGACTTTGGCTGCTTCCTTTTGCCGGGCCCTTTGTTTTTTTTTCAGTTTTCGGGAGAAGCAAAATCAATCATCTTTCTCATTTCATCTTCCCCTGCCTCGTGTACCTATCCCTGGTCAGCGCTGTAGGGCTCACGACCCTAAAAAGAATTCCTTTATTCTTTCGGGTTTTGGTTTATTTTCTGACTGTTGTCGTCATCACCGTGCCTTTTTATTCGCATGTTTCTCACCGCCTGAGCATAGGATGGGAAGGTGCCTTGGACATGGAGCAAAGGGCGGCCGGAGAGTACATTCGATTGTACTCCGACAAGAATAGCACCTTTGTTATTTTGCCCGATTCGAGATATTCGGCTGTTTGTGTGGAAGGTTTGGGAGAACGGAAAATTGTTTTCGGTTGGTTCTTTCACTTGAGCCGATATGAAACCGTTGATTTTCTTTATAAGAAGGTTTATGAGGTCGTCGATTTTTTTGTGTCAGGCCATTCTCCTTTCCGATATGCATTTTTAAAAAAAAATAAGGCCGATTATATTTTTTTGGGTCCGGATGAAATTGCTTATATGAAACAACATGACGTGGATGTCAGCAAATTTGTCGGCGCCTACCGGACGGTTTTTAAAAGTCCGAGGATTGAAATAGTAAAGGTTGATAGGGGGGAATTATGATGAAGATCCGTCTGCCGAAAAAAAAGCGACTGTGGATTGTTCTGGCAATAACCGTTCCAGTGATCTGCTGGTCCATTTCTGAGATTCTCCCACTGATTGCATCGGCATTGAACCGGCAAGGTTATCAGGTGGTCAGGCGGGAACCTTCCGGTCTCTCGGGGATTCTAACTATAAGGAAAAAAGAAGCCCTTGAACGGAAAACCGTTAAGGACATACGCTTTCCTTTAACCAGGACCTCCGATCCCCGGTTTGACCATGACCGTTTTACCCTTAAACTATACGGCCTTTTGGATGTGGAACGAGCCGGGTTCTACTGGGTGGGGAGCGAATCCGATGACGGCTCCTGGATACGGTTGAAAGGAGATAAAATCCTGGATAACGGCGGACTGCATTCCCGTGAAACAAAGATGAACCTAATTCATATGGACAAGGGCTTGCAAAGTATAGAGCTGAGATATGAGAACCAAATGGGGGAGGCCTATCTGGATCTGTTTTGGGTCACCCCCGAGGGGACCCGCAGTCCCTTGCCCCTGTTACCCAATCCCTGGGGCCGAGTCAGCGCCGGTCTTCTCTGGACCGCTTTTCTTTTTTTTAAGATCGCCCAGTACTGGGTCTTTTTTACCCTGCCTCTGTTGCTGTATCCCATCCTTTTCCCGGTCAATAAACCAAACAGCAACGGATCCGCGGCATAAAACCGCGCCCGGCAGGGAACAGCGAAACCTATAGGCATTGGCTAATAAAGATGATCTCTCTTGCACAGCCCATTCCCTTTTATCTCCTTCTTCTTTTTTCCGCCAATCTGGGCTTGTTTCTTCCTCCGATCCGGTTTTTGGCTGCCCTGTTTCTGGTCTTTTTTTTGCCCGGATATGTATTGGTTGAAAGGTATTCCCTCTGGAAAAACCCGTTGTTCGCTGTCGTCGGCGCCTTAGGCCTCAGCTTTTTGCTTTCACCCTTCATTACCCTGCCGGGCTGCATTATTTTCCAAAAAGTGAATACCTTTCTCCTGATAGTATCTCTTGATCTTTTTGTTTTGGGCTTCATCTGGTCGTCTAAAGGAAAAGAGCGCAAGGGATACCCGGAAAAAAACCACAGTCCCCTTTTGTTTCCTTTGCTGATGCTGATTTGCGCCTGGGTTTTCGTTTATTTGGATATCACTAAATCCGGTCCCTATTGCGACGACTGGACCTACCTTTTCGGGATCGTCAAGGAACTTTCCCGCAATATGCCTCCCCATGATCCGGAGGCCTCTTCCCTAACCTTAAAGTATCCCTGGTTCTTTTATTTTAATTACGCCCTTATCCATCGGCTGGGGGGTAATAGCCTATGGAAAATCTTTGACCTTGTGCCGCCCATGATGGGTTTTATCTTTTTGGGATTGGCCTACATGATTATTCTTCAGGCCACCAAAAGCAAAGGGGCGGGATTAGGGGCCATCCTTTTCCTGGCCCTGGGTAGAGAATCTGCCTGGATTTTACATGGAATCCAAGGGCTGGGGTGGAGACCCTTTGTTGCCTATGACAGTTGGCTTGATTTACAGATATTTTCCGGGTTCTCCTTGCTTTGGGGAGGGTGGTATCTCTTGCCCAGTATGGTCCCGTTTCTTTTCTCCTGGTTTTTCCTCATCCGTTATCATCAGGAACAACAACCCAAAGATTATTGGTTTTCTTGGGGGACCTGCGCTGCCGGTTGCTTTTTTCATCCCGCTTATTATCTGGGTTTCATGCTCGGTTTTTCCTGCTGGCTACTTTTCCAATGGGCAAGGAAACGGTTTGATCCCTGGTTGCTGTTGTTTTATTTTGCTTTCTTCCCCTATTTTCTCACCTTTTTTTTCTATACCCGCCCCCTGACGCCATCTTCCCCGATCTATCAGTTTCAATTTGATAAAAAAAGTATTATCGATGCCTTGAGACATTGGGGGTGGCATAACGGTCTGGTTATTTTTTTAGCCGCCTGGGCGTCAATAGTTTCCCGGGAGGCCCGTTTCTGGATCCTCCCTTTTGCATTGACCTTTGCCTTTCTTTTAATTTTCGGGCGAGGCGGAATCAACCATCACTCCCATGTGGTCTTTCCCGGGATAATCTATCTCTCCCTCCTCGGCGCCGTGGGATTGGCGGCCTTTAGAAAAAGCCCTTTTCTGCTTCGTATCTTGATAATTACCCTGGTCCTAACGATGATAACACCCCCTTTTGTCTCTCAAGTCGCTTTTCGGCTAAAAACCAGTTGGGTGGGCTTCTTGGAACCGGAACAGAAGGCCGCCGGAGAATTTATCCGGGCAACTACTGATGAAAACAGCACCTTCGTTATCTTTCCGGAGTCCAAATTTTCCATTGACTGCATAGAAGGCCTGGGAGAGCGGAAAGTGGTTTTCGGTTGGCAATTTCACCTGGACCGATACGAATCTCTCGAAAAAATTCACAAAAGGGCCAGAGAGGTTATCGGGTTTTATAAAAATTCCAACCCGGAAACCCAAAAGGATTTTGTCCGGAAATATCGGGTCGATTATATTTTTTTGGGTCCCGATGAAGTCACTTTCATTCAAAAAAACGGAGCTGAGGCAACACTATTTGCAAAAAATTTTCGATCGGTTTATAAAAGTCAATCCGTACAGATATTAAAAATTGACGACGATCATCGGTTATAACGAATCAAATTTCTTCAAAAAGAAAAAATAAGACAAGAGGACAGATAAAAGAAGCCCATCATGCGGATCATCCCTTCACATTATCTTTCCGACGGCAAAGGCTTCAATGACGGCCGGGCTGTAGAGCTCATTCAGATTGAAGGGGATAAGGATTATGAAACGCTTTTACAAAATATAATCCGCACCGACTATTATGATAACGCCTATTTCCAGGAACATATTCATTATCAGGAAGACCGGGTCAAGTTTGACGCCTTTCACTTGACGGCTTTACTGAGGGTTTTAAAACCCAAGCGTCTTTTGGAACTCGGTTGTGGGAGAGGCGACGTCCTTTTTCTGCTGGGGTTGGACAAGAAAACCGAGGTCCGGGGAATCGAATACAGCCGGGATATCTTATCCAAAATTTGGCCTGATTTGACCGGCAAGGTGGATTGCGGGGATGTTCAGGAAGTTTGCACGAGCCTTCTCTCCGATAACGAAAAATATGACACCTTCTGTGCCTTTGATTTCTGGGAACACCTTCTCCCCCGGCGACTTGACGATTATATCGATGCCCTGGTAGCCCTGGCTGAAAAAGACGCTTTCTTCTTTTTCACCATCCCCGCTTTCGGGGAGGACCGGGTCTTTGGTGAAATATTTCCTTTGGAGGTGGAAGAAAACCGTTACAACTTCGACAGTCGTTTGCCCTTTTCTTATTTGAATGCCGAATCAATCGATCCGATTATTCCCGCTCAAGGCCACCTGGTTTGGGCTCATAGCGAATGGTGGCAAACCCAATTCGAGCGTCACGGATTGGTCCGGGCCGAAGATCTGGAAAGGGAATTACACCAATATTTCGACGAACATCTGTTTTATGCCAGAAGAAGTTTTTTTCTATTTCATTTGGACCGGCCGGAAGGCAGACGCCGATTGAAGAAGTTATCAACTTCCGGGTTGTCCTATTACAAAAAATGGAAACTTTTTATGGGATTGCAGGAAACTATTCATTCCTACAAAGAAGGGGGAAAAGATCCCTGTATTGATATCAATGAACTCCAATCTACCTTGCACCACGCTGAATTTTTTATGGTTCTGGATGTAAAAAAACAGATCGAACAACGGATCTGGGGACCTACGGGGTCTCGGAGAAACATCCGTTGGGCCCGTCCCTTCCTGGCCCGCCTGGAAAACCGGGCCTGTCAATGCTTCGAAATTTTTCGGGATAAATACAAAAAGAGAAAGGGTCGTTAGACCTGTCCCATCCCTTTGTCAAGTATAGTGGGAGAGGTGATCCGGTTGACATTTAGGTAGGTGAACCCTGAAGGTCGAGTCGGTCCTTCTTTTTTATTTTTTAATGAAAACAAGGGATTGACAATATGGAGGCGTTATTATATAAAACTTTTATGGGGGTTGCCGCTGATGCAAAAACGTAAAGATGTGATGGTGGTTATTCCTGCCTATAACGAAGAAGAGACCATCGGGGAGTTGATTCGAAGGACCCTGCCTTATGCCGATATCTGCGTGGTCAATGACGCCAGCAAGGATAGGACCGAATCGATAATCCGCTCTTTTGAGGGGGTAACCTGTATCACCCATGAAAAAAATACCCACATCCCCCGGGCCACCTTGGATGGGATGCAATATGCATTAGACCGCGGGTTTTCTTACGTTGTCACTATGGATGCCGGGCTTACTCATAAACCTGAGGAACTGCCCCTCTTCCTGGATTATCCGGAATGTGATCTGGTCATCGGGGTGCGGACTAAAACAGAAAACGTACCCCTGTACCGGCGTTTTATCAGCCGGACAGCCACCGTTCTGATGAACCTGGCCTTGCGGCCTAAAGGAAAGCGTTTTTCCGGACCGTGGCTGCGGGATGCCACCTCGGGTTATCGTCGGTTTTCGCGCCCTGCGCTGGAGCTTTTATTGAAGCGGGAGATGAAAGCCAAGGCCTTTGATTTCCACACCGAATCCTTGGCCTTAATCGCCAGAAACGGTCTTTCCCTCGGTGAAGTGCCCATCACCTACGAATTCTCCACAAGCTCTTTCAACGCTAAGGTTTTCAGAATGGGCGTTCAAATGTATTTGAATCTGCTCCTTACCGGTAGAAAGTAAGCACTGCGGTCGATATGACCACATTAAATTATTCTCATCCATCCCAGTATGGCTTTATTAAAAAATCACTATTCAGCGTCGGTTGCGGGAAAAACTTTTTCATTCTCCTGCTGGTGATCACGGCTTTCCTTTCCATTCTTTATTTATACGCCCTGAAATTTGATAAAAACATCACCGGATTCATGGTCATCGGGGATTATTTTAAGGCCCCCCAGATCTGGACGAAAAAAACCCTTATCCATCAGAACAGCGTAGGGTATGACGGTCAGTACTACTATTACATCGCCCATGATCCGTTTATTCAGGGAGGAACGTACGACCATATAGACTTTCCTGCTTATCGCTATCAACGGATCGTTTACCCCTTGGCGGTTTGGGCCTTTTCCCTTGGCCGTCCGGGGCTTATTCCCTGGATGATGGTGGCGGTAAATCTTGCGGCGGTTTTGCTGGGGGTCTGGGTGGTCCTCCTCATGTTAAGGGAATTCGGCCATAGTCCCTGGTACACCCTGTTATTCGCAGGTTTTTTGGGGTTTCTGCTTTGTCTGTTACGGAGCCTCCCAGAACCTTTGGCCATGGCTTTCATCCTCTTGGCCGTATTTTTCCATTTTAAAGGAAAAATAGTCCCTCAGGGCCTGTTTTTGTCTCTGGGAGCCCTGACCCAGGAAACCACCCTTTTAGTAAGCTTAGCTTTCTTTTTATATTACCTGGGAAAGAAGGATTTTCTAAAATCCCTCTTTATCTGTTTACCTCCAGTGGTCTATTTCCTTTGGCAGGTTTATATTTATTCAAAATTCGGTTTGTTTTCCTTTATCGGAGGCACCCAGAATTTCGGTCTTCCCTTTTGGGGATTGGTGGAAAAAGGTGTCACGCTGACCCGGGGAGGACTGCATTATGAAAAAATAGCCGAAATCCTTTATATCTTATCTGTGGGATGGATTGTCCTTTTGGCCTTTTTTGAAATATTCAGGAAAATCACTCCCCTGAGCCTGACTCTCCTGGGATACGCCTGGATGGCCGTCTGTTTTAATCATCTGATCTGGGTCGAACCCTGGTCCTATGCCAGGGCCACTTTAGGGTTGTTGACTTTCAATTTTTTGATCTTTACAAAAGAAGGAAGGCGGCTTAATCTGGTTCCTATGTTTTTAACGCCATTGATTTTTTTATTTTACCTTTTATCCATGGATCTATTCTAAGGCGGGTCTCCTTCGTTGATAACCTGGGAAAAAATCGGCTGTTTTTTACTCCTCCTTTTTTTGGGCTGGTCGGGACTGGCAGGGAGCGGTTGTTCCGAATCCCCGACCGCTTCCGTTCCCATCCAACCCCGATGGTCCGATAAATATCTGGTCGGCGCCTATTATTATCTCTGGTATCCGGGCAATTGGCGGGAAGGGTATATCAACGGCCGACTGCTTCCCCAGCAATTACCGGTTTTGGGTCAGTATGACTCCTCGGATTTAAAGACCATTGAACAGCATATCTCCTGGTCCTCCCGATTCGGGATCGATTTCTGGGCTATAAGCTGGTGGCCGGATCAGCCGGAACTGGACCGGATCATCCGGGACAGAATTTTTCAGGCAAAAAATATCGGCGATATCAAATTTTGTATTTTCTATGAATCCGGTGGGCTGGGTTTGGAAGAGGACCGGATCGATTTAACCCCGGAAAAGGCTCGAAGGCTTTCCGCCGATTTCAGGTATCTGGCCCGGACTTATTTTTCCCATCCCTCCTACTTGAAAATTCAAGGACGGCCGGTGGTGATCCTTTATCTGACCCGCACCTTCGTCGGTGACTATGAAAACGTCATTAAAGGTCTGCGAAAAGAACTTCAATCCCTGGGGTTTGACCTTTTTCTCATAGGGGATGAGTTGTTCTGGTATGTCATGCGTCCCAAGCCCCTTCCACCCTCCACCAGTCCGTTTAAAGAACGGGTGGGGCTTTTTGATGCCGTTACCGCTTATAATCTCTACAACTGGGCCAAGCCCAAACAAATGGGATACGGCATTTCCAGCACCTTTCTTTCTGAGGTTCATGATCTTTTTCTGGCCTATCGCTCGGCCGGGGGGCAAAAGGTCAGGCTCATTCCCTCGGCCATCCCAGGCTACAACGATCGCGGGGTCCGTCTATCGGAAAAACACCCGGTGATTCCTCGTCAGTACGAATCCGGCGGCGAGGAAGGGTCCTTCTTCGCCCAGGCCTTGAAGCGGACGGTACTGCCTTTTATTGATCCGGTATTGCCCATGGTGCTGATTACCTCTTTTAATGAATGGAATGAAGGCACCCAGGTGGAACCGGTTCGGGAGGGGGGAGAGACCCGGGAAGATCACAGTCCGAGTAGAAACGAATATACCCAGGGTTATCTCTATCGAGGGTATGGGGAGCGGTATCTATCCATTCTCCGGGATTTTTTTTACGCCGTCGGGGGGAGGATAGAGGACGGTCAAAGCGGGAATGGATTAGCCCGGGTCAAAGTAGGGGCCTATAAAGACGGGAAGTTATTAGCGGAATCTCAAACCGATAATCTGGGTTATTTTAACCTGTCCCGATTGAATCTTACCCCTGGAGGCCCCTATGGGCTCAAAGCGGTGGTAAAGGGGTTTCTACCATTCCAATCCCAATTTCTGGTAAAGGAAGATAAAACGGTTCTTTTCAATTTCCGTTTAACAAGAGAATAAATCCGAAACCAAAAAAATTTTTCCTTTACCACGAAAAGGCCGACAGGATGGACCAAAAGTCTGATCAAAAGACAAGGCGAAAAATCAGTTTCCAACCCGGTTTAATCCCCGGGAGTATCGGCGGCGTTTTATTAGGGCTCCTGACCCAACTCCATTATCTGGCTTTCAGCTCCTGGGAATTACCCTGGTTAAGAATTGTCAGCGGTTTCATCGTCGGGGGCTTCCTGGGCTGGCTGCTGAGTTGGAGTCTGGGCAAGGGTCTTTCCCTGCTCAGGTTGATACCAAGGGGGGATTCTCTGCGTCCGTCAGGATGGGGTCTGTTAATGACAGCTCTGGTGAATTGGCCGGTGTGGGATTTCTGGGCCCGCCAGGATCTGTTATGGATTCTGTTGATTTTATGGCTGATCTTTACCCTGACGGTGGATTATTTTAATCGTTGGGTCAGCCGTATCTCCGAGGAAGCATCGGAACGACGCCTAAGCCTGGGTTTACTGGTTCCGATTTTGATGCTGGGGTTGTTTCTTCGTTTCAGCGGATTGACCCATGGACTGCCGGATTATATCATTCATTGTGACACCCCCAAGCAATTAACCCTGATTCCTGATTTTGTCGACGGCAATCTGGTTCCGCCCAGCCGCTATCCCGTAGGCCATATGTATGTATATGCCGGGGCCATTCGCCTCTGGAAATCCCTGATCGGCGACAGCGATCCGGTGCCCGTTCTCAGTCATGAAACCCGCAAAGAATTTTTTCCTTATAATGTCACGGTCCGAGCGATCCAAAGTCTGCTTTCCGCGGCCATCATCTTATTTGTTTTTCTCTTCTGCCGGAATCTTTGGGGGCCCTGGACCGGGATCATCGCTGCCTTTCTCTTGGCCTGTGACCCGATTCATATGACCTATTCCCGGCAGGAGATGGGTGAGGTCCCTCAATTTTTCTGGGTGAGCGTCAGTTTTTATTTTGCCAGTCGTATCCTGTCGTACGGAAAAGGGCGGGATGGTTTACTGGCCGGGCTTTTTGCCGGATTAGCCCTGGCTACTAAAATGTACGGGGGTTATATCATCCTGGCCGCCTTGGCAGCCATTCCCTTTTCAGGCCCGGGGAAAGTAAAAAAGACAGGATTGGTTGTATTCGGCTTATGTTTGGGAATCGTATTGGGCTCTCCCTATCTTTGGGTCGATCCCTCCGGCTGGTGGCAGAACACGGTAACGGAAACCATTGATGAATTCTACGTCAGGACCCCGGGGGCTCATTCCGGACAAGTTTGGCCGGGACTGCTCTATCTCTGGCAAGGGTTGAACCATCGCTTTCAGCTCCCCTGGATCCTGTTAAGTCTGGGGGGGATCGCCCTTCTGGTAAAGCGTCATCAAAAAATGGACCTGTTTTTTTTGCTCCCGCTAACGGCGGCCTTTTCATTAGTAGGCTTTGCCTTGACCTACCTGAGGGAGTGGGATCTGGTCAATTTTACCCCTTATCTGGCCGTATCCATTGCGGTTCTGGTCGTCCATTTCTGGAAGCGATGGGGAAAAACCTCCCTTCATCGGATGATCCTGTTCCTGGTCCTTTCCTTTTTTTTCCTATTTCAAGGTTCCCTGGCCATGAGGGAGGCCCTGCTGGCCCGTTTTCCGGATACGCGCCAGTTGGCCAGGCAATGGGTCCTAGAGCATGTCGAACCCGGAACAAGCCTTTACTTCGATACCAACATCAGCGGGGCCAAGTGGGTGCCGGTGGATGCCGGTCTGAACCTGATCGGGACTCCATTCAAAGATCTAGTAAAAGAAAAATCCATTCGGGAAGTACCGGGGACCCCAACCGCTGTTGTCGAACGGGCCTGGTGGGACCCCCCAGTTTCCGGCCATTCTTTTCAAGCCCTTCAGGTCATTGACCTGAGAAACACCTATTTTGAAAACCCGGAAATCACCTTTTTCCGTCTCACCCAAAGCCAGGGCCCACCGGCTGTTATTTTACCCCATGTCCGGGTCCGACCAGGAGATCCGGCGTTCATAGACACTCCCTCTGCTAAGCGACAGCCCTTGGATCTGCTTTCCGATACCGCTTCCCTTCAAGACCGGGATATTTTTTCCCAACAGAGGCTGCCGACTGTTGCCTATGCCGTCCTGGGGCAAGGTCAAGCCAGTATCTCCTTTGGTCCGTCTCTTGGGTTTCCGGTTAAGGCCGATCCGGCCGGCCTGAACAGCGGAACCATAACCCCTATCCGGAGGATATTCCCCTGGTTTCCCCGAAGCTACAGGGTCTCCCTTTCCCCAATAAAGGGTCGGCAGGGCCTTTGGTTGGGCCTTTACCCCGATCCCGTACAGATGTTCCCCTTACTGGCCCGATACGGCGCCTGGGCGGAAATTGAAAATATCTTCCGCCGAAGCGGTATAAAGAAGGGATTTCCTTCCGAAGCGGTTTTATGGTATGCCACGGCCCTGGCGGCTCAAGGCAAAAACAAGGAGGCTGAAGAGGTGATCATTGACCTGGGGGAAAGCGGGAAGGTCTTTTTGGACCGTTATCATCGATTGACCGCCGGTCAGGACCCTATCCTCCCTTTGTTAAAGGACCTGGCCCAGGCTACCCTGGCCGACCTTTCTGTCGAAGATGTCTATTGGCCTATTCGTTCCGGAGACCGGGGGGAATTGGATCTAAGGGAGCCAAAACCGGCCCTGTTATCCGAGGAAAACCTTTTTCATGTCTGGATGCCCCAATCCTTTCTTCCGGGTTTTATCAAGGCCGATCTCAATGTTAAGCAGAACGGAGTCCTTAAATCAGGGGGAGGCGAATTGAGGATTATCGCCGTTCAAGCCAATACTTCAGTTAAGCAATTGGACCAAATAAAACTTGAACCAGGGCAGGAAAAACTGGTGGTTCCCCTTCATCTTCAGCAGGGTCCGGTTCGTCTGGAATTCAGGCTGGAAACCGAAACCCCCAATAATCCGACTATTACCTCCTTGCATCTCTCCCGGGACTATCAGGCCGAGTTTGCCTGGCGTTGGGGGATCATGTCCAAGCATCTGGGAAAAATAATCGGCCGATGAAAAGCGCGAGAATCTCCGACTTTTATTTGCTTTTCGGGATTATTCTACTGGGGGCGGGCCTGCGTTTTATTTTTCTATTGACCCCTTTTATGGATTCCGATCAGGCTATCAACGGCCTGATGGCCCGTCACATCCTGGGGGGAGAATTCCCCTTCTTTTTTTACGGACAGGATTATTGCGGAAGCATTGAAGCCTACCTGATCTCGACTGTTTTTTTCTTTTTGGGAATCTCCCGTTTTACCTTAAACACGGCTATAGGACTCCAGTCTCTATTTTTTATAGTATGCATCTATTTTTTGGCCCGGATTATATTCAACCGAAAGACCGCCCTTATATCGGCCTTGTTCGCGGCGCTTTCTTCCTATTACCTCATTTTCCATTCGGTCCTGGCCCGAAGCGCTTATATTGAGATTCCTCTTTTCGGGACCCTCGTTTTTATTATGGGTCTTAGAGCGATGGGATCGGATCTTTCCAGAGAAAGGCATTTTCTGTTTTTGGGTCTATTGGGCGGGCTGGGAGTATGGACCCATTTTCTGCTGATCTATTATTTGCCCCCCCTGTTTCTTTTTTTTCTTCTGAATGACCGCTGGTTCTGGGTAAGACGGCCTGTTTTTTTTCTGGTGGTTGGTCTGATCCTGGGAGGGTTGCCCCTTTGGACGCATAACTGGGTCCAACCCTTGGCCACCTGGCATTATTTAATGGAGACCTCGGGGGGCGGTGAAGCCCTCTGGACCTCTTTGAAGGATTTTTTCCTAATTCGTTTCCCTGAGATTTTAGGACTGCGAAACAACGAAACGGAAAAATTCATTATTCCCTATTTCTTTTCTGCTCTGTACCTGATTTATTTAGTTTTCTTCCTCTTTCTGCTAATCGAAGAAATAAAAAATCTCCTGGATCCGGGGAAAAGAAAGGCTGAAATCAGGCAAGGACCTTTCCTGCTCATTTTGTTTATATTCATGTTTCCCCTCATTTTTTCCTTCAGCGGCTTTGCTGCCGCCCATACCAGCCGCTACCTGATGCCGGTCTTTTCGGTCCTTCCTGTCTTTTTTGCCCTGTTAGTCCGGAAATTGAGGACGGTTTCACTGGCTCTGGCGTTTCTTTTCGCCGCTGCGCATCTGTTTGCCAATGTTTATGGAACGTTAAGCCGAAGTCCCCTCTTTTCGGATCCGCAGATGAACCAGTTCCGGCAGGCCAGGGAACACGATCAAGGCTTGTTGTCCTATCTCAAGGGAAAAGGACTCAACAGACTCTATTGCCAGGATTATTGGACCTCGGTCCGATTAACTTTTGATTCCCGGGAGGAAATTATTTTTGCCGCTCCTGTGGGTGACCGGTACCCCAAATATGCCAGCCTGATCGACAGCGATCCGGGTGCGGCCTTTATCTTTCCCGGGGACAATCCTGATTTTGAAGCAACTCTGAAAAGCATCGGGGGGACTTATGAAAAGGGACAGGCCTTCGGGCATAGTGTCTATTATCGTTTTTCCCCGCCTCAATTTGATTATATCGAAATTTTCCCTTTTCCCCTGAGTGCCGTTGATCCTCGGGGTGGAATTAACGGAACGGCCCTGTTCGACCGGGACCTCCGGACCCGCTGGTCTTCCGGCGCCCTCCAGAGTCCGGGGATTTCACTCCGCATTGATCTGGGGCGAATCGTTCCTGATCTGGGGCAGATCACTCTTTTATCCGGCAAAATGGAAGACCTGCCCCGCGGGCTTCGAATGGAGATCTCCGATGATGGACAGAAATGGCGGCAGGTCAGGGAAGTCCCTTCTTTGTGGGGGTCGTTGTTCTGGTCCGGACCCCATCCCTTTCATCGCCTCGAGAACGGCCGTGTTGATTTGATTTTTCCCCCTCAACCGGGACGTTTTATACGGTTTACCCAGCTGGGAAAGGATCCCGCTTTTTATTGGTCCATAGCAGAATGTTTTGTGTTTCAAGGACGGCCCAAGAAAGAACCATCCACCTGGAGGGCTAAAGCAATAGTCTCCAGTCTGGATCAATCTCCTCTTTCAACAATTTATACTAACCCGTGGCTGAAATCCCAAATAGGCTTATCCAGCGAAATTGGGCTGAAAAAACCTGCTGCTGAAATCAGGTGGGAAGGACCGGTGCAACTGCTTGAGCAGCCCCTTTTTATTGTGGGAAAAAATCTGGCCCCTTCTCTGGCCGGTTTTTTAAAAACCAAATTCCTGCGTCCTTTTCAGGAAAAAACGGTCGGGGAATGGGTCGTGGTTTTTTTTGGGGGGCCCGGCCCGGACAAAGAAACCCGATGCACCCCGGGGGGGGGG
>JBFMBU010000198.1:0-9693 GCA_040755035.1 Thermodesulfobacteriota bacterium
GGTCAATAGCCGAGGCGAAAAAAGGATATTCCACCATCCCTACCGATTTGCAAGGGTAATCTGCCAATCCTTTCCGTTTGCGGGCCGATTGTACCCGGCAGTCGTTCATACGGAAAATAAATTCCCCTTCGTTGACATCCTCAATCGACTGGCGGTTGATGCGGGCATACATACGAAAACCCAGAGCGATCTTCAGTCCTTCAAGTCCGGGCGATTCCTGCAGCCCCAGGAGATGTTTAATACGATAGGCCTCATAAGGAGAAAAACGGGACCAGGCCGTGTCGTTACAGCGCTTGGCCGTATCCATGCCGTATTGTCTTTCCACGGTTTGAAACCAGACCCCGTCGTCGGCCAGCCAGTTGACAGCGGTCGTGTCAATGGCTTCCAATAATTTTTCTTTGCTCATCTGCTTCAGGGATAGAGGGACCCCGTCCTGAATCTCAAAACCGAAAAGCCCGGCCATCCGTTTGAGGAGGATGGCCCAGGCCAGATCACCGGCCTCTCCTTCAATCTCCGTGGCCCTTTCGATGCCCAATTGATATTCCGTTTCCCTGAACCAGCAGCCGTAATGAATCATGGTCCGGCGGAACCCTTCCATGAGCCATTGCACCAGTTCGGGTTGGGAGAGGTCTTCCATTTTTTGAGGAAATTTTTGATGGGTCATAATAGTCCTTTTTAAATAATCATTCCTTTTCAAACCCCTGGCTTGAAAACTTTAGGGTCCGGCTGTTTTCGGTGACGGTGCGGACAACATGGTCCGGAGCGCCGGAGGGGATTTCGGCCTCGATTTCCAAGGTAACCTTGACCCTGGTCCCGACTAATCCAACCAGGTGGGTAATGACCTCATCGGCAATCCGGCTGGCATCCCGCCCGACCCGGGCCGGGTCCAATAGCACTGAGCCATGAAAACGTTTTAGCTGCGGGATTTCAACCGGTCCTCCACCGGCAGCCTCCGGTTCTTGAGGCCCGGACTCGGTTTCTGGTTTTGAATCGGTTCCTTCCCCTCTCTTGTCGCTCACCCGGGCGGTTTCCGCCTCAATTTGTCGCCGGGCCACTTCAGAACGGACGATGAGGCCGTTATCATCCTCCGAAATAAGAACCAACTGGCTGACGCGCAGGCCCCGGTAACGGTTCCTCTCTTCATCAAAGCTTTCGGCATAGGCAAAGGAATCCCGTTCCCAGGTTATCAGTCCCACTCCGTCACGGATCGAATCCAGTAACACCAGCGAATGTTTCAGCCTCGGCAGGTACAAGTATCGGGTAAAATCCTCCATCAACTGCCGAACCGAAACATGATCGCCCCGCCATAAAGGGATGCGGTCCAGTTCCAGGCGCAGCCGTGAAGCCCCAAACCCGGTTACCAGGAGTTCATCGTTTCTCAGTTTCTTGCCGGCCCTTACGGCCAGCGATTCCTGCCCGGTCAGCCGGGATACCTGCCATTCAATGGCGCTCTGCGGAGTCGGTTGGATGGGGACCAGCAACCATTGATACGCTTCGGGGATTCGGGCGCTTACCGCACTATCAACGCTCCCCCGCTGCGTTTCAGCCTGCCGTACCTGATGGGGGGAGAGGTCCAGGATCTCCTTTTCTTCAATGATGGATTGCCAGGCCAAGTAACGCCGGATGGCCTCATCCAGGTCTTGCATCCGGTTTCTATCGATGGCCAGAAAAACCAGGGTGTTTCGATAGAGGCGCGGGCTGTTGCCCCGTGTTTCCAGGATATGCCGGGCCATGACCTCGGCCGGGCTGTCGGGTTCTTTGTTATAGGGGTATTCTATGCGCAGCACGACCAGCCGGGTGTCGAGATCATCTACGATGTCCTGACTCGTCTGCGGTAAGGCGTGGACCCGGGTGAAATCACCCTGATTTTTAAGATCGGCCCGGATGCGCTTATCCAGCTCCTGGACCATGGCATCCGGATCGGCTTTAAGCTGCTCAGCCCGGTCTTCCGCCAGCTTGGTTACGGTCGGCTGGATTGCATACCAATAGCGGGCCCCGTCCTGATAGAGATAGGTGGCTGCCCCGCCCAGCCTCCGGAGGGCATCGCCGAATATGGCCGGAGATTCTCCGGGCATGACGCACCCCAGCTTGATATGCCGGTCTTCCAGCCCCCTATTAGCCGCCTTGGAGGTAGGGGCCGACCCGAGATAGATGGTCCGGGCCACGCGACGACAGGCTGCAAACTTGCCCAGGTTAGGCACTTCGCTGTCAATCCGCAAAGGCAATGAATTCGGTCCGTCCACATCCTTCTCTATAACCGGAACCCAATTATCCGAAAGATACCGGGTCAGCTCAAACTGGACCCTGGGATCATCAATGGGCAGGTTTGAGGGCAGGATTAAGGGATTACGATCTCCCTTTTCCCAAAGGCTGTGGATAACCGCGGCCATCAGGCGCAGAACGCCCCTGGTCCGTTGGAATTTAGCCAGGGTTGACCAGTCGGAATAAAGCCGGTCAAAAATTTCCGGATGAATAGGATAGGCGGCCTTGATTCTTTTTTCGTAATCCGCATCGCGGCACTCCAGCGGAAACTCTTGCTGCTGCGATCGGTACAGGTCGGAAAAGGCCCTGGCCGTCATGTCCCTGGAGATGAAATGCGGTTGCTCGATCAGGGGCTCAAAGAGACGGCGCCGGACGATCTCAAAGCCTTCTTCGGCGCTGGCCGGCCTCCAGGAAGACTCCACCCTTCCAATCACATTGCGAAGACGGTCCAAAGCAGCCCGGCCGCGCTCCCCGCCGACCTCGGCATCATCGGCCTGGGTATGAGGGGACCCGGAAGTATCCGAGGCCGGCAGGCTGATAACCAGCAGACACTGCCTGGCCAGCTTGGCCGATTCGGTTAAGGCCTGGGCAAAGGTGAAATGGGTTTCAAAACTGCCGGCCGGAAGATCACTTTGCTCGTGCAACTGACGGGCATAGGCCACCCACTCGTCAATCAGGATCAGGCAGGGGCCGTATTCATTAAACAGTTCCCGCAGTACATCCCCCGGGCTGGTGGCCATTTCATCATCGGCCCGGATGCGGTCGAAGGCCTTTTGGCCCCCCAATTGCCAGGCCAATTCCCCCCACAGGGTCCGCACCACCGTGCCGTCGGCCTTGGTCACGGGGTTTCCGGGAGAGATTCTATTGCCGACCAAAACCACCCGTTTTACTTTTGGCAGTTTTGAAACCTCATTTTCATGAAGCAGGCTGCCGATTCCCAACAGCTCCCCCGGCGGTGTACCGGAAAATAGATGGTAAAGGGCCAGCATGTAATGGGTCTTGCCGCCGCCGAAATTGGTCTGCAACTGGACCACGGGGTCCCCCCCCTGCCCGTCCAGGCGCTGGACCGCTCCCTTCAATAACTGGCTTAGACTCTCGGTGAGAAAGGTACGCCGGAAAAACTCAACGGGTTTTCTATATTCGTCCGATCCTTCATTTAAGTGGACCTGCCACAGATCGGCGGCAAACTCGGCCTGCTGGTAGCGGCCGCTGGCCACATCCTTGTGGGGTGAGATCACTTCCCGCCAGGGTTTAAGGTTGGAGGCGGCCGGGCTTTCAATGGCCGTACCGGCCGACTTTCGCTTTTCCGTTCGTACCTGCTCATCAAACCGGACCCGGAGGAGCTCCATCTTCATCTTTTCCACTTCTTCCGCTTCCTTGGCGGAAACAGCGGTAAGCAGGCGGGCGGCGCTGTCTAAGGCCCGGTAGGCGTCATCCGTACTGAAAGGGTTCTGATGAGCCCATCGGTTCCGGATGTCCTTAAGTTCGCTGACCAAGGTCCTTTCGGCCTGCCCCAGGGTCTTTTTAAACACCGTGTTCCACTGATTCCAGATTACGGTCAAAACAGCGGCGATGTCCCCGAAGGGTTCCGATTCGGTGCCGGCAAAACTCAATTGCTGAGGGGAAAGGGAGGCCTTGGCTTCCTGAAACCAGCTCAACTGGTATTGAGTCTTTAATTCCCTTTCCACAAAGGGACGGAGCCCGTCCCGCAGCAGATTAAGCACCTTCCCGACCCGTTCATAATTGGTGATGGCCATAAGTTACCCCGTTGAGAACCAGGTTAGGTGGTTCATTTTTCCTTTTTTAATCGGCGTCGCATTTCTTCTGCGGAAAGGCCCCCTTCGCTTTTTTGTCGGGTCCGGGAACGTTCAATCAATTGAATGAACTTGGGATTGTTGCTCAGCGATACAGTCTCCATATCGGTGTTCAAAAGGCTTATCAAGGCAGCTACAGGTTTCCCTTCCTTGGTGATAATGAAAGGTTCTTTTTTGACCTTCCGTGTGTATTCCGAAAGGGGCAATTTAGCTTCAGAATATTCTATGCTTCTCATATTTTTACCACCTCATTTCCTATCTTAACTTGGGTGCGATATTTTATCCCGACAGCCCTGATAAATACAAGCGGTTCTTCAAGAACTTCAAAGTCATAATAGACCCTTAAATTTCCTATTCGCAATTCCCAGGGAGCCACAGGATTCGGGCGCATGGGTTTACGGTTTTTGGTTTCCACATCGGGTTGAAATTGGAGGTGTTTATCAACGGCATCCAGAACGGTAATCTGTTGAGTCTTCGAAAGATATCTAAAATGGACTTCCGTTTCTGGAGAATATTCAATTCGAAATTTCAAAACAATCCATCCCTCAATAAGTTTGTTGCTGTCATCTATAAGCCCTTTATTTAAGATGGGTGATATCTACATCGCCCCACTTTTCTTTGAGATACTCAGCAACAAGCCGTCGGTGGCAGAACTCAGGCTTATCTTCGCTACAAAGCAGGCAACTGTCGGCCATTAATTCTCTCGAAACCGTCTCCGCGATCCGTCTCTGTTTCATAAGGGCAAGGAATCGGGTTTCGTATATATTCCAGTCCCCTTTTCGCTTTTTGAACTCATCCAATATCTCCTGGGTTGGTGCCAGTTCTGGTAAATGGATATACTCCATCCCGCAAATCTTCTTCAAGAAGTAGGCGAGGTCATCTTTTTTGGCAAACCCGGCAAGCTGTGAAACGTTGTTTAAACGAACATCAACAACTCGTTTGGCCCCCGATTGACGTATTATCTCAAAAAAACGGCTTGCTGATTTTTTGGTGAATCCTATCGTACAGACTTTCATGATATTTCTTTTTCCATGTTAGTGGTCGATTTTTTATTAACGTAGGCCACATGTTCTTCTCTCAGGGCCAAGGCATCAGAGACCAATTCATCTCGGGAACGAAAAAGATCCTCGTGCGGCAGACCGACAAGGTCCAGCAATCGCTCCATTGCATCCTGTTGCGATTCCAGTCTGCCATTGGCGAGGATATGCACCACAACAACTCCTCGCTCCACCAGCGCACGGGCTACAAGCAGTGTCCGGTGACATTGAAGGGGATCTTTTTCCGCACACATTAAAGCAATCCGATAGTCTTTTATACCAAGGATAAGCCTATCCAAGCCGCTTTTAAATAATTCTGTTTGTGCCAATCTGGAATAACTAACCCGTCCTTTTTCAAAGCAGGTTGGATCATCAGAACGTCCTCCTAATTCGTGGCCCAAAAATACGTATTTGATGCCATTTTTCCTTAAATCACCTTCGAGTGTTTCTTTATTGAATTGTGGATTGAAGCGGCTGTAGGGTGAGGAACGAACATCAGCAACTGCCGTTATGCAGTGTTTCGTTAGCAAAGTCACGAAATCTTTGAGAGTGTGGGTAGAATGTCCTATGGTAAAAATCGGATTCGTTTTTAAATCCATTATAGAAATCCTTATTCAAGTGAGATTATAGCTGCTATAAGTTTGTAGAATTCGTCTCTTTTTTTAAAACTACCTACACTGATTGTAAGAAAGCTCTCCCCAATTTCATATTCTCCTTCGGGTTTGGATAGATACCTCTTCTCATATAAAGGATCTGTAACCCAGAGGCGATATGTTGTCTTGTTGTATTTAAAGTTTCCCTGTAAGCGCTTCCTGGGATCACCAAAATCTTCACCTGGTCTGTATACATAAAGATTCAAGTGATCCACGTGGATAAAGCGCAAAGAACTTTCAAGGGTATCGACAAGTTCGAGAGGGATCATATCATTAAAACCATTGTAAGTTTTATAACCGTTTATCCAGAGGTGATCAACTGGATCAACAAATTGATTTAGATCCGGTTTAGTTACAAAGCCAATCTTCCTCCAATAGAAATCTGGATCGAATAACCAGTTTTCCTTCTGACAGCCTGTTGGCTTCGGTTCGAGAAGAGGTACATTTATAATATCAAGTAATTGCGGGACCGTTCCATCCTCATATTGGTACTCTTTTGAAGAAACCTCCTCATTTTCACGGGAACTCACTGGACGAATCCATTTTACCGGTTTTTCTCTTTTTAATACTTTGCCCGCAAAACAGAAACCACCGCTTTTACGAGAGTTGGCGAGACAGACGATTTGTTTAACTATCGACAAATTCTACTCCCGCTCAAATAATTCCTGTTGTTCGTTTATCCCACTTGGTGTGCTTGTTTCTTTTGCCAGCCGAATAATCTCCGGCCAGCTTTGGACCAGGGCGTTATAGGCCAGGGCCTCCTGGGCGCGTTTTTTGCGTTCGCAGATGGTGTAAAGGCGATAGGCCAGCTCGCGGGCGATGTCGGCTTTGGTCCCGAGTTTGGCAATCAGCTCCGATGCGGATTGTTCCCCCTTCCCCAAAGACTTGACAATCTGATGGACCATCTCCCACACCGTCAACCGTTTATCCCGGGATGGGTCCCAATCCTCCGGCAGTTCCTCCGGTTTTAACAGCCGAACCTTCCCTCCCCTGGAATAAGCCAATCCACCCTCCACCATCCCGCCGACACTGGTATTCTTGGCCTTGGAAAGAGTCTCGGCCACCCCGAATTCCCCTTCAGAGAAACCAAACTGTTCAAACCAGGCCAAGGCCCAACGGGTATCGGCATCAAAGTCCCCTTCCTGTTCGGCCAGGACCTCATCAAGGACCTGGTTGATAAGGGCCAGGGCATCACGGACCGAGAGCGGTTTACCCTCGGCGTCAAGGACTTTGGAATACCGGGTAAAAACCGCCATGCCTGGGCCGATGGCAGCTTGGGCCAAGTCGACTGGGGCTATGTTTCCACGTTGGAGAAGAGAGAGGGCAAAAAGCAACTCGGACTTGAGCGTGGTAAGGAACTCACGGCGCGTGACAGTTGGAGCATCGGAAACGCGTGGGCGACAGACGAGGATTATACTGGAAGCGAGGGCATTGGTCCCGGTTTTCATTGCAGCCGTTTGCTCTGTTCGCATCGGCCAGGTGCCGCTAAGGGAAAAACCAGCGTGGATCACTGCATCGAGGAATGTTTCCCAGCCAGTGCTGGCGACGCCGTTGAAGCCATCATTTTCGGATTGCTTGAAGGCGTAGTAGATAGTGACCGGGAAGACCGAGTGAGATTGCTCGGCGATGCAGTGCATCGCTCTGGTCATTCCATTGAGAAAGAACTCCTCCGCCTTTGCTTTTTTGCCATGGTGGTATGGGCTTGCAACAAGCTCTTCAACTTTAGGAACAGCCAGCGTCGTAAAGAGGTTAGGGAAGACAGACTTCATTGAGCGACGCAACCAGATGTAAAAAAAGTCTGACAAGTCTGCATAGCATATATTGTCATAATAAGGCGGGTCTGTTGAAACAATCTTACCTGCTGTAATTTCCTGAATTGCAGCGTCAGCTTGATCAGCACTACCAAGGCCATTTCTTGCAAGTGATTGAAGGCCCTTTATTTGCCTATCTTGTAGGTTGCCTAGGCTGCCCGTGGAATTGGAGAATGGATTAGTTTCAGCATAGTCCCAGGTCATAGCTATCGCCTGACGAGCAAATGTATTCTTGAGTTGCTCGTTGTTTACATGCCAAGCGCAGCTCATGGAAAGATGATTGCTTAGCTGATCTACCTGAAATGCCAAGTACACAGCCACAGCATCAGCATATGCATTTGTGCCTATGCCACCGTTGTTAAGATTTAGAGAAGAATCTGATAGTCCTGCGGCAAGGGAGTCAGACTTCACCCTTTCCCGACTTTCCTGTACCAAATCTGAGAAAGTTGTTAAAGCCACAAGCTGGCGAGGGCTAAATATTTGCCAATACTGTTTCATACCATAGAGCGGAACCTGATCTGCGCTCTTTCCCACTAAATCCTGTTCTGGTTTCCATGTTGGTTTTGCCCTGCCAGCTACGGATTCCATTTCCTCTGTTGGTGGCAAGTAGACTCGGCCCCGCTCGCCTTCAGAAACGATTGCCATCAACAGCGATCCCATGCGACCGGCCTGGCCCTCAGCCTTGATATAATCGCCCGAAATTGGAGTTCCGGATATCATACATTGGAAATTCGCGCCGCGTGCGAGCTTGGTGCCGTTCTTCGCCTTTTTGGCGTCCATAGGTTTACCCACCTTTACCATGAAGCGGTATCTTCCATCCTCGATCACCGGCTCAATATAGGCTTCCTTGCCCGGTTTGGTGGAAAGCATAAAGGTGGAGACCAACGGCACATCCACATGGGCAAAGGCCGGGTTGGGGCTTTTGACGGTCCGCGCCCAGAGCCAGGCGATTACTGTCAGCTTTTTACCGATCAGGGGTTTTAAGTCCGGTCTTTCTTTGGCCATTTCGGCCGTAATTTCCACCTTCGGGTACAGGTGGCCGATGCGTTTTTCCGCCTCGTCCCGCATCCACTTCCCATAATAGCGGACATCTTCGGCCAGACCCTGGGCACCTTTCCAGGTGCAAAGGGTTTTTTCTTCTTTGGATAGGCTTTGCCATTCCGGATTGACCGGCGGTCTTCCGGCGAACTTGGGCGGGATTTCGATCATGGCCTTATTGATGAGCACGGCCACTGGATTCAGGTCGCTGGCATAGGCCTCAAGCCCAAGGCGCTGGGCCTCTAAAGGGATGGACCCGCCTCCGGCAAAGGGATCATGGAAGGCAGGCAGTTTGTGACGGTCAAATAGCTCTTTGGCCCGCGGGTGATCGGCATTTTCGGCGCAGGTATAGCGCCAGCTTTGCCAGATCTCATCCCTGGCCTTTTGCAGCACCTCTTCTTTATTGGTGTTTTCCCACAGAACCAGGTCCTCGATGATCTTGAAAAGACGCTTTCGTTCTTTTTCCTGGGCCTTCTCAGTCGGAAAAATATCCGGATGGGCCGAAGGGTCGTCCACCATCTGGGCGAAGATCACGGCCCGGGCCGCAGCTAAGGGACGCCTGGCCCACCAGAGATGCAGCGTACTCGGATGCCCGTGCCGGATCGACTTTTCCCGGGCCGAGGCCTTATTGATGGCCTCCAGCGGCAGGGCCACTTCAATCAATTTCTTTGTATAACTCATTAGGTTTTGGATTTTCCTCGCCCCGATTGCACAGCTTCCATTCTTTCAATGAGTTTATCCGCCAGCGACTTAAAATCTTCAAAAGCCTCTTGAACCGCCTGGGCGTGGCTGCCGATGGCGCCGTCGGCCGATGAAAGATGAAATATAGGTTTACGCGCTTCCTGGCCCATGGGTATCAGGCTTCGATAGTGTTTTAAGGTGGAGAGACATTCTCCGTCCTGTGAGGGGGTTAAAGCAGTGGTGCTATCCTGTAACACTACTTCGTGATACACTTTGGGCATCCGGTTGACCCATTTATCATAGGCCTTGACATGACGGCTAAGTCGCACACCATGCTGCTGTACGATATACCCAAGGACCGCCATCCGTCCTTGAGGAAGAGGGAAATCAGGTGAAG
>JBFMBU010000199.1:0-6819 GCA_040755035.1 Thermodesulfobacteriota bacterium
CTGACCCGTTTCAATCTTTTCTTTAAAGCCCATGGTTTGCCTCCATCGTTATGAACTTACGAAAAGAATTCTTCGCAAATTGGATAGAATATATTCTAAAAACGGAATTTACCCGGACCGAATGAAATATTTTCGTAATTCCGTTTTGGTTCCGGCTGGTCCGGGTTGGGAAAACCGTTTTATTTATTACCATTTCATCGATAAACAAAAATTGTGCCAATAAATGAGGGGGGGGAGCTATTCTATTTTTTATTATTAATTACAAATGGTTAAATAACAATTATTACAAACGGTCATCTGTGTTGATTTTTCCTGCCAAGTATGCCATTATGGCCTATACCTATTTTATTCTATTTTATTTCAAAAGGTTATTTAATGTGTTCCGTTTTGGCCTATTCCATTTTGGCCTAATCCTACTTGAACTCTGAACTATTACGGAGGCTGCCATTCCCGCGCGAATTTTAATTGTCGATGATGATTGGGATTTCCTGGAGTTGATGAAAGCCCGTTTGGCCGGGGCAGGTTTTCATCAGGTGCGAATCGAGGATGATCCTTTGAAGGCGGCGGAAATGCTGCAGGCGGAAGAGATATTCGACATCGCCCTGTTAGACATCACCATGCCGGAGATGGATGGCTTGCAATTGCTGGATATCGTCAAGAATAACAGCCCCCGGACGGAATGTATTATCGTCACGGCCATGGACGATGTGCGGGTGGCTGTCCAGTGTCTTCGCAAAGGGGCCTATGACTATCTGGTCAAACCCATCAGTGAAGAAGACCTGGTCTTTTCGCTGAAGAGGACCCTGGAAAAAAAACGACTCCTGGAAATCCTGGATATTGAAAAAAGCAAGGACCTTCCGGTCCTTTCCAATCCCGAGGCCTTCCAGGCCATACAAACCCGCTCACCTAATATGCTGCGGCTCCTTAAAGAGGCGGAGCTTCATGCCGGAAGCGATGTCCCCATCCTGGTTACCGGGGAAAGCGGTACCGGCAAGGAACTGCTGGCCAAGGCCATTCATGTGGTAAGTCTCCGGGCCCGCTATCCCTTCATGCCGGTCAACATGGCGGCCATAAATGCCGGGCTCTTTGAGGCCGAATTTTTCGGCCACACCCGCGGTGCTTTCACCGGCGCCGAAAAAGAACGGATCGGCCACTTGAAACATGCCAACCACGGCACGCTTTTTCTTGATGAGATCGGGACCCTGCCCCTGGAAATGCAGGGGAAACTGCTCAGGGTCCTCCAGGATGGCGAATACACCCCCTTGGGTTCCAGTCTCAGGCAAAAGGTGGATGTGCGATTCATAGCCGCCACCAATGAAAACCTGGAATCGTTGATCGCGGGCAAGAGATTCCGCAAAGACCTTTATTATCGCATCCGAGGAAGCTGGCTGCACCTGCCGCCCCTGCGGGAACGACCGGAAGATATCCCTTTGCTGGTAGAACGTTTTCTGGATGAATTTGCTTTCAACGGGTCCCGCTGCACCATCGAGGACGAAGCCTTGAACCGGCTCCGGCAATACAAATTCCCGGGCAACGTCAGAGAACTTAAGTCCATCATTCAATCAGCGGTGAATCTTGCCCAGGGGGCGGCCGTCACCTCCGAAATGTTCCCAGCCCCTTTGAAGGAAATACCTCCCCTCCCCCTGGAAAGTGTCGAAGCGAATGCCGAGGAGATCATCCCCCTCCCCGAATATGAAAAAGCCTATATTTTAAAAGTTTACCAAGGAATGCATCAGAACAAATCCCGAACGGCACGTTTGTTGGGTATAGGAATGAATACCCTGCGTCGGAAATTGAAAGGCTATAATATCCCTTGACTTGCCTTTTGATTTGATACTGGATAAAAACAAAAAGCGATACTGGATCCTGGATGAAAATTTAAAATCAGCATCCAGCATCCAGCATCCAGTATCCAGTATCCAGTATCCAGCATCCAGTATCCAGTATCCAGCATCCAGTATCGGTAGTCTGATAAAAAAAGGAACCGGGAATGAAAAAAATCAAACTGGGGGGGATCATCGAGCACAAGGACCTCTGCCTGATCAGCATAGAGGATATTGACGACCGCCCCGGGATCGCCGGTCTGATTTTTAAGACCCTTGGCCGGCAGGGCGTCAATGTAGAATTCATCATTCAGGTCTTGAATCAACAAGGGAAAAGTCAGGTAATTTTTGGGGTAGCCAAAGGGAAAAAGGAACAGGTCATGGTCCTCCTCCAGGGATTGAAATCCCAGATCGGCAACCCGAATCTTATGACCGACCCTGAGATCGCCGTCCTTTCTATTTTCGGCCCCCATTTCCGGGAGCTGCCCGGAATCGCCGGCCTTTTTTTTACCGCCCTCCATTCCAAAGGGATCAATATCATGGCCATCAGCACTTCCATCTCCACCTGCTCCTGTGTCATCCCGGCGGAAAGTCTGCCCGAAGCGGTCAAGGCCCTGGGAGAAACCTTTGAGGTCCCCGGGGGTGAAACATGAAACCAAAGAAAAAAATGGAATAACCGACAAGAATCTGATATCATTCTTCAGGTCTGCCACTCCGAAATCCGAAATATAAAATCCGAAATTTTTTGGGAGGTACAATGGAAAAAAAGAGAATCCTGGTCGTTGACGATGATCCCGATCTGGTAGAAACCGTCAGTATGATGCTTGAATCCAGAGGGTATAATCCCCTTCCTGCCTATGGAGGGATCGAGGGTCTGGAAAAAGCCCGAAAGGAAAAGCCGGATCTCATCGTTTTGGATGTCATGATGCCGGACAAGGATGGATACGCGGTCTGCAACGAACTGAAAAAAGACCCGGCCCTGAAAGAAATTCCCATCATCCTGCTCACCGCCATCGGCGACCATATCACCAGCACCACCTATACCCTGCGGGGCGGCATGGAAACCTTTGCCGATGATTTTTTCCAGAAACCGGTTAACACCCAAGCCCTGGTCAATCGAATTGAACAGTTGCTGAAGGGGTGATGGAAATAACGGCTACGGGTTGCGGGCCCCCTGATAAGGTATCTCGGGGTTCGCACCTCGTATCTCGCAAAAAGCCCCTAAAAAAAGGCCCCTCATCCTCTTAATTCTGCTACCCTTTACCCCCTTGACCCTTTCTTTCATTTTTCATTAAACTTTTCACCCGGAATCCCGATAAAGAAACCAGAAACCATTTTTTTTCCTGGAGAATGAGGCGATGGGAATCTCTGTACCCCTGGAGGAATTGCATTCGGGAATGGTCTTAGCCGAACCGGTATTCAACCGCTGGGGGCAAATCTTATTGAATAAAGGATGTAAATTGACACCGCGCCATATCTCTGTTTTGAAAACCTGGGGGGTGGCCAAGGCAGACATCGGAAACATCGAAGGAGAAGAAGAGGTTGCCCGGATCGATCAAGAGACCCTGGCCCGTGCCCAAAAGCAGGTTAATAAAAGGCTTTTTTGGGAGCCCCGAACCGACTTTGAGAAAGAAATCATCCAATTGGCTGTTCGACAAACCGCCCTGCGGTCCAGGGAACGATGGACAGAACGACCCGGAGCAAAAGAAAAGGAATTATTTGACCTGAGCGCGACCGGTCATAGCCGACCGGAAAGCAAAAGGACGGCTTAACTCGGAAAGGAAGTCCACAACATGGAAAGGGCGTCAACCATTCTTGAAAACATAAGGGAATTCTCCACCTTGCCCACGGTCTATTCCTCCCTGATAGATGTCCTGGCCGATCCCAAATCAACCACCCATGATGTATCCAATATCATTGCCTGTGACCAGGCCTCGACCATGAAAGTTTTAAAGGTGGTTAATTCGCCTTTTTATGGTTTCTCCGGTCAGATCGACACCGTTTCCCGGGCCATTGTCATTCTGGGATTCACCGAAATTTATCATTTAATCCTGGCTTCCTATATCATGGATTTTTTTTCAAAAAGGGACGACGTCCTCGATTTCCGTCCGGTCGACTTCTGGGGTCATTCCATCGCCGTCGGGATCGCCGCCAGGTTAATTGGCCAGACCCTCGGGTTAGCCAACCAGGAAAACTTTTTTGTAACCGGGGTCTTGCATGATATCGGCAAATTGGTTTTTTTTGAATTCTCAGAAGACCGCTTTGCCGCGGCCCTGGCCCTGTCCAAGAGGAATCATCAACCCTTACAAAAGGCGGAGAAAACGATTTTCGGCCTCGATCACTGTCAAACCGGGGCCCTTCTAACTGAAAAATGGCGGTTTCCCACTTCCATTTCCGAAGCCATACGCCACCATCAGACGGGAATCCTCCCCGGCCAAAAGGACCCTTTAACAGCCTCCGTACACTTGGGAAATATCCTTTGCCGGGCCTTGGAACTGGGCTACCCTGGGGATGATTATATCCCCCAACCCAATCCCCGGGCTTTGGAGATTATCGCCGCCCAACCGGACTTGCTGAAAAAAATCAGCCCGGCTTTAATCAAAAACTTTGAGGAAACCGTTCATTTTTTATTATAACCGAGGACCGGCGAATGATTTCCGCTAAAAAAATCCCGGAACCGGCCATCAGTACCCGAGAGGATCATAGCCTCGGAGAATGGTTTCTGGCGGCTATGGTTTCTTCTTTGGAAGAGAGTTTCCGTACAGAAGGTAATGGAAACGGGATTCAGGCCGAGCTGGAAATTTTTCTTCGATTGCCCTATTGTCGTTCTGTCTCCCTCTTTTTAATCCGTCCCCAGACCTATGAATTCATCCATCACCTTTCCTGTCCGGAGGCCGAAGGGAAAAAAGCCCGGAAACAATTCTCCGGCCTGGTTTTCCGGGGAAGGATTGCCCAAGCCTTGAACGCCGCTCAGGGCTTTGCCTCTTTTCCCCTCCCCCATAGGCGGGGGAACGGACATCTCCTGATTCTCCCCCTTTTCATACCTTCTGAAATCATCGGCATTCTCTTGCTCGAAACCGACCGAGCGATTGAGGACTGGGAGCCAAACGTTCTGCAACTCTGCCGCCTTCAGGCCAGACAATTAGCCTACACGGTCAGTCATAAAAACCTCTCCCGCCAACTGCGAAACCAGAAGACCCTTCTACGGCAAAAAATAACCGAACGCACGGTGGGGCTGGAAAAAAGCCAAAGAGAACTGAAGACGATTCTGGATTCGGTCAAGGCCGGTATTCTGATTATCGACCGTCAGCAGCGCCGGGTCATCAATGCCAATCAAACCGCGCTGGAACTGACCAACCAAGCCAGAGAATCTCTACTGGGGGCCCCTTGCAGCACCCTTTGCCGGTCGGACCATCAAAGTTGCCCCCTGTGTCAATCGGATCAAGACAAATCTCAAACCCAATGGGAGACTTCGATTAATCGATCCGACGGGTCCTCCCTGCCGGTCATAAAAACAGCGGCTCGGGTGGTCTTGGGCGGCCGGCCTTGCATAGTGGAAAGTTTCATTGATCTCTCCGATCAAAAAGAATTAGAGAGCCAGTTCCTCCAATCTCAAAAGCTGGAGGCTGTGGGAAGATTGGCCGGCGGGGTAGCTCATGATTTCAATAACCTCCTGATGGCCATTATGGGGTATTGCGATCTGGCCCTGACCGACTTGAAGGCGGATGTTCCGACTCATCATTATGTGGAGGAAATCGCCAAGGCCGCCGATCGGGCAGTGGGCCTGACCCGTCAGTTATTGGCTCTGAGCCGCAAGCAGGTTCAGCAGCCGACCGTCCTGGATCTCAACGCCGTAATACTCGACATCAAAAAAATGCTGCTGCGCATCATCGGCGAGGACATCGTCTTGACCACCCGGCTGGAAAACCGGCCCGGCCTGGTCAAAGCCGATAAGGGCCAATTGGAACAGGTTATCATGAACCTGACCATTAATGCCCGAGACGCCATGCCCAAAGGTGGAAAATTGATTTTTGAAACCTCCCTTTTTGAAACCGATCGACCCTATCTGAACCGGCATCCGGTGGTTCGGCCCGGATCTTATGTCGTGCTGACCGTCTCTGATAACGGGGAGGGCATGACCAAAGAAACCCAAGACCATATTTTCGAACCTTTTTTTACCACCAAAGAGGTAGGCCTGGGGACCGGCCTGGGACTTTCCACGGTTTACGGCATCATCAAGCAAAGCAGCGGGTTTATCTGGGTTTACAGTGAATTGGGACGGGGAACCACCCTCAAAATTTATCTGCCGCGGGTCTCGGAACCCAAAGAAGAACCCCGGGAAACGCCCAAGCCTTCCACGGCACCGCGGGGATCCGAAACCATCCTCTTGATCGAAGACGAACCCATGCTGCGCACTTCCATCAAGGAAAGCCTGGAGACCTTCGGATACCTCGTCTTGGACGCCTCCGACGGGGATCAGGCCATGAAGATCGCTCGAAGATCTTCAACAGCGATCCATCTGATCCTGACCGACCTGATCATGCCCGGGAAAAGCGGACGGGAAACAGCGGAAATGATTATCGCTCTGCACCCGGAAAGCGAGGTCCTGTATATGTCCGGGTACACCAACGATATGGTTATCAGAAACGGCCTCTTGCAGGAAAAGACCGCCTTCCTGCAAAAACCCTTCACCCCCACGGCCCTGGCCATAAAGGTCAGGGAGATCCTCGATCGTCGTTCGATCTGTTAAGAAATTTTGTATCAATTTAGTTTTTTTAAAAATTGAAATTTATTTTTTGCCACAGACAAAGGCGGGACGAGGTGGCGGCGACTTGCCGCCCCCTCACTCCCAGGCCTTTCGGGCACTTGAAACCTGTTCGCCCCCGGATCGAGTCCGGGACAGGCCGGCGATAGCCGGTTTCCCCGGGCCGTGTTTTTTGGACCGGGGTAACCAATTTTAGTCCAGGTTTATCTGTGTGGGTCGGTGGCAAAAACG
>JBFMBU010000200.1:0-3076 GCA_040755035.1 Thermodesulfobacteriota bacterium
TCTAAACCGGCCCGAAGAAAAACCTTTTGATAGCCTTCTTCGGTCCAGAGAATATCTTCCACAGGTCTTATATCCCTTACGTCCTTCATAATAATCTTGACCACATCTCCTAAACCGGCCCAATGGTGTCACTGACCGCCTAAAGGAGCCACCCATGATCGGCTAATGGAGCCACTTTAAAGTGAGCTTTTTAGGGTCTCAGACGGGGCCACAGATTATGCTTTTTCACCTCCTTTGGCAAGGGTGTTTTTAGGTTTTTCCGGCAAAGGTTTTGGAGTGCGGAAGCTGTTTCCGTCCAGGATAACCCGATAGGCCCCATGGCGTAGCCGATCCAGGGTGGCCACCCCCAGGAGGCGGTTGGGGAAGACTTCTCCCCACTCGGGGAAGTCCAGGTTACTGGTGATGATCGAGGCCCGGCGCTCATAACGTTCGGCGATGAGGTCATGGAAGTCCTCATCCTGGGGAGAGCGAATCGGTTTGAGACCAAAGTCATCAATGATCAGGAGATCGGTTTTGGCCAGGGCCTGAAAGCGCCGTTCAAAAGTATGGGTGGCATGAGCGGATTGGAGCTGACCGAGTAATTTACTTTGGGTGGTAAAAAGAACTTCATAGCCCTGCCGGATCGCACAATGGCCGAGGGCTTGGGCGATATGGCTTTTTCCGGTGCCACAAGGGCCGGCAATCAGGACGGAGACCTTTTCATCGATAAAGCGGCCGGTGGCCAGGTCCAGGATCAAGGCCCGGTTGATGGAGCGGTTGAAGGCGAAGTCAAAGTCCTCCAAGATTTTATGGTTGCGGAAGTTGGCCTTGCGGAGTCGGGCAGCAAACTTTTTCTGAGTCCGGCGAGCGACCTCATCCTGAAGAAGTAAAGCCAGGAAATCGGTATAAGCCAGTTTTTCTTCGATGGCCTGGCGGTTGCGGGCCTCCAGGGAATCCAGGATTCCCGAGAGACGGATCTCTTTTAACATGGGGATCAAGGCGGGCATGGGATTCATAGCGGCACCTCCGGGGGAAACAAGGAGCCCGGCTGACGACAGAACCGGCCCTGACCGGTGTAGGTTTTGGAAAGGACATCCTGATCTCCTTCAGGCGGAGGGAGTTGATCGAGGCCTTTTTTCAGGATCATTTTGACCGCCTGGTATTCCGGGGATTCGAAGGCTAAGGCCCGTTGGCAGGCCCGTTCTAAGCGGAGAACCCCATAACGTTTTCCCAGGTGGATAATCCCCTGGGCCGCCCGGAGATGGTCCAGGACATGATCGGCAAAGAGGGTTTCGATCAGGGTCAGGCAGCAGGGTCCCACACACCCAGCCTCTTTCAGGCACCACTGGGGATCTTGCATTTTATAAGCCAGGGCATCAGGAGGCTGGTGCTCGGCTACGGTGGAACGTTTTCCCGGTCGTCTTAAGCGGGGGTGAATGGCCACCAGTTCCAAATCGTGATAGATCTTGACGGTCTTTTCCGTGGCCTTCAACCATAACTCCCGATGGACCCAGCGATAGGGAGCCGAGTACAAGGCCTTTTCAAACTGGACATGGCAATTGCCGTGGAGTTTCAACTTAGCCCAGAAGCCCAGTTCCGGGGGGATATCCGGTAGAGAGCGGAGTAACGCTCGCTCGGTGGCAAATCGCTCCAAAGGGCGCTGGTGGGTGGTTCCATGAATCCGGTTGCCGGCCGTCTCCAGGATCCATTCGAGCAACTGGCGGTTGCCATCGGCCAGACTGCGGAAGTCGCGAAGCGGAAGGAAACTTCCTTTGATATATTTAACACCGGACTCAACGATGCCTTTCTTTTTGGGATCGGCCGGTGGGCAGGGGGAGATAAGGAACCCAAAGGCTTCGGCGGCATCGGCATAAGAGCGTTGGGCCACCGGATCATAGAAACAGGCTTTGGTGATAGCGCACTTGGGATTGTCCAGAATGACTTTACCCGGAACGCCGCCAAACCACTCGAAGGCCCGGCGATGGCACCCCAGCCAGGTTTCCACCTTTTGGTTGGTAACGATCTCGGCGTATTGATGACGGCTCCAGGCCAAGGTCATGACAAAGACCCAGGTGGAGATCACTTCACCGGTCAAGACATCGTTAATCCGGGGACCGGTCCCGAAGTCTACCTGGGCGGCTTCTCCGGGCTCAAAATCGAGAATAACGGTGGCCTTGGGATGATGATCCGGCAGTCCCTGCAAGTACCGCCTCACCGCGGAATAGCTGCCGGTAAAGTCGTATTTACGGACCAGGGCATCGTGGATGGTTGTTCCCCGGATGCCCTCTTGATGCCAAGTGGTGACTTCCTGGGCAAAGGGCAAAACCAGAGAACCGGAGGGTTCTTCTCGATTCCGGGGAATTACACCGGCCAGTTCTGCTTCATCCGAAAGGGGAAAGGGGACGTTGCTCATTTAACTCAATGAATTTTGACAGGAAGAGAAAATCAGAGTAGGAATAAATCATGCCACGCAAAGCCAGATTAGATGTTCCCGGAACCCTGCATCATGTTATGGTTAGGGGAATAGAAAAGAGCAAGATATTCCGGGATGAGGAAGATCGGAAGGCTTTTGTTGATAGAATAAGCACTTTGGTCAAGGAAAGCGGAACCCGGATTTTAGCTTGGTCGCTTCTGGACAACCATCTTCATCTGCTGATTGTCAGCGGACCAAGCGGTCTTTCGACATTTATGAGGCGGCTATTGGCCGGGTATGCCAGCGGCTTTAACCGGAGACACCGAAGATTCGGTCATTTATTTCAAAACCGCTATAAGTCTATTATTTGTGATTTAGATCCCTACCTTTTGGAATTAGTCCGTTATATTCATCTTAATCCGCTCAGGGCGGGTTTGGTAAAAAACCTTGAAGAGCTCGATAATTACCCTTGGAGCGGGCATGGTATTTTGACCGGCAAGTTGAAAAGCGATTGGCAGGAAAAAGATTTTGTCCTTGGGTTTTTTGGACCCAAAAGAGGGAAAGCCGTTCGAGCATATCGAGAATTTGTCGAAGCCGGAAAGGGTTTGGGGCCGAGGCCGGACTTGGTGGGGGGTGGATTGATCCGGAGTATGGGGGGATGGTCAAAAGTATTGACTCTACGTC
>JBFMBU010000201.1:0-2740 GCA_040755035.1 Thermodesulfobacteriota bacterium
GTCCGGTCAGCCCCAGAAACATAGTAACATAGGCCACCGCGGCATTGTGCACCGAACTGGAAAAATGGGTCGGCGAAGAAAACTTATCCCCGTTATCCAGAAAGGAATCAAGAAAAGCGAAGGTGGTCCGGGTGGCACCATATCCGCTGGCAATGATTGAGCCCATCCCGGGTCGGGGATTTGTCTCCAGTTGCCCGGCATCATCCAGGGTCAGATAGGCTCCCAGGAGGGCCAGTTTGGCATAGTGGTCGATCCGCCGCAGGGATTTTTTATTGACATACTTTTCCAACCCTGCGGTATCGGCCAGGAATGCCGGCCTTTCCGATACGCCCTGAGCTGTCCGGATCGAAACCGACTGAAGCGGAGATCGCCCTTTCTCCAAAGCAGACTGGAGAGCCAGGTGACCGCAACCAAAACCACCCACCGCTCCCAGACCCTGAATAGCTATTCTCATGATCGATCCTCTCCCTTCCCGATGACGATCACGGCATTATGCCCGCCGAAAGCCAAGGACTGGGATAGAGCGGCTTTCCCCCTTACTGCCGTTGTTTCTTTTACCGGGGAATACGGCAGTTCCATATCTGCGACAGTAAATCCGATGCTTTTAGGGATCCGCCCGGCTTCCAAACAGGCAGCGGTAAAAACGGCCTCAATGGCCCCGGCCGCTCCCAAGGTATGGCCGGTATACCCTTTGCTGGAAAAAAAAGGGGTCCCGGGAAGCGTATCGTGCAATACCAACGTTTCCACCCGGTCATTGTCTCTGGTCCCGGTGCCGTGGGCATTGATAAAGGATAACTCTTCGGTGCTTGTTCCGCTGAAATGAAGGGCCTCCTTGACCGCTTGTTTCAAACCGTCACCCGCCGGATGAGGTGCGGTCAGATGATGGGCGTCACAGGAAGCGCCGTAACCCAGGATAAAGGCTATCGCTTTTTTTCCCCGGACTTGTCTGACCTTTTCCGACTCCAGGACCATGATTGCGGCCCCTTCACCCAGATTCAGACCTTTCCGCTCCCGGTCAAAGGGCCGGCAGGGGGCGTCATCGGTAATCATCAGGGAGACAAATCCGTTGTAAGTGACATGAGACAGTTCATCGGCCCCACCGGCCAGGACCAGATCGCATTGGCCGGATTCGATCCACATGGCACCCAAACCGATCGCATCGGTGCCGGAAGAGCAGGCGTTCACCACCGTTTGGCAAGGACCGTCGAGGCCGTACGCCCTGGCCAGACAGTCCGCAGGATTGCTCTTTAAAAAACGGCGGATAGGGGCCATATCGGGTTCCAGACCTTGCTTGAAGTCCTGATAGAAGGCCTCGTTGTTCATGGCGCTGCCCACGGTTGTGCCCAAACAAACCCCGACCCGCAACGTCCGCAGAAAATCCTTTTCCAGTCCGGCTTGCACCAGGGCTTCCCGGGCGGCCTCCAGGGCCAGCCCGGCCGTCCGGGAAAGAACAAGGTCATCTGAGAAATCGATCGGGGTCCAATTATCCCTGACTTCAAAAACCGGGTATTCCAGCGCGTGACCCGAGACAAAACGCCTGGGCGGTGCCGGGGATCTTTCCCCCTGGAAGAGAGTGGTCAGGCACTGGGCCAGGTTATTTCCCGGGGCGCAGATGCACCCCATTCCGGTCACGGCCACCGGACGTGCCCTTTTCATTTTGCGCCTCTTTCCTCCAGATAATCGACCAAAGTATTGATAGACTGGAAGGCCGCCCGGCCTTCATCCATATTTTTGACTTCCACACCGAAATGTTTTTCCAGGATGACCACCAGTTCCACGGCATCCAGAGAATCGAGCCCCAGGCCCTCTCCGAACAAGGGGGCCTCGTCCTCGATTTCCGAGGGTTCGATCTCCTCCAGGTTTAATTCCTCGACAATAATTTTTTTTAATTTTTCTTTAATAGACATGAATCAACCTTTCTATCTTTCAATATTTTCTGCCCCTTCCCCCCACAGATCATAAAAATTAAAAAACTGATAGGGAAATTTTTCCACATAGGCTTCCAGGGCCCCGGCAAACTGTTCGGCCTGGGGTTGAAAATCCTGGACCCTTTTGCCGATATCTTTGGGAACGCGGATGACCCGGTCCAGAAACAGCCGATAAGCGTCCGGTCCGCTCTTATAGGAAAAAAGGACCGGAATGGGGACACCGGTAGCCCCGGCCAGTTTGAAAGCACTCACCGGCAGACGGACCTCTTCCCCTAAAAAGTTTACCGAGACGGTATTTTTCTCGTCTCCCAGCACCCTGTCGCCCATGATGCAAAGCACTTCTCCCTTTTTCAGAACCTCCATCATCTCCAGAACCCCGCCCAGATAACCCAGAGGATCTATGATCCGGAAGGGGGGCGGACCATTTTTATGTTCAAAATATTGCAGATCCACGTCCCCCGCTTCCCGGTGAAGTAAAAGGCTGACCGGTTTCTCAAGAAAATGCAGGGCCGACATGGCCGCCTGCCAGCAGCCGACATGAGCGGTCAGGATCAGGAGGCCTTTCCCGCCCCGGACCAACTCCAGTATGGTTTCTTGATCGTCGAAGGCCACCTGGATCTCCTGCGGACCCTTGATGCCGATGACAGCCTTGTCCACCAGGCTTTTTCCAAAATTGACATAGATCCGCAGACGGTTCAATCTTTTTTTCAGGATATTCTCGCCCCTGAATCTCCGTTTCAAATAAGGATCGGCCTTCTTCCCGATAGAAGGCCGGAAAAGGGTATAATAGAAGGCCACGGCCCTGAGCAGGC
>JBFMBU010000202.1:0-5261 GCA_040755035.1 Thermodesulfobacteriota bacterium
ATCGACCTCCCGGCCAGTCCAGCAAAGTTTGATTCGAGGCAGGGCATACACCCCCGGCTTCCGGCAGGAAGCCTCCTTTTTGGATCGGCGAAGCCGATCGGCCTGTTTCCAGCACTGGTGAAGGCCTTCTTCTGATTTAGTTAAAAAATTTGCCCGGCAAAGAAGCTTCCAGGTTTGGGGTGGACAATCCCCAGAAAAGACCCCCATGATCCTCTTATGTCTATATTATTTTGAGACCATTGATAACTTACAGGAACCGTTGCATATAGACGACGTCGAAAACCTGACCCTGTTTTTCCCCGACCTTTTGCAACCTTCCGCATTCCTTAAAACCGTTCTTTTGATGGAAACGAAGGCTTCCCGGATTCAAGGAAGAAATACTGGCCAGGATGGAGGACAGCCCTTGGTCTTTTCCCTTTTCCAACAGGTAACTGAGCATCTTTTCGCCTATACCCCTGCCTGTCCATTCCGGGGCAATAAAATAGGAAATTTCGGCGGTCCTGGAAAAAACCGGAAAGGGATGATAGGGCCGGAGCATACCGAAACCGATCACCCCTGCAGCGGGCTCTTTTACGCTCAGGGTCGGATAACCTTCTCCGGCCTTTAAGAGCAGATCAAAAAAGTCATAGGAGACCTTCTGCTCCGGATAGGCGGCAAAACTGTTTTCGATATAATAATTAAATAGATCTATAACCGGGATGCGGTCCGTTATGGTCAGGGGATCAAAGTGCAAAACCGTTACCCCTTTTTCTTTTTTTTAATTTCTTCCACCAGCTTAGGCAGGATGGTCCCGGTTTTACCCTGGATCAGGAAATCGGAGATGCCTTCCTCGGTCAAGGGGGTGGGTTCGGCATTGACTTCGATAATGGCGGTCTTTTTCCCCATCCCCCGCTGTCGGGCTATCCGGGGCAGGTAGGCAAAGGGATAAACCACGGCTGAGGTCCCACAGATCAGCATCAGGTCGCATTGTTCGGCCTCTCTCTGGCTTTCTCCGGCCACGTCGGAGGGAATGGCCTCATGGAAATGGACCACGTCCGATTTCAGCACCCCGTTGCAGCGCCGGCAGAGAGGCGGCAGGCGATCCTCCTTCAGCATTTTTTCCAGGTCGTACTCCTTCGGATCATAACGGGTGTCGCAGGAGGCGCAGCGGAGCAGGGAGATATTCCCGTGATAATCGAGGACCTTTCGGCTGCCGGCTTTCTGGTGGAGATTATCGATGTTCTGGGTGACCACACATTTCAAGAGGCCTATTTTTTCCAGTTCAGCCAGGGCCAGGTGACCGGGATTGGGGGCGGCGTTGACCAGGTCTCCCAAAAGGGAGGCCCCGGACATCCGGTCGATCCAGTATTCTTTGGGATTTTGTTGAAACCGGGCGTAACTCTGATAGGCTTTTCTTTCGGCCTCGGGGTTTTTGGTCCAGAGACCATCCGGCCCTCGGAAATCTTTTATCCCCGATTCGGTGGAAATACCGGCCCCGCTGAGGGCCACGGCATGGGAACTTTTTACTATCAGATCGGCTGCTCGCTGAATCAATTCTTCCATTTTCTTTGCTCCTTTGCTCCCGGATTATTTCTCCTTGGGCCGGGTTGTTGATGACGCCGCCCCTTTGTCGGTGATATTCATCATGTCGTTAAGAACCTGTTCCAAACGCTGGGACTCTTTGACGATCAATTCGGCGTATTTGACCACATCGACCTGTTCCTGACCTTTTTTGACCATGCGCTGGGCGAATCCGCCGATGGCGGTTAAGGGATTGCGAATCTCATGGGCCATGGCCTCCAGGGCTGTTTCCAGATCCTTTCTTTGGGCCGTTGAAAGGTCCGCGGCCGAGGGCTGAGCGGCCAGGTTCCGGGCTGAGATCAATCCGGAAAATTTCCCCAAATTTTCTTCCAGCGATCCGTTGATCTTGGCCAGGACCCGTCCGGCCTTTTCCATAACCTCCATCCGGTCCTGTTCCGGGTTTATCTGCAGACGGAGTTCCCTGGCCATTTCCTCTACCCGGAAAAAGGCCTGGGAGAGGATGTCACTGACCCGGTCCATGCCGGTCTTCAACCATCCGGAGATTTGTTTCAAAAGGGTGAAATCCTCTTCTCCCCCGCCGAAAAAAAGCTGGGTGCAGACCCGGGCGATTTCCACGATTTTGGGAAAATCCGCTGACTGTTCCAATAGGGCCGTTAGACCGAAATTGTTCTGGATTTCAATGAAAGGGTCGGGAAAATTCCAATGCCTGAGGGTCAGAGCCCCTAATTCACGATGGTTGACGCCGAGGTGCTCTTCTTCCCAGTGCAGGATTTCTTCCAGGGGAAGGTCCCCGCCGGGAAAAGAATCTTTAAGCTCCTCCGGACACAAGTGAAAGGCTAAGGGCAGACCGATTTCTAAAATCAGGCCGGCGGTAAAAACCTCTTCATGATCCAGAAGGTTGGTCAGATAAGAGCCCTTAACCAGATCCTGGGCGATGATGGCCCGATAAAGAGAGGTCTTCCAAAAATAGTCATAGTCCATACCGTTGATCTTGCCTAAGGGAAAGGTGTCTTTTAAGGAAATGTTTAAAGCCATCATCCGAATTTTGTCGAATCCGGCCACCATCACCGCATAAGAGATGGCGGTAATCGGTTCCCGGTGGGCATAAAAGGCACTATTGACGATTTTCAAAAGCCTGGCCGTCAGACCAGGGTCCTGCTCGATGATGCGGGTCAGGTCCAAAATGGAACTGTGTTCGTCGGCTGCCAGCCCGATCAACTGAACCGTCAAAGGAGAAAGGGAAGGCAAATAATCACTGGCGGCGATTTCATCCAGGAGACGTTGTTTTTCGGCTGTGTTCATAGTTATTTTCCTTCATAGGCCCTACCCGGACCAGCCGGAACCAACATTGGAAATCCGAAAATATCTCATTCGGTCCGGGTTAAATTTCCGTTTCAAAATAAATACTGTCCGGTTGGCGTGGGGTTCTATTTTTAAGTCACCAATATTCTGAGAAATGGGTTGCCCGGATATCTGGGGGATTCACGAACCTCCCCAAAACCCTCACCTGAATGCTTCCTCTTAAATTTTATATGAAATCAGGTTCAAAAGCCAAGAAATTTCTGGGCTGCTCTTGAAGAGATTTTATTCCTCCTCTGGAACCGGGTCCTCCTCCGCTTCTATTTCGGGAAAAAATTCCCGGGACTGAAATCGCCGGGCCTTTTTTTCCAAGGAAGTCAGGGCCGGGACCTGGGCCTTGGAACTGATTCCCAGCTCCTTGAAACGGCGGGCGGCGGGCAGGATGCGGCTCTCCAGGGAGCCGACCACTTCGTTATAAGCAGTGAGGGACTTATCCAGATGGCGTCCCAGGTCGGCAAAATGTCCGCCGAATTTGACCAGCCTTTCAAAAAGGGTTTTCCCCAATTCGCTGATGGCCTGGGCATTTTCAGCCAGGGCCTCCTGGCGCCAGCCGTAAGCCACGGCCCGGAGCAGGGTGATCAAGGTGGTGGGGGTGGAGAGGATGACCCTGCGGTTCACTCCTTCCTCGATCAGATAGGGATTCTGTTCCAAAGCGGCGCTGAAAAAGTTTTCCCCCGGCAGAAAGAGAATGACGAATTCAGGGGCTTCGGAGAACTGGTCCCAATACTCCTTGCCGGCAAGTTTTTTCAGGTGCGATTGGATCAGGCGGGCATGGTCGCGGAGACGGTTCTTGCGTTCCTCTTCCGTGGGGGAGTCCAGGGAATCGAGATAGGATTGCAGGGGGGCCTTGGAATCGACCACCACCAGTTTCTGATTGGGAAGACGGACCACCATGTCCGGGCGCAGTTTGCCGCCTTCCCCTTCCACGGACTCCTGTTCATAAAAATCGCAATGCTCGCTCATGCCGGCCAGTTCGGCCACCCGTTTGAGGGTGATTTCTCCCCAGCGGCCCCTAACCTGAGGGGAGCGCAAGGCCTGGACCAGATTGCTGGTTTCCTTTTGCAATTGTTTTTCAGCCACGGCCATGGATTCCAGGTATTGGCTCAGGCTCCCATAGGCCTGTTGACGAGCGGTTTCCATGGCCTGGACCTGCTGGGTGTATTTTTCCAGGGTTTCTTTCAGGGGGAGGACAGCCCCTTCAACGGCCTTTTGCCGTTGCTCCAAATCGGTTTTGGCCTGGGATTGATATTTTTCCAAAGTGGTCCGGGCCAGATCCAGGAACTGTTGATTGTTGCTGGCCAGGCACTGGGCCGAGAGGGCTTTGAAGGCGTCTTCCATTTTCGTTGCGGCTTCATCGAGGAGACGGATTTTTTCCTCCATTACCTGACGTTCTTTATGGAGCAGGGTTTCCAGCTCGGTCTCATTCTGTTTCAAGCGAATGATTTCCTCCCTGGAATTTTTCAATTCCGTTTCCTGTTCCTGGAGCCGTATCCGGAGCTCACCGATCTGTTCCGTTTCTTTTTGGGCCGAAGCCCTTTCCCGGCTTTCTTCCAGGAGGGATTGACGCAGTCGATCCAGTTCCTCTTCTTTTTCCCGGTTTTCCCGGGAAAGGGTCTGCACTTCCAGGTCCCGGCCTTTGAGGCGTTCTTCCATGGCCGCCGCTTCCGATTGCAGGGGGCGGAGACTTTCAGAAATACGTCGGTCGGTTAGGAGGCGTAAAAAGACCCCAACCAGTACGGCGCCGATGACAAGACCGGCGAGAAGGAAAAGCAATGAATTAGCGTCAATCAAAACGGTCTCCTTTTAAAAAAAACGTTTCTCGTATCTCGGGACTCGTTGTTCGTATCTCGTATCATGGAGTCAGGTTTAAGGTCCAAGGGTTAAGGTTTTCGACGAACGCCGAACGACGAACTCTGAACTTCTTTTCTCTATCCCGTTAGTCGTGTTCCCAAGGTTACGTTTTTTGCCCTTGCCCTCTGCTCTATGCCCCTGACCTTACGGTTTTCACGAGCTACGAGCCCCGAGATACGAGTCCCGGTTTATTATTTCCAAAGCAGTTCCTCTTCCTGCAAGACCTTGATCCGGTCCCGCAATTCGGCTGCTTCTTCAAACTCCAGCCGGCCGGCGGCTTCTTTCATCCGCTTTCGCAGTTGTTTGATCAACTGGGGGATGTTCTGAGGGGCTCCGTATTCCTGTTGCTTTTCTTTAGCCAGGGGAACGGTTACATAATCCGCTTCAAAAACCGAGGACAGGATATCCTGGATGGATTTTTTTATGGAAATGGGGGTGATTTTGTTTTTTTTGTTGTAAGCGGTTTGAAGGGCCCGGCGTTTCTCCGTTTCCCGCATCGCCTCGTCCATGGACCGGGTGACCTTATCGGC
>JBFMBU010000203.1:0-3498 GCA_040755035.1 Thermodesulfobacteriota bacterium
TGAATTTATAAAGAAGCCCAAAATCAATTTTCTGAAATATAAAACCCATGCTTTTATTCTATCCGGTTTATTGATTCTCTTGGGGGGGTTGGCCTTTATTCAAATCAACCGGGGCGAAGCCAATCTGGGTGTGGAATTTTCCGGGGGGACCATGGCTCAATTCAAAGCCGCCCAGTCCTTCCGCCTGGATAAAATCCGCGGGGCCTTGCTGGAAAGAGGTTTCCGGGATCTGGAACTGCAGCAGGTGGCCAATGAAAACATCCTCCTGGTTCGGGCCAAGCGTTCAGGGGAGGCCATTACCAAAGAAAGCGAGGCCGTAGCCAAGGCCCTGCAGGAGGATTTTCCGGAATTGAAATTCGTCCTGGAGAGCAAGTCCGAGATCGGGTCATCGGTCAGCGATGCCCTTAAAAAAGCCGCCCTGATTGCCATCGCCATTTCCCTGGCCGGTATCATTCTTTATCTGGCCTGGCGTTTTGATTTCCGTTTTGGTGTGGCGGCAGCCATTGCCACTTTTCACGATGTTCTGGCCGTTTTGGGGATTTTTTATTTGATGGATAAGGAAATTACCCTCCTGTTCGTTACTGCCCTCCTGACCCTGGCCGGTTATTCCCTCAGTGATACCGTGGTGATTTTTGACCGTATCCGGGAGAATATGAAGAGCGGCAGGAAAAAGGATTTCGGAGAGATCATCAATCTGAGCGTCAATGAAGTCATTTCCCGGACCCTGATTACGGGTATAACGGTCTTGTTGGTCCTCCTGGCCCTGCTTTTCCTGGGGGGGGTGGTCATCCATGATTTCACCCTGACCCTGGTTATCGGGGTGATCATCGGTACCTATTCCTCTATTTTTGTGGCTTCATCTGTCGTTTATATCTGGCCGGGGAAAAAAGGGAAAGAAATGGTTAAGGCTAAAGGACGAAAAAAACGATAAGGTGTCAGGAGTGTAATTTTCCTCTTTCCCCCTGACCGTTTCCGTCACCCCCTTGCCCTGGATACTTATAGGGCCAAGGGGGTTTTTTTTGATGGGGGACCTTCCCCTTCTGTTTAAAAGAACTGGTGAAGGATTAAAAAAAAAGAAAGATAATCAAAGTCGAATTTCGATTGACAGCCTATTTACTGAATGTTAGAAAAATATATCAAATTGTTCGGAGGAGGTTATAGGGAATGGAAGATCAAAACCTAAGCAGGGGGCAAAAAGAGCTGCAAACCCTGGTCCAACAAGCCCATCTCTGTACAGGCTGCGGGGCCTGTGTCGGCCTTTGTCCCTACCAGGTTGTCTATAACGACCAGACCATTGTCCTGCATCAATGCGACCTGAAAGAGGGCCGTTGTTATGCCTTTTGCCCCCGCACCCCAACCGATTATGATTTTCTAAGGAAGTCTCTTTTTGAGGTGACGGACCTGACAGCGGAATTGGGGCCGGTGAAAGGATTCTATATCACCAGGGCTGCGGACCCGGACCTGCGCAGGAATGCCCAGCACGGGGGAACGGTGACGGCCCTGATGGCCCTGGCCCTGGAAGAAGGGTGGATTGATTCGGCCATTGTCGCCGAAGACGAAGAGGATTTTCAGCATCATGGTCTGGTGGTGGATAAACCGGAGGAGATCGTTAAGCGGGGTAAAAGCAAATTTTTGGTTTCTCCCACCGTGGCCGCCTTCAATAAAGCCGTACAGGGTGAAGCTCAGAAGATCGGGGTCGTGGCCACCCCCTGTCAGGCCCAGGCCTTGGCCAAGATGCGCATGAAACCCATCGCCGGGAATGATAATCAGGTGGATAAATTGAAGCTAATCATCGGCCTCTTCTGTGGCTGGACCCTTTCCTGGCGGCCTTTTACCGATTTACTGAGGACCAAAACCGAATTGTCGAATATCTTGGGTATGGATATTCCTCCGGGAAAAGGGGTGGTGGAAATATATACTACCAAAGGGACCCTGACGTTTACCATGGAAGAACTTCAACCCTATATCCGCGAGGGCTGCCGTTATTGTGTGGACAGCACTGCCGAATTTGCCGATATCTCGGTCGGCTCGGCCAGGCTGCCGGAGGATTGGGCTGAAACCAAAACTTGGAACCAGATTTTGGTTCGTTCTCTTCGGGGACAGGAACTCATAGAATTGGCTCGTTCCAAGGGGATATTGGAATTCCGAGATGTCCCGCCAGGGAACTTGGAGGAGTTGAAACAAGCGGCCCGGGAAAAGAAAAAAGGCGCCCTGGAGCGGATTAAGGAAAAAGGCCGGGGGACCGGCAAGGTTTTATATGCATAATTATCTCGTTGCTGGTTGCTGGTCAAAGAAAACAACTGATACCAAAAAACGAGTAACCCGTAACGAGCAACCTGGAACAAGGAACCGGTAACGGGAAACCAGAAGGGGATACGGAGGACGTTATGTCGAAATTGACCGATCAGACAGAGGGACGGCAGGTTTTGTTCATGGGCAATGAGGCCATTGCCCGGGGGGCCTTGGAGGCCGGAATCAGCGTAGCCAGCGGCTACCCCGGCACTCCCTCTTCTGAAATCATAGAAAATCTGGCCAAAGCGGCCAAAGAAAGAAACCTGTATGTGGAGTGGTCCACCAATGAAAAAGTGGCCATGGAAGTGGCCGCCGCCGCTTCCTTCGCTCAACTGCGCTCCCTGTGCGTCATGAAGCAGAACGGGGTCAATGTGGCTTCGGATTTTCTGCTTCATCTGGCCGGGTCCGGGACCCGGGGGGGTATGGTCCTGGTCACCTGCGATGATCCCGGGGCCCTGTCCAGCGTCAATGAAGGGGAATCGAGGCATTTTTCCCGCATGGTGGAAATCCCCCTGCTGGAGCCGGGTGATTTTCAGGAAGCCAAGGAAATGACCCAATGGGCCTTTGAATTATCGGAACAGATCCGCAATCTGGTAGTGGTCCGCAGCGTGACCCGCATGTCCCATGCCAGCGGCAACGTCACCCTGGGGAAACTCCCCGGCACGGAGCATAAAGCCGAGTTCAAATATGAAGGCTTTGTCCTGGATCCCCTGGAAGGGCTGGTCATCAGCGCCCCGGTGGGATACAAGCACAACCAGCAGCAGGAAAAACTGAAGAAGGTGCGGGAGATCTTCGAAGGCAGCCCCTTTAATACCTATGTGGGGCCGGAAAAACCGGAACTGCTTTTGATTACCTGCAGCGCCTGTACGCTTTACAGCCGGGAGGCTATTAAAATCCTGGGATTGAAAGACCGGGTGGGTTTGTTGAAACTGGGTACCACCTGGCCCCTGCCGCCTAAGCTGCTGAAGAAATATCTGTCCCTGACCGAAAAGGTCCTCATCGTCGAAGAGGTCCTGCCCTTTCTGGAAGAGAATATCAAGATCCTGGCCGCCGAACAGGCCAAAGAGATAGGCATCAAGACCTTTTACGGAAAAAACAGCGGCGATATCCCCATAACCGGGGAGATGAACCCGGATTTTGTTATCGCCGCTTTGGCCCGGATTATGGGAGTGGAATATCTGGGTATGACCAAGGAGTATGAGGAAA
>JBFMBU010000204.1:0-8074 GCA_040755035.1 Thermodesulfobacteriota bacterium
ATCGGTAACCTCGGATGAAGTGGATATCCTTTTAAGATAGTCTTACTCCATCCGATTTTAAAAGTCCAGAGTTATTTTTAATTATTTGACTTCGTTAATTATTTAATGAGGGACAAAATCACCCTGGTCAAACCCTCACTTTACATTTTTTTCCGATTATAATAAAGTTTTCGGGTCAAGTTATTTACTGGTGGGGAAATGGTGATCACTTTTTTTTTGATTGGAACCCTGCTTGGTCTTTCGGCCGGATTCGCACCCGGACCGCTGCTGACCCTGGTCGTTTCCGAAACCCTCCGGCATGATTATAAGGCCGGTATCAGGGTGGCCCTAAGCCCCCTTATTACCGATCTGCCCATCATTCTACTGACGGTTTTCATTCTGGAAAGGTTGGCCGCTTTCCGCCCGCTATTGGGAGTGATCTCCCTTATCGGCGGAGTCGTCCTTATTTACATGGCTTATCAGGGGTTTTTTGTAAAAGGCGAAGAGGTGACCATGGGGTTTCAAATCCCGAAATCCCTGACCAAAGGCATCATCGTCAACCTGACCAACCCCCATCCCTACCTCTTCTGGTTGAGCGTCGGAGCCCCGACGATAGTCAAGGCCACGACCAGGGGTTTGACCACAGCAGGGGCCTTTTTAATCGGATTTTATCTCTTTCTGGTGGGTTCCAAAGTAATCCTGGCCCTGATAACCGGCCGCTCAAAATCATTTTTGACCGGCAGATGGTATCTGCTGACCCTGAAGATACTGGCCCTGCTCCTTTTTCTTTTTGCCTTGCTGGTGATCAGGGAGGGGCTGGCATTATTTGGAATATTTTGAAACTGTATTTTCTTATAACCTTTTAATTTGGGTATGCCCATGAAATGGCAAATCAAACACTCTGAATATCTGGTTAACGATCCCTGGCTAAAGCTTCGGGTGGATCAGTGCCAAATGCCCGATGGAAAGATAATCGAACCTTTTTATGTCTTGGAATATCCCGATTGGGTCAATATCTTCGGAATTACCACTCAGCAGGAGGTGGTTCTGGTCCGTCAGTACCGGCATGGAATCGGCAAGGTAGTCGTGGAGTTGCCCAGTGGGAAGGTTGAAATTACCGATACCAATCCCTTGGAGGCGGCCAAACGGGAACTCCTGGAAGAAACCGGCTACACCAGTGATAATTTTGTTCAAACCGTCTCGGTCTCCCCAAACCCGGCCAATCAAACGAATCTAACCCATTGTTTTCTTGCCCGGGAACTTGTCAAGGTAACCTACCCAAATCCTGATGAGACCGAAGAGATTGAAACCGTCCTGGTCCCTTTGGCTAAGGCCGTAGACATGTTAAACCGCGGAGATTTTCTCCAGGCCCTCCATGTCAGCTCCATCTGTTTTGCTTTAAAAGTATTGAAGTATCCCTTATCCTCCCGTTAGTCGTGAATAGAATTTAATTGATTTTTGGCAATTTTTTGGTAATATTGCCAAAAAAGAGGTAAGATTATGGAAGCAACCATTGATCGATTTGGAAGGATTTTGATCCCTTACAAACTAAGAAAAATGTTTGGTCTCCGACCTGGAACGATCCTTGAAATTCAAGGGTCTGCGAAAGGGATCCACATTAAACCAGTGGAAGAAAAACCGTCCCTTTTTAAAAAAGAGGGCGTATTAGTATTCTCTGCATCTCCGGTGGGAGATATTATGGAGGTGCTCGAAAATGTAAGGAGTAAACGAACTGAAGTTCTTATGACCCTTCCCAAAAAATGAAAATATTTTTCGACACTTCCGTATTAATCGCCGGGATGATCGAGGTCCATCCGCTGCACGAGAAAAGTTTTTCCTGGTTAAAAAGGGCAAAAGCCAAAGAATTTGTTTGGGGTATCTGCTCCCATACCCTGGTGGAACTGTATGCTACCCTAACCGCTATGCCCCTGCGACCGAGAATTACAACGGAAATAGCGGTCAATCTTATCCATGAAAATATCGAAGGACAGGCCCGCATTGTCACCCTGACCGGTAGTGACTACAAGGAAGTGATAAACAAGATTTCAAAGCTGAATTTTTCGGGGGGAATTATTTATGACGCTCTTATTGCCCATGCCGCCGAAAAATTCAGAGCAGACCACCTCTTGACCCATAACCAACAAGATTTTTCAAGATTATTTCCCCGGAAAGATTCTTTTCTAATATTTCCAAAATAAGGGAATCCTACCTATTCGCCTGAGGTTTAGAGATTACAAAGCGGTTAAGAAAAGAGTTGGGGAAAGGTAAATACCGAGAAGAATATAATCGAGCTAACTAATGACGATCCGGAAAAAAAATAAACCCCTAAACCACCCGATGTACCAACAAGCCCTCGTTGAACTGGGGAACCGGGATAAGGATTTAAAAGTCGTCCTCTCCACCTTGGGCCCCCCACCCTTTTGGAAACGTTCGCCCGGTTTCCCCGCCATAGTCCAGATTATTCTGGAACAGCAGGTTTCTCTTTCTTCGGCCAGAGCGGCCTTTCAAAAACTGACCCAAGCCGTTGTTCTCCTGACTCCGGAATCATTTCTGAAACTGGATGGGTACAAGCTCAAGGAAATTGGTTTCAGCCGTCAAAAGGCCCTTTACTGTCAAACCCTGGCTGAAGCCATTCAAACAAGTCTTCTAAACCTGGAAGCACTTAAAAAAATGGATGACGATCAAGCCCGGGGGGAGTTAATCAAAATCAAAGGCATCGGGCCCTGGACGGCTGACGTCTATCTCCTCACCGCTTTGCGTCGTCCCAACATCTGGCCCGTGGGTGATCTGGCTCTGGCCACGGCGGTTCAAAGGGTCAAAAAGCTCAAGGCAAGACCTTCTCCCGAGGAAATGGAGGAGATGAGTACGATCTGGGAACCCTGGCGCGCCGTCGCCGCCCGTATCTTCTGGCATCATTATCTTGCGACATGAATTATGGAATTTACCTTACATAGCACGATGCATCTGCTGGATCTATTCGGTACAGCGGTCTTTGCCATCACCGGGGCCTTAGCCGCCGGCCGAAAAAAGATGGATATTTTCGGTGTTGTCGTGCTGGGTTGCGTGACGGCCTTGGGGGGAGGCACCTTAAGAGACCTGATCCTGGGGTGCCACCCCGTCTTTTGGATTTCAAATACCGAATATCTCGGAATCGCTGCCGTAACTTCCATCGGGATATTCATTTCAGCCCGATATTGGAAATGGCCTCAAACCCTTTTACTTTATGCCGATGCGCTGGGCCTGGCGGTTTTTACTGTAATAGGATTCCAAAAGGGATTGGAAGTTACACAGACCTATAGCATCGGAATCGTCATGGGCCTGGCTACGGCCGTGGTCGGAGGGATCATACGGGACCTTCTATCAGGGGAAATCCCTCTGATCCTTCGCCGGGAAATCTATGCCTCGGCGAGTTTAAGTGGCGCTCTCCTCCTGGCCCTGATGTCCCACCTTGGGCTGACAGACCCGGAGATGGGTTTTATCGCTGCGCTGGTCGTTTTGTTCTTTCGTCTGATCGCCCTGCATTGGAATCTTTCTTTGCCCCTCCTCCGGATCAAGGAGGATGGGGAGAGGAGGACCGAAACAGACCACCGATCGGAAGAGAAAAAATGATTCGCTACCCTTTGAATAACGGTTGACCGAAGGTCAGAGTCTCTTTCTTCAATCCGGCCTCTCACCGGATTGAAGAATAAAAGTTCTCTCCGCGTTCTTTGCGACTCGGCCGTTAAACATTTCAAGTAGGTTTGGTAATGTAACCTTCGTCTGATATAGTGAGGGGAAAACAGCCTACCAGCCTCCGCCGCCTCCTCCGCCTCCACCGCCGCCGGATGATCCGCCACCCCCGCCACCCGAACTGGAACCTGGCGGAGAGGACGATGAGGAGATGCTCGTTGACATGGCTCCCAGGCTGGAGGTCAGACCGACCACGCCCTCTGTTGCAAAATGACTGCCAGAATACCAGGTGGGGGTGTACGTTTTCGCTTCGGTGGCCTGCGACAGGATAACGCTGAATTGTTTGCTCCATTCCTGTTCGACGTCCAGCGCCAGGGCATAGGGGAGAAATTTCTCAAAAATCTCCGGGGTTTTTTCCGGAGGATGCATTTCCTGGAGCCGATCCTTTTCCGCTACAGACAGATAAAGCCTCAACCCTTCGATCTGGTCCATGACCTTACGGCCCTTTATGGTAAAGGCTTTCATGAAGTGGTAAAAAAGGATGTTAAGCAGGACAATGATAAGGATAGCCAGAATTGCCGATAGTGAGGTGACCGTGGAGAACAGCCAGAGACCGAGCACTTCTCCTGCCAGAAAGGGTAAGGCAAAGAAAGATTGGAAAACGGCCCCAATGGGTTTGAACAGCCCTTTGCTTTGGCCCCGGACAAGACCTCGCCATTGTTTTACGGTCTGATAGGTGAGCAGGGTAGTACCCGCTGTCCAGCCGGAGAGCCAGAGGGTCATGAATCCGGCAGTAGCCCTGTTCCGGCCCAGGAGAATAATGGCCAACAGGGTCAGTACCGAAAGGATCAGCCCGGGTATAAGAGTTCCCCTGTTGGTCCGGAAGTAAATCTTTTCATATTCCAGCCGCAGATGATTCCGGAGGTCCTTGATGGTCTGGCTGATGGTGGAGTGATTGGCGGCCTTGATTTCCAAGGCGTTCTTGTTGCGGAAGAGTTGTTGGGCGATCCGTGTTTCATCCCGGGAGAGACCGCCGTAATCTTTGCCCTTCCGGGTCAAAGTATAAACCCCTTTTTCGTCTTCGGTGATGGTGACAAAGCCCTTCACGGCCATGTTCACTATGGCTGTGGTAAAGGCCTGGTCGTCGAATCCCATACGCATTATATAGCGAATGGCCGCTGGTGAAAGGCCAAAGGGCGCTTCATAGAGGGGTATGATAACGCCCTTTTCCGGGTCCCGGCCGATCTTGAGCCAGTTGATGAAATAATAGATGAATAAAACCAGGATGCCGATCCCCCCTGCCAGGGTGCTCCCGTTTTCGAGAAAAAATACCTGGGCCTTCTTCGCCCTGGTCGGCTCCCGGACAAAGCCTTTGGGCCACTGGACGACAATGGTCAGTCCTTCCCTGGGTAAAAAAGGTCTGGTTGTACTGAATTGGGCACGGTCTTGAGAATCGAGGATAGCGGTGAAATCAATGCCCTTTTGGCCGGATAAACCGGTATAGGCCTCGATGGAGAGGACTTCAGCCCCGGCCGGAAGCTCCACCGTGGCTTGGACCTTTTCCATCGGGAACTCCCAGTCATTCCCGGTTACGTTCCAGTACAATTCATCATGCTTCTCAAAAAATCCAAGCTGACGGCCGGTGCGATAGGTCAGGGTATACGTGTATTCTCCGGGTTTGAGCAGGACATCCTTTTGCCCCACATAAACCCGCACCCCATTGTCCCGGTTTTCTGTCCTCCAGGGCTCGGGTTGGCCGTCTCTCAGCGCCCCCAAAAAATCAAAGGCTACGTTTACGTTATTCTGATACTTATCTTTATAACGGGTGGGAAAATCACGATAGATGCCGCGCTTGATCCGCTGTCCCTCACACACAACCCGGATCGTCTCGGTTACGGTCATATCCCCGGCGGGCATGATCTTGATGAAAGAGTCATAGCTGAGGATGCGTTCTTCCCCCTGAGCTAAAACCAGCCCCGGGAAAAGAAGAAAAAGGAGGAGCAGAATCCTTTTCATATTCGGCAACCCGCTAATTTCCAATTTTTACTTTCGGTGTCTCCCGCTCATCGGCCTGATCCAGGGCGAAAAACTCAGCCGGTTCAAAATTGAAAGTCTTAGCCACGAGATTACTGGGAAACGATTCAACGGCGATATTCAGATTTCGAACCGTGCCGTTGTAATACCTCCGGGCCATCTCGATCTGGTCTTCGGTATCACGAAGGTCTTTCTGCAGGTCCAGAAAATTCTGACTGGCTTTCAAATCCGGATAGTTTTCAGCCACGGCCATGAGACTGCTTAGGGACCTGGACAGGGCGGTCTCAATCTCCCCTTTCTCAGCCACTTTTTGGGTCTGGAGACTCCTGGACCTCAGTTCGGCTATCTCTGAAAGCAGATTGCGTTCGTGTCCCATGTAGCCCTTGACCGTCTCTACCAGGTTCGGAATAAGCGAAGCCCGGCGTTTCAGTTGAACGTCAATGCCGCTCCATCCCTCCTTGACCATGTAGCGCAACCGGACCTGCCGGTTGTAGATCAGGACCGTACCAATAATAAGGAGCAGAACAATAGCCGTCGTAACCAATAGCCCCATGGAACCCTCCGTTCTTCCTCTCTTTATCTTTTTATTAATCAGCCAAATAAAAAAACGCCTTCTCCGATTAAATAAATTGCCGCAGGCCAACCCACTTTTGGTACCGTCCGGCTGATTTGCGTTCAGACAGGCTCCATCAGGGTTTATCAGCTCTATTTACCCATATCCGAATCCTCTTCCATTTCGATGGCCGGTGTTGTCTTATCTTCATCCGGAAGAAGGCTGCCCTGCAGGTCCTTACTGTTTTCGGCAGTATTTTCCCGGGCAATCTCGAGTTCTTCGATTTTTCCGTCGGCGCCTTGCACGACGGCAACCTCTACTTTTGTCCCGCTCCGCTCAATGACTTTGATTTCCTTGACCACTACGACTCTGTTGTTATCTAGGACAAGCTCCCATCCAACGGTAAGGGCTACCGGTGCCAACCATATCCAGTGACCGGCGACGATACGGTAGGTGACCCGCCGCCGGATTCTCCTCCGAACGCGACGCCGAATGCGACGATGGGTGCGCCGGATGACACCACGCTGACCGAAGGCATCGTTGCTGAAACCGATAAAAAAAATGCCGCTAACAAACCCTGCAAGCAACGAGAGCGCCTGGCGACGATCTACGATCGGGTTTATTACAACCTCCTTTTTGGACATCCCTAACTCCTTTCTCGCGCTACATTTCTTCGTACGCGGTCAGAATGGTTCACAATACCCTCTCCACCTCCAGTAGGAGAACCGAACAGGTTCTATCCCCCCCCAAGAGCTACACTTTCAGTCCGCTTAGCCTTACGAAAAGGCTCTCCGTTGTTCAACTTTTCATCTACCTACTCCTAGATTCTTAAAACCGTCCTTTCAGGGACAAAAAGGCATGTCTAAGGTCTTTTCTGTGCCTATTTTTTAAGCCATTCATTGATATATCACTCCGCTGCTTGGGTCCGACCCAAAATTCGAAAATATTTTTTTCTCCACCGATTAAAATATGCCGGGAATTAATCTATGCCGCACCTGTTTGGTATAAGTGCTATACCCAGGAAGCTCCTCAATAAGCACGCGGTCTTCTTTGACGGTTCGGGAGACGAGAAGCACGGCAGTACCAACGCCAGGCAACAGTGCAAACCAAGATCCCAACGCCACAGGAACAAGAAGGTTGAATAGAATTGAACCGGCATACCCCGGATGGCGAACAAATCGATACGGCCCTGTTGTCACCACAACATGCCCACGTTCTGCCTGAATGCGAACGTGACTTGAGAAAAAAATGTTGACGGCAATGGCGCGATAGGTGAGTAACGCTGCTGGTGCCATTACCATCAACGCCGCAATAGATGCCGGGCCCGGCACAGAAGAAAGTCCTCGAAAACGTATGTCAAGCGCAGCTACAAAAAGCATGACCGGTAGTGCCAGATTAATGAGCCGGACAAATTTTAAATCCCATTGTTTCGCCTTGGCAGATGCAGTCCTGCGCTCTTCAGCCAAACCAGGATATTTTTTAACCAATATTTGAGTACACGCACCTATTAACATCATATAGGCAATGAACACCCATGCATTCCACCATGCCACAGTGCCAGCAACGCCGAATAGCACGATTACAGCAATCACAGTCCCGAAAAATATTCCAAAAACTCTTTTCATTTGCCTCTCACAAAACAACCATCGTCTCAATATATTTGCTCTACAACTCGTGATACCGCAGGCCAACAAGTTATTGAATAGTTTCTTTTCCACGGGCCTACCCCTATGGCATCTATGACCTGGGCTTGAATCGGGGCTTCGTCAACGTCGGAACGGATCATGATACTGCCGCCTTCGCTGTGGCCTCGGTTAGGGGTTGGTGGCGGCACGAGGG
>JBFMBU010000205.1:0-4831 GCA_040755035.1 Thermodesulfobacteriota bacterium
AAACCGGACCGGGTCCCGGTCCTGATAAATGTCGGGTCCATTCCGGCATATCTCTATGGTCTAAACTATCGCACGGTAAGCTATGATTATGAGAGACTCATAGAAACATGGGAGCGGTTCAACAGGGAATATGCCGTGGCGCTGGACAGCTATGCCATGCCCCAGCGCATTTTTCCCAGTAGGGTCCTGGATATACTCGACTACAGACAATACCACTGGCCAGGTCACGGCCTGCCTGATGATTCCCGTGGTTATCAATATGTGGAAGCCGAATACATGAAGGCCGACGAATATGAGGCCTTTATACGGGACCCCTCCGATTTCTGGCTCAGGACCTATCTGCCCCGCATATTCGGGGCCCTGGAACCTTTTCAATCCTTGAAATCCCTGACCCATATTATCGAACTGCCCATGACCGATTTCATGCCCCTGGCCAGACCCGATATCCAGGCCGCTCTTCTGGTCCTGGTGGAAGCCGGCAAGGAATTTGGACGTTGGATGCAGGCCGGGAAAAAAGCCCTGGATAAAATGACCGCCTCCGGTTATCCGGTTATGCGCAGCACTATGGCTAAGGCCCCTTTCGACACCCTGGGGGACACCTTACGGGGGACCAAAGGCATCCTTTTGGATATGTTCCGCCGGCCGCAAAAGGTCCTGGAAGCCATTGACCGGATCACCGATCTGACCATCAGCACGGTTATCAGTTCGGCCAGGGCCATGAAAACCATCATGGTCATGTTTCCCCTGCACAAGGGAGCCGACGGTTGGATGAATCAGAAGCAGTTTGAGACTTTTTATTGGCCCTCCTTAAAGAAGGTGGTGCAGGCTTTGGTGGATGAAGGGTTGCTGGTAAACTTATTTGCCGAGGGGAAATATGACAGCCGTCTCGATTCGGTCAACGAATTTCCCAAGGGATCGGTCTGCTGGTGGTTCGATCAGACGGACATGGCCGAAGCTAAGAAAAAGTTGGGCGACCGCTGCTGTATCCAGGGTAATGTGCCCACCTCCCTGCTGGTAACCGGCTCCCCGCAAGAGGTAAAGCAATACTGCCGGAAACTGATCGAGACCTGTGCCTCCGGAGGGGGCTATATACTTTGTCCCGCAGCTTCCAGTGACGAATCCAGGCTGGAAAACCTCCTGGCCATGGTCGAGGCGGCAAAAGAATACGGGGTCTATTAAGGTCCGGCCTTGAACCCGAAAAATTGAAGGACCTGATCAACCGCCGGTCTGGTTCAACTGCTCTTCCAGCTCCGCATTGGAGGGTTCTATCAATACCGATCCATCCGGAAAGACGATAGTGGGGACCCTTTTGTTATTTTTCCTGGCGTTATTGGCCCGGACCAGGGCCTGGGGGTCTTTTTCAATGTCATACCATTCATAGGAAAACCCCTTGGCCTCAAAAAAACGCTTGGCCCGGTGGCAATCCGGGCACCAGGTGGTCCCGTAAATTTCAATGGGTTTATCGGACATGATTACACCTCTATGGGGAACCCGGGTTTCAGGAAAACCTCTCCCGGGCTCTTTCTTTTTTTAATGTATCATCTTATCTTAAGAACGATTAATAAAAAAGAGAAATCTGTCAGGGAATATGATAATAAGGGAATGATACTTTTCTAAAAAAATTTCCCCAGAAGGGTTTCCCCTATGCTGCCCTATCCTAATATTGACCCGGTCTTGATTTCGTTGGGTCCCTTTCAGGTGCGCTGGTACGGCCTGATGTATTTGTTTGGTTTCCTTTTCTCCTTTCTTTTGGTCCGTTTTCAGTTGTCTCGTCAGAAGGACCCCCTCTTGAACAAGGAGAAAGTCCCCGACCTTTATTTTTATCTGGTCCTGGGTCTGGTTATCGGCGCCCGGCTGGGGTATATCCTGTTTTATAATTTCAAGGAGTATCTGCACAATCCCCTGGAGCTGATCGCCGTCTGGCACGGGGGGATGTCCTTCCATGGAGGCCTGTTGGGGGTGGCCCTGGCCGCCTGGTGGTTTTGCCGAAAAAACAGGATTTCCCTTCTGGCCCTGGGGGACCTGATTATTGTTACGGCCCCCATCGGACTCGGTTTGGGACGGCTGGCTAATTTCATCAATGGGGAGCTTTACGGACGAATCACCCAGGTACCCTGGGCCATGATTTTTCCTTATGGAGGTCCCTGGCCCCGTCATCCCTCGCAATTATATGAAGCCCTTTTGGAAGGGGTTTTACTGTTCATACTGCTCTGGTTCTGGAGAGAGAAAAAGGCCTTTAATGGGGCTTTGGTGGCCCGCTTTCTCATCCTCTACGGCCTCTTCCGCATCTTTGTTGAATTTTTCCGGGAGCCAGATGCCCAATTGGGTTTTCTCTGGGGGATCGTGACCATGGGGCAGTTACTGAGTATCTTGATGATTTTCGCCGGGGTGGTGTTGATTCTGGTCCTAAGAAATCGAGTGCACCACTAAAACAAACGCATCCAGGTAGTTTCCACCCACCCTCACCCTCGGGAAGCTGTGTCATAACAGTCTTTTCACCAGGCCTGTCATTTCTATCCAAGGGAGAATTCTTTTAATACCAATTAGTTGCAAAACAGGATTTCTCAGTTATTGCCTCGAAATGACCTTGTGACACAGTCTCCGGAGGAGGGAAGGTGTGGGGTGGGGGTGATGCCGACCCATTTAATTCATTCGTCTTAATTCAGGAGCAAGTCCAAGATCGGGCTGATGATTGGGGTTCGGGTTTTCCAGGGCCGGCCATCACGCAGATAATTTCCCCGGCCGGTGGGCCAGAGAAGCAGGTTTTCAGCCGATCCCGGCACAGTGTAGATAAAACAGCCCACCCCGAAGGTCTGGACCACGATTTCCAGGGTCCCGTCCCCGTTCAGGTCCATGAGAGTCGGGGCCGCCGGGGCCCCCTTGCCGTTTCCGTTCGTGCCCTGTTCCGGCAGTTGAATATCGTAAAGCACGTTGCCGGATTTATCCAAAACCATTAAATATCCGTGGGGAATCCCGGGGGCCAGGGTGTCCGGATCTCCATAGGTGGTGAGCACCAGTTCCGGTTGATTATCCTGATTGAGATCGGCCACCATAATTTCCGAGGCATACATAAGACTGCGGTTATGACGGATATCGGTACGCCACAACCGGGTCCCGCTGGATGAAATACAGTAAATGTAGCCGTCGTGGGCGGCAAAGAGAACTTCCGGCCGCCCGTCACCGGTCAAATCCACGGTGGTGGGAGCTGGCGGATTGGCCGGCGGATACCAGGTGCGACCGGCCCGGCTCAGGGGATAATCGGAGGATGGGAGTACTTCCCAACCGGAAAGACGTCTGGCGCTGCGGGAGCCGTCACCGTAATAACCCTCCAGGACCATGACCGAGTGGTGCTTGGTATCGTAGGGGACATCCTTCTCCACATTCGAAACCGCCACCACCTCGTTCCGGCCGTCACCGTTCACATCGAGCACATTGGGCGGAGAATCCGTCCATTGCATCCATTTATCCGTACTCGGATGGGGCCAGGGGCCGGTATGCAGGTGATAGTGATTCCTCTCCACCGGATCATCGAACCAGCGAATGAATTGGCCCCAGTTAAGGCGGTTCCCGTAATAGGTTGAAGAACGGTTGGTATAGTAATCGGAAGCCAGCATGCTGACCCCGTTATGGTAAAAGGTGTTGATCTGGTGGTTGTCAAAGGTGACCACGATTTCCAGGTTGGGGTCATCATTCAAATTGCCGATCCCCACATTGAGGCCGAAACATCCATATCCGTGGTTGCCGGGTCCGTTCGAATCGGCGTCATTACCCGGCCCGCTGGCCGTGTTGTAACGCGGCCAGGCGGTAAAGGAAAGTCCAGGGGGCTGGTAGGAGGTACCATCCGGATTAAAGACGAACACCTGGGAACCGCCGGCCGTCTGGGTGGTGGTGGCTACGATTTCAATACGGCCGTCTCCGTTGAGGTCCCCGGCCGCCAGCCCCCGCACTTCGGGGCATTGCCCGGCGCTGCAGGTGCTGGCCGGCCACCCGGTCTTAACCTGGAGACGGTTGTCTTTCCACTCATAGGCGGCCACTTTCCCGTTGTTGCTTCCCACCACAATTTCGAAAATGCCGTCTCCATCCAGATCAGCGCAAACCGCCGGGGCATAGATACGCCCCTCATGGGGATAGGCGGAGCCGGAAGGGGCGGTGGCCAGCAGGTTGAACTGCTGGTCCCAGACATAAATAGTATAATAGGTACCGATCAGCTTCCGCTGACCGCTGCCCAGATGGTGAATGATTGGGGAGCCAAACCAGGAAGTGCCGGTGGATTTGATTTGTCTTAAAAGCTGCGGGGCCTGAACCGGGGCTGCCTTGACCCGACCCGGGGCTGCCGCCAGCAGGGAAAATACTATTAGGCATAAAACTATTCTGGGCATAGAGTAGGATCACCCCCCATTTTTTGAAAAAACCATTCCTCCTTTCCGAGTATAAAAAGGGACCTGCCCCCGGTCAAGATAAAAGAAAAATATTTTTTGTTTGACAGAAGCCTGAAGAAGATATATAAAATGAAAATGATTTTCATTTTCATTTTATAGCCATGACCATGAAACGTCCGGAATTATCCTCCATTCTAAAAAGCCGGGGGCTGCGTCAATCCGCACAAAGAGACCGGGTGCTGGAAACCTTTCTGGCCCAGGAAGGGCATATTTCGGCGGAAGAGCTCCTTTCCCGTGTCCGGAAAAAGGACCAACGGATCGGGTTGACCACGGTATACCGGACCATGAAGCTTCTGACCGAATGCGGCCTGGCCGTGGAAAGAAAATTCAACCGTCAGATGAGCACCTTCGAGCCGGTCCGCCTCGGTCAGCACCATGACCATCTCATCTGT
>JBFMBU010000206.1:0-4735 GCA_040755035.1 Thermodesulfobacteriota bacterium
GCCGGATCCTTTACCGCCGCAGGCTGGCTGCGCTGGCGGAACAATCTCCTGGGAACCGGTCTGACCCTTTCCGGGAAAGGACTGAGATGGAAAGGTGCCACCCTCCAGGATCTGAAGCTGGAGGCGCACAGGGATCCGGAAAAACCAGGAACAGCGCTTAAAGGCATGGCTCGGATCCGGGGAATGGATTCCCCCTATTTTAAGGCCCAAAATCTATCGGCTGAAATCAAGGGGACCCAGACCTTACACAGGGTCAACCTCTCTTTTACCGGGCCTGAAGGTAAATGGGAAGCTGGTTTGAGCGGGTCTTATTTTCAAAAAGAATGGACCGGAACGATCCTGACCCTTTCCGCCGGGATGCCCGGAGCAAACCCCATCCTGCTCCAGTCAGCAGCGCCCTTTAAAATCAGCCCCCGACAGATACAACTGCCCCTCTTGAAGCTGGCCGGAAAACAAGGGGAACTGATCACTATAAAAGCCGACCTGACTATGAATCCCTTAACCGGAAGGGTTTCCTCCGAATGGCAAAATATCGATCTGTCCCGCAGCCGGCCCTTTCTAAGGAAAGCCAAGGTTTCCGGACAGACCAGCGGCCACTTGCAGGCCGTCTTTTCAGCGGACCAGGGCCTGGACCTGGAGGGACAGGCCGGATCAAAAGAAAAAGGCCGTCCGGCCTTTCCCGATCAGGGACAGTTCACCCTGACGGCCGAAGGGATCGATCCTGACCTTTTCTATCCGCTTAAAGTCAGGGGACTCCAGGTCCGGGGACGGGTTGGGGGACAGGCCCAAGGGCAGTGGAGCAGCGGCCCTCGGTTTACCCTCAAAGGCCGATTGGGTATCAGCCAGGGTTCTCTCACATGGCAGGAAAAAGAGGCGGACATCGAGGCCCGGTTCAAAACAGCCGAGGTCGGCCTGCACTGGACCGACGATCATCTCCAGGGGGATCTGGACCTGGAGCTGGAGGAATACGGAAAAATCAAGGGTGATTTCCGCCTACCCCTTCCGGCGCGGATCCCTGTAAAAATGGAAACTTCCGGAGCGGTTGCGGGGAAGGTAACGGCCAAAGTCAGGGAACGGGGATTGCTGACCGCTTTATTTCCAGAAGCCCTGCAAACCAGCCGGGGGCTGATGCAGGGAGAATTATCGATCCGGGGGACCTGGGAAAAACCGACCCTGAGCGGGAACCTGAACCTGACCGAAGCCGGGGCCGATATCCCGGCCCTGGGTCTCCAGATCAGAGAGGTGTCGGCCGAAGCGTCCTTCAACCAGGACCGCATCACCCTTTACAAACTGAAGATGCATTCCGGACCGGGGACCCTGGAAGGAAAGGCAACGCTTCGGCTGAAGGGCTGGAAGATCGCTGAAATGGAAGGAAGCCTGAGCGGGAGGCGCTTTCAATTCATCAACCGCCCCGGAATCAGGGCCCTGGCTAATCCCGACCTTAAAATGATCGGCCCTCCGGAGCGGCTGCACTTGAGCGGGGTTGTGGAAATCCCTGAAGCCCTGGTTTCCGGCGCACAATCCCAGGCCTTTAAACAAGCCAGTAAAGATGTGGTTATGGTCGATCCTCTGGCCTCGCCCGGGAAAGGCCGATCCTGGCCCCTGCAAGGAGAGATTCAGATGCGCCTGGGCCGTGAGGTCCGCTTGAAGGCCGGTGGTCTGGACGCCTTTCTCCAGGGTGGGCTGACTGTAGGACTGGACGGCACCCAATCCGTCAGGGCCCAAGGGGATATCCAGGTCAGCCGAGGACATTACTTTCTCCAAAATCAGAAACTGGAAATCAGCCGTGGTCGTTTTTCCTTCAAAGGCCCTCCGGAAAATCCGGCCCTTGACCTCCTGGCCCTGCGCACCATCCCCGGCCGTCAGCGTCTGGGGGAAATCACGGAAGATATTCAAGCCGGCATTATCGTTAGCGGAACCCTGGAAAATCCCCAGGTCAAACTCTATTCCCGCCCTGCCCTTTCCGAAACCGATATCCTCGCTTATATCCTCTTCGGCGAACCCTTGAAATCAGGAACAGGCCGGCAGAATCTGTCCCTGATCAGCAAGGCCGCCGGGGTGCTGGTGGGCGGAAATCTGCAGGATAAGCTGACCGGTCTTTTCAACCTGGACACCCTGGAGCTCCAATCCGAAAACGGGGACCTTTCCCGTTCGGTGATCACCGTGGGCAAATATCTCAATCCCCGGCTTTTCCTGGGCCTGGGGGGATCCCTCTTTGACAACAGCTATCAGGTCATCCTCCGCTACTCCCTGACCCCCCGGCTGGAAATCGAAACCAAAAGCGGCAGCCACAGCAGCGGCGGGATCTTTTTCAAAATGGATTTTGAATAAACCGTTTCCCCTCTTTTACAGAATGCCGCCTTTTTGAATTGACTTAAGGGGAGAGTTACGGCTACCATGAATCCATTGAAATAATTGGCTGGTGTACTCCCGGAAAAATCAGCTCCAAGGGCCGGTTCATCAGGAAATTGGGCCGGTTTCCGGCAAATACAAAACTTCAGCGCCAGGAAAAAAAAGATGGAAAAACCGATTAGAACCAAGTCGGACCTCGACACCCCCTGCCTGATACTTGACCTGGATATTCTGGAATCCAATCTCCTGAGAATGCAGACCGCCGTCAGCCAGGCAGGAAAGAATCTGCGCCCCCATGCCAAGACCCACAAATGCTCCTCCCTGGCCCGGAGGCAGATAGAAACCGGGGCCATCGGTATCTGTGCCGCCAAGGTTTCCGAAGCCGAGGCCCTGGTAAAGGCCGGTCTCCGGGGCATTCTGATCACCGGCCCGGTGCCTACGGCCGCAAAGATCAGGAGGCTGCTCGATCTCCTGGCCCTGGATCCCGCCCTGATGGTGGTTTTGGACCACCGGGAAGGGATTGACCGGCTTGAGGCCGCCCTAAGTGAGAGAGGGTTGTCCATGGATGTGCTTGTGGATGTGGATGTCGGCTTGCATCGGACCGGAGTGATACCCTCCGAGGCCGTCGGTTTGGCAGAATATATTTTAACCCGAAAAAACCTGCGCCTGCGGGGGATACAGGCCTATGCCGGACAGGTGCAGCACATCCCCTCTTTCGAGGAAAGAAAAATTGCTTCCCATCAAAGCCTGCAAAAGGCCGTTCCCCTCTTCCGGGAGTTGAGGGGCAGGCGGGAAGATTGTACCATCTTCAGCGCCTCCGGTACCGGGACCTTTGATATTGATCTTTCTGTTCCCGAGGTAACCGAACTGCAGGTCGGATCGTACGCCTGTATGGATGTGGAGTATCTGGATATCGGATCCATTAAAAATGAAAAACAGTTTTCTGCCTTTGGACCGGCCTTACGCCTGCTGACGACGGTGGTCAGCGCCAACCAGCGGGGTTTGGTCACCGTCGACGCCGGGTTGAAGTCCCTTTACAAGGACGGCGGCACCCCCAGAATTTTCGGGTCTGAATATTCGGGGATGATCTATACCTGGTTCGGCGATGAATACGGAATGGTCTTCAGCACGGAAGACCGGGACCTGCCCAGAATCGGAACCGTCCTGGAGTTGGTCACTTCCCACTGTGACCCGACCATCAATCTCTTTGACCGATTTTATTTAGTAAGGGGGAATGAAGTAGTCGAGGTCTGGCCTATTGATCTCAGAGGCTGCAGCCAGTAATAAATCCGCTTGCCAAGAGGTAGCAATCCATATACAAATTCTCCTCGGCGACCTTTGCGGCTCTGCGGTGACAAGGTTTATTGAAAAACTAATTCGAAAGGAAGAAAAAATGAAGGTTAAACTGCCTCAACTACTCTGGTATGAAAACAATGATCTGGAGATCGATCTCCCCGATTCCTGGGAGGTGGAAATATCCCCGATGACCGGGGCAAAAGCCCCGGCCCTTTCCCCGGAACGGTTAAAAGAAAGGATTTTAGAACCCATCGGCACCCGACCTTTACGGGAACTGGCCCGCGGGAAAAAAAGCGCCGTGATCATCTTCGACGATATGACCCGCCCCACCAATCCCGGGGAGATCGCTCCCCTGGTGATCGAAGAACTCCTGTCCGGCGGGATCGCTGAGGAGGCCATCACCTTTGTCTGCGCCCTGGGCACCCACGGGGCCTTGACCCCCATCGAATTTCGAAAGAAGCTGGGAAACCTGGTGGAAAAATTCCGCGTCTTCAACCACAACATTTATGAAAACTGCGTTTCCGTCGGTAAAACCAGCCGGGGCACGGAGATGATGATCAACCGCGAGGTGGCCGAGGCTGACCTCAAAATCGCCATCGGCTGTGTCACCCCTCACCCTCAGGCCGGGTTTTCCGGCGGGGGCAAGCTGATCCTGCCCGGAATCGCCCATATCGACAGCATCAGCCATTACCATCTCCAGGTGGAAGCCATGGATAAGGGTTCCACGGGGATGGGCAAACATCCCGGTAATATCCTCAGGATGGAGATCGACGAGGCCGCCTCCCTGGCCGGAATCGACTTTATGATCAATGTCCTGGTCAATGGCCGGGGCCAGGCGGCCGCCGTTTTTGCCGGAGATCTTATGGCCGCCCACGCCGAGGCCGTGGCCCTGGCCAAGAGCCACTACGCCACCGAGCCCAGACCGGCCAACAAGGATCTGGCCATCAGTAATGCCTTTGTCAAACCCAATGAGTTCACCATCGCCCTGCTGCCCGGGATCCTCTCTCTCAAGGATTACACCGGCACCGTGGTCATTCTGGCCAATTCCCCCGAGGGGCAGGTGATCCATTACCTCCTCGGCCGCTGG
>JBFMBU010000207.1:0-7576 GCA_040755035.1 Thermodesulfobacteriota bacterium
AGACGGTAACGTCCGCCATCCTACCATCCACAGGTTTTTTAAAACCGAACCCGAGCCCGGATTATTGGATATCCTGACCGGGAAATTACCTTGGGAGAAGGCCCTTCGAAAAAGCGACCGGGTAAATTTCTATGTACTGCCCTCAGGGAGCCCGGCGGCCAGCCCCCTGTTTTGGTTGGGGTCGGAGAGAATGGCCGAATTATTGGCCCTTTTAAAAAGCGAATTTGAGTTTGTTGTCATAGACGCCCCTCCTCTTCTGGAAAGTGCGGAAACGGAGCTTTTTTTACCCTGGATGGAAGCCTCGGTGTTGGTCATCAAGGCCCGAAGGACAGGCCGGGAAACCGCCCGGCGGGCCGTAACCCGGCTCCAGGGCTATAAAAACTTTTTGGGTGCGGTCCTGAACCGCTGACCAGGGCTTGAGATATGAAGCCTTCTGCCCCCCAACCAGACCACAGGGAAAAAACCTTAACGGCCCTCTTTCCCATAACTATTTTCCCCCGCTGGGCCGTCTTCGGCTCTGTTTTTTTACTGGTGACCCTCCTGGTTCTGAGCGTCAGTTGGTTTCTGCCCCCCCGATACGAAGGGACCGCAAAAATATGGATCAAGGGGCTCAAGGGGGACTTCCTTTTTCAGCCAAGTTCATTCCAGGATTTTCCCACCGAGCGGCTGACCTTCCTCCAGTCCCGGATAGAGATATTTCAAAGCGAAGAAGTGGTTCGAAGGGTCCTATCCGCAGTAAAAAATAATGGGGGGGAGGTATCGGCCGCTCAGATCAACGCCTTCCGTAGAAACCTTACTATTACCTCTCCCCCCGGATACGACCTGGCCAACTCGGACCACCTGATCATCCGGGTCGTCGACAGTGACCCTGGCCGGGCCGCCCGGGCCGCTAATCTGATCCCTCTGGAAGGGATGCGCTACGCCCTGGAACTCAAAGAAAAGAGGGCCGCACAGGCCCTGCCCTTTTTGGAAAAACAAATCCAAAGCCGATTGACCCAAGTGAGAGAAGCCGAGGAACGACTGCATAGGTTCCGGGGGATATCAAGCGGACGGCCCCCCCTCCTTACCGCCGGGAGAGACCGGCCGGAGTGGGCAGGCATCCAAGAAGATTTTTTAAAAACCAGAACCACCGTAGAGGAAACCGAGACCGGGCTGACCCGGCTTCGTCAGCAGGTTGACAGGGGCAAAGTCCCGGCCAAAATGGTCCGTGAAAATCCCACCCTTTCAGCCCTGGTGGAAACGATCATTAAACTGGAAACCCGGTTATCCCTGCTCCGCGACCGCTATCCGAACCTTTATCCCGGACAGGAGACACTCTCCCGGGAATTGGAACGAAACCGGCTTCGTCTCCAACAGGAACTCCAATGGGATCTGGAGGAAAGAGGATTGGATGTGACGATCCTGGAAACCCGGCTTAAATCACTCAAAGAAACGCTGGATCGTTTTTCCTGGTCGGCTAAAAAACAATTCGAATATGAGCGATGCTATAAAGAGTATCTCCTGCAGGAGGAGGGCTATCAAAACCTGCTTAGGGATTTTCAGCAACTCCGCTTCTCAGAGGCTCTGGACAATTCCGGAATGCCGCCGGTCGACTTTTTGGAAAAGGCCAAGCCTTCCCCCCGGCCGATCCGGCCCCGGATTCTATTCAATACCCTGCTGGGAATGCTGGCCGGCGCCCTCCTGGGATTGGCAACGGTGGTCCTCCTCCGTTTTTTCGACCATACTATGAAATCGGCTGAGGAGGTGGAACGCCGCTTAAACATCCCTGTCCTGGGAACCGTTTCCGGGGACAAATCCTCCTTTCTTTAAAAAACCTCGGCGGAAAAAATGTATATTTTTGTTTTTTTATCCTTCCAGGCCTCCTTGGGAAGCCCGGCTTTTTGACAGGTTTGTTCCAAAAAAGTCCGCCTGTCCCAGCCGTATTCCGAGGCCACCTGGGGCAGAAGGAGTCCCGAATAAAACCCTCTTTCCAGGAAAAGACCGTGTTTCCCTACCTCGATTTCCTCAATATGCTCTATTTTCTTCAGGGGCGTCAGGGCTGAAATTTCCACGGATAAATTTTCCAATTCCTCTGCCGAAAGCGGTGGGAAGCGAGGGTCCTGAAAGGCCGCCGCTTCAGCCATGTCGATAACGGTCTGCGAAAGGGGTTTGACCGCCTGGATATGACCGATACAACCCCGCAGCCTCCCTCCGGTCTTCAGGGTCACAAAGGCCCCGCTCTTTTCCGCCAGACGTTCCGATTCCCCCTTTCTTGAAGGTTTCTGCTTTCCCAGCAGGTGGTGTTCAATAGCTTCCCGGGCCAGTCGATGCAAATAATTTTTTTCCTCTTCCGAAAAAATGTTTTCTTTTTCTTTTTTATCCCCCTTTTCGGAGGAAAGCAAGGCCCCGGCCATATACCCCACCACCCCGGACCGCTCCCCGGTAACGTCACCGGAGTTGGCATAGTTTAGCACCAGGGCCCGATCGGCTCCCAGAAGACGGGCTGTTTTCATGACCGTCACCATGGGGCCGCCGCCACAGGCCTCCACCCGGTCTGAAGACAAATCCTGCATCAGACCCCTTTCATCAAAAGCCGCCAGACGATCAAGGATTTTTTTATCCAGGCTCCTGGCCTGTTCATAGCTATGGAAATGGGACAGGTCGGTGCTGGCCAGCAAAAGGACATTCAGTCTCCGGAGGACCTCGGCCAGCGTTTCGGCCATGACGGTACAGGTCTCCGGGTCCTGACTGCCCTGAATGATGGGAACGATAGAGAAATTCCCGAGGGTTTCCTGTAAAAAGGGCAATTGAATCTCCAAGGCGTGCTCCTGCGCATGCCCTTGGGGGACATAACGGAAGACCGGATTTTTCGCGGTAATTTTTCGGGCCAGGTCCTGATCCACCGGCACCAGCCCCAGGGGCGTTTCGTAAGCGGACATGGAATCTACGGAGGCCCCCTGAAAGGGGTAGCGATGGCTGGGAGCGATAATGACCACCTTGGGGAAGGGTCGGGATAAAAGCAGCTTATAGGCGTAGGCCGCGACCGGTCCAGAATAGACATACCCGGCATGGGGGACAATCAAGCCCCGCAGCTCTCCCCGGATTTCAGGTTGGTCGGGTACGGCCTTGAAAAATCCCTCAATTTGGGAGCGGAGGGCATCCGCTTTCCCGGGATACCAGCTGCCGGCAATGGTGGATTTTCTAATATCTCTGGTCATGGCGGGCCTCCTTGATCCGGGGCCGTAAAACGGCCGTCTAATCACCAAGCTTACCTGGGGAAGACCTTGGCAAGAGAAACCAGGAAGGTTTTTACGACGTCTTCCTGGAGGCTATTAGATTCTTACTCGAAAAGTCTGAGGATTTATCTCTCACTTTCGATACCCACAATTTCAAATAGGTTTGGTTAGACCTGATATTAATGGTCTCAAAATAATATAGACATAAGAGGATCATGGGGGTCTTTTCTGGGGATTGTCCACCCCAAACCTGGAAGCTTCTTTGCCGGGCAAATTTTTTAACTAAATCAGAAGCAGGCCTTCACCAGTGCGGGAAACAGGCTAAGGTGTATGCCCTGCCTCGAATCAAACTTTGCTGGACTGGCCGGGATTGGACGACAAGTCACCCTTTGGACAATCTCCAGAAAAGACCCCCGTGATCCTCCGAAGGACAAGATTATCAGTTTCATGTCCATACTATTATGAGTCGGTTAATAATAACTTTTATACCAAGCAACAAACTGTCGGATACCGTCTTCTATGGAGGTGGAAGGTTTGAATCCCGCATCCCGGATTAAATCATCGACATCGGCATAAGTGGCCGGCACATCTCCGGGCTGGATAGCCATCATGTTTTTTTCGGCTTTTTTCCCCAGGCAGCCTTCCAAGACCTCGATGAAGTGCAACAGTTCCACCGGCTGGTTGTTGCCGATGTTATAGAGGCGATAAGGAGCGAAACTGGTGGCCGTATCGGGATGGCCTCCGTTCCAGGCCGGATCGGGGGCCGGGATTCTGGCCATGACCCGCACTACCCCTTCGACAATATCGTCAATATAGGTAAAATCCCTCTGCATTTTTCCAAAATTATAGACGTCAATGGGCTTCCCCGCCAGAATGGCCCGGGTAAATAGGAACAAGGCCATGTCCGGACGCCCCCAGGGACCGTATACGGTAAAAAAACGCAAACCCGTGCAGGGTAAATGGTACAGTCCGGCATAGGTGTGGGCCATAAGTTCGTTGGCTTTCTTGGTGGCGGCATAAAGGGATACCGGATGATCCACGTTGTGGTGAACGGAAAAAGGCATCAGGGTGTTGGCCCCGTAAACGGAACTGGAGGAGGCGAAAACCAGATGTTTGACCTGATGATGCCGGCATCCCTCCAGAATATTCAAGAACCCCATCAGATTGGTTTCGCCATAGGCGTAGGGATTGATCAAAGAATATCTCACCCCGGCTTGGGCCGCCAGATTGACCACCACATCAAAACGCTGTGCGGCAAAAAGATCGGATAAAAAGGGACGGTCGGAGAGATCGCCTTGGCAAAAGGTAAAACCGGATTGGCCCTTAAGCTGGGACAGACGGTCCAACTTTAGCCGGACGTCATAATAATCATTCAAGTTGTCCAAACCGAAAACCCGCTCCCCTTCCCTAAGGAGCCTTCGACAGAGATGAAATCCGATAAAACCGGCGGCGCCGGTTACTAAAATGGTATGGGCCATAGCTTCTCCCTGGTAACTTTTTTTGAAAAAAGAATTTACAGACGTCTAATACTTTAGTAAAAAAGTCCGGATACTGTCAAGTTTCTTCTGTTCAGGTCAGGCGCCCGACATAACCAGAACTTGCCTTTGCCGAAGCTTATATGGTATACAGGCAACTAAGGGCCTGTAAACCCTCGGAATCCGAAGGGGGGATCCGGAAATAACACAAAGCACCGTTCGGTTTACTGAGCGGAATAATCCGGGTGACTTTTTTTCAAGAGGAGGACCGGAGATGAAAGAGGCTTTAGGGTGTCTATAGATTTTTTGCAGCTCCTCTATCTCTTCCAGCAATACGGTTATTTGATTATTTTCTCCGGGACCTTTTTCGAAGGGGAAACCACGCTGGTACTCGGGGGCCTGCTTTCCCACCAGGGGCATTTGAAATATTGGACCGTGGTTTTTCTCGGTGTCCTGGCCTCCTATATTGGACATCTGGTATTTTACTTTTTAGGGAAAACCACCTCACCCTGGATACTGCAAAAATTCCCCCGCTACCGGTTGAAGATCGAACAAGCGGAAACACTCATTCGCCGGCATGAGATCACCAGTCTCTTTGTCACCCAGTATATCTTCGGTCTGCGCCTGGCCAGTGCCCTGGCCTTCGGCATTTTAGACATGAAAATCACCAAGTTTCTTTCCCTGCAATTGATCAGCTGTATCCTTTGGGCGGTTCTCTTTACTTCCCTGGGCTATTGGGTCGGTGATTCCTGTCGGGCCATTATCAAAAACATCGAACTGGCGATTCTGGTCATACTGGTGCTGGGATGTATCCTGGCCCTAATCGGCCGGAAATTTTTTGACTACTGGTTACAATCAAATAAAAAACCCTAATTATCTCCCTAAGCATTAGAACGGGTTTAAGGATTTGTGGGTTCGAGGATTCAAGGAGGTAAGGTTCACATCTTTTTTTGAACCCTTGAATCCTTGACCCCTTGAACCCTTTTCCTTAAAAATAATTGGGATCGGAAGCTGCTTTTTTTTCGAGTGCAACTTAAGAAGAATGCTTCGCCAAGGGGATAAAAAAGTTTTTAAAACAGGAAGGTAACCCGGACCGAACGAGGAATTTTCGGATATTCCATTTTGATTCCGGCTGGTTCGGGTTGGGGAATAGCCTATTCCAAAGACACTCTGATTTAAAGGAAACCGTCCATGGCCATTGAAAAAAAGACCCATTTTTCCATCTGGTATTTTGTCTTGGCGATGATCATCCTCATGGCCTTTCAGACCTATTTTTTAGCCGATCATGTGGGCCAGATCCCCTACAACGAATTTAAAAAATTGCTTAAAAATAATAAGCTGTCGGACCTTATCCTTTATGAAGATCTGATTTCCGGCAAGGTCCGGGCCGGAGAGATTGAGGGTCTGGTTTCTCCGGAAACGATCAAACAACTGGGCAAGGTTCAAGGGGATCGTTCCTTTATCACCGCCCGGGTTCAAGATCCGGATCTGGTTAAAGACCTGGAGGCCATGGGCGTCAAATTTACCGGCAAATTGGAAAATAAAATTGTAAAATTTTTTACCAACTGGATTTTACCCATCGTATTTTTTATCGTCATCTGGGGGTTCCTGATGCGCCGTATGGGTGGGGCCAGCGGCGGTCTGATGTCCATCGGGAAAAGTAAGGCCAAGGTCTATATGGAAAAAGACATCCATATCAAATTTGATGATGTGGCCGGTATCGATGAGGCCAAAGAGGAGCTCAAGGAGGTCATCGATTTTTTGAAGTTCCCTCAGAAATTCCAACGTCTGGGAGGGAAGATTCCCAAGGGCGTTTTATTGGTCGGCGCTCCGGGTACGGGAAAGACCCTGCTGGCCAAAGCGGTGGCCGGAGAGGCCGGGGTCCCCTTTTTCAGCATGAGCGGTTCTGATTTTGTGGAAATGTTCGTCGGGGTGGGTGCGGCCCGGGTCCGGGACCTGTTCACGCAAGCCCAGCAGAAGGCCCCCTGTATTATCTTTGTCGATGAATTGGACGCCCTGGGCAAGGCCCGGGGCATCAACCCCATGGGCGGCCATGACGAACGGGAACAGACCCTGAATCAGTTACTGGTGGAGATGGACGGGTTTAATACCGAAAAAGGCGTTATCATTATGGCCGCTACCAACCGCCCGGAAATCCTCGACCCTGCCTTGCTCCGTCCCGGGCGCTTCGACCGTCACGTCATGATCGACAAACCGGATGTCCAGGGAAGGGAGGCCATCCTCAAGGTCCACAGCAAAGGGGTCATTCTGGCTCCGGAGGTGGACCTGAAAGTCATCGCCGCCCGCACCCCCGGTTTCGTCGGGGCCGATCTGGCCAACATCGTCAATGAAGCGGCCCTGCTGGCGGCCCGTAAGGACAAAAAACAGGTGGACATGAAAGATTTTGACGAGGCCATCGACCGGGTCATCGCCGGATTGGAAAAAAAGAACCGTCGCATGAATGAAAAAGAAAAGGAAATCGTTGCCTATCATGAGGCCGGCCATGCCCTGGTAGCGGAAGCCCTGCCCAATTCCGATCCAGTGCACAAGGTTTCCATCATCCCCAGGGGAATCGGGGCCCTGGGCTACACCCAGCAACTGCCCACGGAAGACCGCTACCTGATGACCAAAGGGGAACTATTGGAACGGGTCAGCGTGCTTTTGGGCGGCCGTATCGCCGAAGAACTGCGTTTCCAGGAAATCTCCACCGGAGCGCAAAACGACCTGCTTCGGGCCACGGACATTGCCGAACGGATGGTCCGCGAGTACGGCATGAGCGATCTGGGGGTAATCACTTTTGAGAGGGAGAGAAGACCCTTGTTTTTAGAAACCGGCATGGGATACGACAGCGGGCGGGCCGTCAGTGAAGAAACCTCCCGGGCCATC
>JBFMBU010000208.1:0-7788 GCA_040755035.1 Thermodesulfobacteriota bacterium
TCCGTGAACCGAAGCAAAGGACGTCTGGCTTAGGGCAGGCCTCCAAACAGGAATAACAAACCCGGCATTCCTCTGATCGAACCATAGTCTTTTCCGAGACCCGGATTGAATTAGGACAGCTCTGGTCACAGCGGCGGCATTGCAGGCAGCGGTCGGCTTCCCGGCGGATCCCCAAGGGGCTGAAGCGGGACAATAAACCAAGCAGAGCCCCGTAAGGACAGCCATAACGGCACCAAAAATTTTTAATGAACAAGGAAAGGACGGCCAGCAATACCAACACCGTTAAAGCCAGCAGGCTGACCTGGGAAAAGAAAAGATACATCTTGACATCAGCCATTCGGTTATAGGGTCCACGAAGAAAGACCTCCAGGGCCCGCACCGGCATGGACAGGATGATAAAAAGAAAAAAAGCAAGAAGGATGTATTTAACAGCCCTTAAAACCCGATCCGGCCACTTGGGCAGGGCAAAATTCCTACCGAAAATTTTCCCCCCCATTTTATACAAATATTCGGAAAGGGTGCCGAGGGGGCAGACCCAACTGCAGAAACCGTTTCGCAGGGTTAAGGAGCTTAAAAGAGTCAGCCCAAAAATAACCAATCCGGCCGGATGAACCCGGTTGGCCACACCGGTTTTAACGAGATAGGTCAGACTCATCAGAGAGCTGATGGGTAAGAAGGCCTCTACTGAGGGCGGGCGGTAAGACAAGGGAGAATTCGTCCGCAGGGCCAGAGAGAGGACAAATTCACGAAATTGATAAGCGGTCAGAAAGGCCCAAAGCAAAAACAGGACCTGGGCCATAGAACGCAGCGGCAGGCGGCCCAAAAAAGACCTGATTCCTGCATATCCCTTCATGGTTTTTCCCAAAGACATTTTTAACCTCCCCCGTTGAAACCAGCCTAAAGCAGCCGTCGGGAAAAAGCTTTGACTTAAATCAAATATTTTTTTATCGATGGGGATTATAGTAAGAATCTCCCAATAATATAGACATGAAACGGTTTGTTTGGCATTAGCTTATGGGCAGGGAGGTGACCAAGAGAAAAAACTTGAAAAATTCAGCGGGATGATATAGTAAATTTCCTATTGTAACAACTTATCCTTCATTTGCTATTCATCAGCCGAGAGAGCGAGAGTCTCTTTTCATAACCGATTCTTGACTTAAGTCAAGGCAGTTTTCTTAAATAACCAGTAATTTTTCCGATAATTCACTTTTTTATCCATAAATGTTTTGGGTCTGGACCTGGGGCCGCCGAGGCAACGGGTATGGCCGCAGGTTCGGTTTTCAATTCTCATCCTTAATTATTTTTTAAAGAATAATATATCGAAAAAGAAGAACCTCTCTTTTATCCCTTGGTCGAAAAAGTATTGACTGCCCCTGAAATGGAGGCCCTCACAGAGTTATTCAAACAGGAAGAAGAAAAATGGAAGGGAGGGAATAAGGCCCGGGGCATAGTCCAGGAAATCGGAAAGTTGCTGAGTTAATAAAAAGACTATATTAAAAAAGGAGGCAGACCATGATCAGTACAAAAATGAAAACATTGTTTCTTTTACTCATCTTCGGATCCATCGCCGTAGGTCTGGTCGGATATTTCTATACGGCCCAGGACCTGCCGCCCTACCCGGTCAAGGTTCAATCCGAGTCCGGAACGGTTCTGAGCGGAAAGGATCAAATCATTTCCGGGCAGATGGTCTGGCAGAAATACGGCCTGATGGATTTGGGCAGTGTCTGGGGCATGGGGACTTACCGGGGGCCGGATTTCACCGCCCAGGCCTTGTACAACATGGGACAGAACATGCGGGCCAAGATGGCCAAAGACAAGTTCGGGGGAGCTTATTCGAACCTGCCGGTTGAAAACAAAGGGGCGGTCGATTCAACCGTCATCCAGCAGATAAAGACCAACCGCTATAATAAAGACACCGATACCCTAACCCTGACCCCTTTACAGGAGGCGGCCCTGCTGGAAAATAGAAAATTTTATGATCAGCTTTTCGATAAAGGGGACAAGGCGGGGCCGATCCAGGCCGGAACGATCAAGGACTCCAAAGAACGCCAGGACCTGGCTGACTTTTTCTTCTGGACGGCCTGGTGCTCGGGGACGATACGACCGGGGGACAATCATACCTATACCAATAACTGGCCTAACGATGCTTCCGTCGGCAACAGCGTCTCCGCCATGTCGGTGGTCTGGTCAGCCTTAAGTCTGGTGGCTTTTTTATTTTTCTGCGGCCTGATGGTTTATTTTTTCCACCGTTATGATTTCAACAAAGGGGCTTTGCCTTTCAAACCCGAACCGGCCGCGGCCTTGAGCTCGGCGGATATTTCCAGCAGCCAGAAAAAAACCGTCAAGTATTTTTTAGTAGTCTCGGTTCTCTTTCTACTGCAGGTGACCATGGGCGGGTTGATGGCCCATTACACGGTTCACCCCCAATCCTTCTGGGGACTCGATTTTATTTCTGATCTGATTCCCTATAATTGGGTCAAGACCTGGCACCTGCAATTGGCCGTTTTTTGGATCGCCACGGCCTGGATCGCCACCACCTTGTTTGTTTCCCCGCGAGTGGGGGGCAAGGAACCGGCCGGACAAGGATTCCTGGTGGATGTCCTGTTTGTAGCGGTAATCATCGTCGCCCTGGGCAGCCTCCTGGGTGAAGTACTGGGGTTGAAGGGCCTGCTCAAGGGCGACACCTGGTTCTGGCTCGGTCATCAAGGCTGGGAGTTTTTGGAACTGGGCAGATTGTGGCAGATTCTGCTCTTAGTCGGCCTGATCATCTGGTTGGGTTTGGTGGTAAGAGCCTTGAAAAGCCATTTTGCCTCCGGTCAGGACAAATGGGGCCTGCCCCACTTCCTGGCCTACTCCGGGATAGCGGTAGTGGGCTTCTTTTGTTTCGGCCTTTTCTATGATCCCCATACCCATATTACTATCGCTGATTTCTGGCGCTGGTGGGTGGTCCATACCTGGGTGGAAGGGGCCTTTGAGTTTTTTGCCGCGGCGGCCATTGTATTTGTCATGGTCAACCTGGGCTTAGTGGAACTAAAAGCCGGATTGCGTACCGTATATTTAACCGTCAGTATCGCCGTCAGCTCCGGAGTGGTCGGGGTCGGACACCATTATTATTGGTTTGGCGAACCTTCTTTCTGGCTGGCCCTGGGTTCCACCATTTCCGCTTTGGAACCGGTCCCCATCCTCCTACTGATGTCTGAGGTCTGGCATGGGCAAAAGGCCTTAACCAAGGCCGGCAGCGGTTTTCCCTACCGTTATCCTCTGATGTTTCTCATGGCCTCGGTGGTCTGGGAATTTGTCGGGGCGGCGGTCATGGGTTTGTCCATCACCACCCCGGTGGTCAACTATTATGAACACGGGACCTACCTGACCGTCAATCACGGCCATACCGCCCTCTTCGGTACCTATGGGATGCTGGCTATCGGACTGTTGTTGTTTTCCATGCGCGGCCTGGTCCGGGAAGAAGGCTGGAGCAAAGGGCTGTTGGGGGGGTCTTTCTGGGGATTGAATATCGGCTTGCTGATCATGTTTGCCGTTACTCTTCTTCCGGTGGGCGGTCTCCAGGTCTTGGACAACATCCGATACGGATTCTGGCATGCCCGGTCAAATGCCTTTTGGGAACAACCGGCCATGCAGATTCTCGGTCAGATTAGATTGGTTCCCGACACCTTGATAATACTCGGCGCCTTGTGTCTGGTTCTTTTTATGCTCAAAGCCATGACCAAACTAAAACCGGTCAAGGTCAAGTCCGGGGATAATTTTTAAAACACGAAATCCCAATAACCACCAACCCTTGCTCAAACGGAGATACTAAGGGATTAGGAGAATCCTCTATGTCCTTAGTATCTCCGTTCGAAATAGAAAAATGGACAAACTTCACCAAACACCAGGTTCGACCTTGACGGTGGAACCGACGGATGAGGATATCCTGGAGGCCATGAAAGCATTTCATGGCTATTTGGATATCACCCCGGCCGATCTTAAAGAGATCTATTCTAAAATTTATCAACAAGCTCTGGAAAGGATCTTCCGCAAGATCAAGGCCCAAGATATTATGACCCAGGAAGTGTTCCTGGTGCATCCTGATACCCCCGTAAAAGAGGTGGCCAGGCTCATGAGTGAAAAAATGGTCTCCGGGGTTCCGGTGGTGGATAGGCAGGGAAAAGTGACGGGGATGGTTTCAGAAACGGATTTTTTAAAAGCCCTAAGCGGAGAAGAGACCACACTAAAAAATATGATGGGCCTGGTGGCCCGGTGTTTTGCATCGGAAAAAGAAACGACCCTGAAGCTGTTGAATATAACAGCCGGGGACATCATGAGTTCTCCGGCCATCGCTGTTCATACGGAAAGCACGCTCAAGGAAATCATTGAACTGTTTTCCTGTCACAGGATCAACCGGGCTCCGGTTATAGACCCAGCAAACCGGTTAGCCGGGATTGTCTCCCGAGCGGATGTCATCAAAACCCAATGGTGAGGGAACTCTTTTTGCTTAAGAATTATTTCCATAAAATGAAAGGAACCTCCCAAAGTCCCCCAAGGGTCGATGCAACGGAAATATTTTGGTCCTTGTTGGGAGGTTGTTTGGGAATCGCTGCCGTGGCCTTCTTACAGGCCCAATTTTTCGATGAGACCCAATCGGTGTTGGTCATCGGGTCCTTCGGGGCTTCGGCCGTGTTGATCTATGGGGCCATTAAGAGCCCCCTGGCCCAGCCGCGCAACCTGATCGGCGGTCATCTTCTTTCGGCCCTGATCGGGGTTCTTTCCTTTAAACTGCTCCATTCTCAGATCTGGCTGGCCGCAGCCGTGGCCGTGGCCGTCAGTATCGCCCTGATGCAGGCCACCAAGACCCTCCACCCACCCGGCGGGGCAACGGCCCTGATTGCCGTGGTCGGTGGGCCAAAAATCACCGGCCTCGGTTTTTTTTATTGCCTTTGTCCGGTAGGGGCTGGGGTTTTGATCATGCTCATCGTGGCTCTGGTGGTCAACAATATCCCCCGGCATCGGAAGTATCCGGAGTATTGGCTTTAATTCGACTGACCGGATGAGCAAAACAAGCGGAACAATAACCCGGGGCATCGACTTCCGCTACTCCGAACGGGAGAATTGACATCGAAAAATTATTATAATAAATTGGTATCTCTCTTTTTAAAATATATCCGAGGATGGAGACGGCCATGCCAAGTCAAGTAATTGAAATATTGATGGACGAGCATCAGGTTATCCTGAAAGTTTTAGGATCCATGGAAACCATGATCAACGCCCTGGAAAAAGGGGAAAGAGTAGAGAGGGACACCGTCAAAAAATACGCCGAATTCCTGCGCAATTTTGCCGACAAATGCCACCACGGCAAGGAAGAAGACCGGCTTTTCGTCAAAATGAATGACTTCGGCATACCCCGGGGGGACGGTCCGCTGGCCGTCATGCTTTATGAACATGATGCCGGACGGGCCCACGTCCGGGCCTTGTTGGCTATCGGAGAAAAATCCGGCCCCTTGACTTCGGAGGAGCGTAAGGAGGTTATTGAACACGCTCGGGACTTCAGCGATCTGTTACAAAATCACATTATGAAGGAGGACCGGATCCTCTACCCCATGGCCGAAAAGGCCATCCCCGGTCAGGAGCTTGAAAAATTATATGACGACTTTGAACAGTTTGAAAAGGAAGTCACCGGCGAAGGGGAACACGAAAAATGGCACACCCTGGCCCAGGATCTGATCCGGGCCTATCCCCCTGAAACGAACCGGTTCTAAAAATCTTTTTAAGGGAAATTTTTTAACCTAAGGAAGGTCATGAGTAAGCATCAAGTTGTCTTTTTGCCATACAATAAGAGCGCAGAAGCAGAGACCGGGGACAACCTCATCCGCACGGCCATGGAACTCGGGGTCCATATCAACGCCTCCTGCGGCGGATCGGGGGTTTGCGGAAAATGCCGGGTCCTGATCGAAGAAGGGGAGGTTGCGGGAGGAATCTCCGAAAAACTGAGCCCCGAAGACGTCGCCAAAGGCGTGCGTCTGGCCTGTCAAAGCCTGATTCAAAGCGATCTGCTAATCAGGATCCCGGTGGAATCCGAAGTGGATGCCGGTGTCTTGAACAAGGCCGTCCCTCCGCGAAAGACCGCCCAGGTTCACCAGATCGATTTTGAAGAATTGAAAGAGCAGGGGCTGTTCATTCCCCCGGTGGAGAAGCGTTATCTGGAGCTTCCCCCGCCGAATGAAGCCGATCGCCTGCCCGATACCACCCGTCTCATCGGTTTCTTAAAAGCCCACTATAACGAGCATCGCCTTGTTGCTCGGTTACCTGTTTTACGGAAGATCCCGGACATTCTGCGGGCCGAGGACTTCAAGGTGACGGTCACCCTGGCCCGGCCGGTCCATCCCGGACGAAAGTCCCATATCATCAATATCGAGGCGGGAGATACGACCTCCCGTAACTTTGCCATCGCCGTCGATATCGGGACCACCACTGTTTACGGCCAGTTGATCGATCTTGTCTCCGGTGAGGTACTGGCCCAGCACGGTGAATTCAACGGTCAGATCAGCTACGGCGAGGATGTACTCAGCCGCATCGTCTTTGCTGAAAAACCAGGCGGATTGGAAAAACTCCAGCAGGTGGTCATAGCCACCATCAATACTATTATCCGGCATTTAATCCAGGAATCGAAAGTGGGTTCGGACCAAATCTCCAGTATCACCCTGGCCGGGAACACCACCATGACCCAATTATTGCTGAAGATCAATCCGCGCTATATACGCTATTCCCCCTACGTCCCGGCGACCATCCTCTTTCCGCCGATTAATGCCCTGGATTTAGGATTGGAAGTAAATGACTACGTAACCGCCCTGGTCTTTCCCTGTATCTCCAGTTACGTGGGTGGGGATATCGTAGCCGGGGTCATGGGTGCGGGGCTCTATCGCCGGGAAGAAATCAGCCTCTATCTGGATATCGGCACCAATGCCGAGATCGTTATCGGAAACAAAGACTGGCTGGCCTGCGCCGCCTGTTCGGCCGGTCCTGCTTTCGAAGGCGGGGGCATCCAATTCGGCATGCGGGCCACCAAAGGGGCCATTGAAGATTTTTCCCTTAATCCGGTTTCCTGGGAACCCATGATTATGACCGTCGGGAATGTCCGTCCCAAGGGCATCTGCGGATCGGGGCTGATTAATATGGTGGCCACCTTTTTGGAATGGGGGGTCATCGACGGACGGGGGAAATTCAACCGCGATTTGAAAACCAACCGCATCCGGGAAAACGAAGGCATTTGGGAATATGTGCTGGCCTGGGCCGATGAAACCCAAATCGGTAGGGACATCACCCTCGGCGAGCATGACATGGACAACCTCATCCGGGCCAAAGGGGCCATCTTCAGCGGCTTTCAAACCCTGCTGGAAGAGGTCGGATTGACCCTGGACCATGTGGATCGGATCATCCTGGCCGGCGGTTTCGGGAGCTATATTGACCTTGAAAAGGCCATGGTCATCGGATTGCTCCCTGAAATCGATCCCGAAAAAATCACTTATATCGGAAACGGCTCCCTCATGGGCTGCCGCATGAGCTCCCTTACCAACCGTCTAAGAAGGGATGTAGTCGACGTGACCCGGAAGATGACCAGCTTCGAGTTATCTGAAACCCCATCCTATATGGACCACTATGTGGCCTCTCTTTTCCTGCCCCATACCGATATCAACCGTTTTCCGAAGCTTAAAGCCCGGATGGGAGCCCGGGGAGGATTGATTCCGAATTCCAAGGGAGCGTTCTGAAAAAGGCTGTCGTGGTTATAGATTCACACCA
>JBFMBU010000209.1:0-2156 GCA_040755035.1 Thermodesulfobacteriota bacterium
CCGCCGCCAACGGCGCGGGCCTCGGGGCGGCGGCCGACCTGGCCATCGCCGGTGAAAAGGCGCGCCTGGGGCTGACTGCCATTAACGTGGGCCTCAATTGTATCGGGCCGGTGGTCCCGGTCTCACGTTCCATAGGGAGAAAACGCGCTATGGAAATGTTGTTTTACGGCAACCTGATTTCGGCCCAAGAGGCCCTGAACATGGGGCTGATCAACCGGGTGGTCCCTGAGGCCGACCTGGAAAGGGAAACCCGTGACTGGGCCGCCGTGCTGGCGCAAAAGAGTCCCCTGGCCCTCCAGATTGCCAAAAAGGCCTTTTACGCGGCGGCGGATCTGGATTATTACAAGGCCTTCGAATATATGAACGAAGCCTTTGCCCGTCTGTGTTCTACGGAGGATGCCAGGGAAGGGGTGGAGGCTTTCCTGGGGAAACGAACTCCGGTATGGAAACAAAAATAATTTCCCCCTATTTTTTTGAGACAGGAGATCCATTCGTTCTTCCTGATCTTTGGACCGAAAATCTGGAATGTGGCCGGAAGGGATCAATTGTCGTTAAAGTGCGGTTTACCGCCATGGCAGATTGCTTTGAGGGACCAGGTGTGAGTGGTGAGTTGAAAAGAAAATTTTTTATAGGGTCCGGGAGTATTTTTAGGGATGTTTTTACCGTTTTGCTATGGTACACATGGTGGTCACCTCACGATAATTTTGTTTCCTCGCAGCGACAGGAAAGGAGACCTGTATGAAACTATTCGAGCCGATCACGATCCGTAGCATGGTCCTGCCGAACCGTATCGTCTATCCGGCCATTCAATTAAATATGGGCCTGAACGGGCGGCGGGCCCGGGCTTTTTACAGCGAGCGGGCCAAAGGGGGGGCCGGTCTTATTTTAACCGCCAATACCGCCATCGATAACTTCGCCTGTGAAGACCTCTGGGGCGGCAGCTCAGGCCTGAACGATTTTATCAAACGACTGCGTGTTTTTACCTCTGAGGTCCATTCGGCCGGCGGCAAAATCGGAGTGCAGTTGTGGCAGGCGAACCGATTCCCTCAGGGTAGAGGGGTGCAGAAGGCCGGCAAAGAAATGGACCCGAATAGCGGAGACCGGATTGCCCCCTCGGCGATGGGAGATATGCGCGCCTTGACCCTTCCTGAGATCGATTCCATTATTTACCGTTTTGCCAAAGGGGCCCGCAACATACGTGATGCCGGCTTTGATTGCGTTGAAATTCACGGCGCCCATTCCTATCTGCTGGCCCAATTCTCCAATGCTGCCACCAATCAACGGACGGACCAATTCGGAGGGGATCTGACCGGCAGAATGAAAATGGGAATCGATATCATAAAAGCCATGCGGGCCTTCGTGGGTCCGGAATTCCCCATTTTATACCGGCTGGGTGCTCTGGAAGAAAACGGTCGGATACACCCGGATAGTCTGATCTTTGCCCGGGAATTGGAAAAAGCCGGAGTCGATGGCCTGGATATTTCTACCGCCGGCTGGGGCCCCAATCCGGTCACCCCCACTAAAAAACAGCCCATGGGCACCTTTGTCTATCTGGCGGAGCCGATTAAGAAAGCGGTTAAAATACCGGTGATCGCCGTGGGTAGGATCAACAAGCCAGAGGTGGCGGAATCCATACTGAAAAAAGGACAGGCGGATATGGTGGCCATCGGCCGGCAGTTGATCGCCGACCCTTATTGGCCTTTGAAGGTGAAGGAAAATCGATTTACAGAGGTAATAAAGTGCGATTCCTGCAATATCAACTGTTCCGCTCCGGCTTTTGAGAGGAAATTGCCTCCGGATGCGCCGCTCTGCAAAAACAATCCCGGCGCGGGAAGAGAGTGGGAAGCCATTTAATGGATTTACAAAAGAAAATTTCCTTGGACGCCATATTTAAACCCGGGTCGGTGGCCGTAGTCGGGGCCAGTAATAATATTCGATCCTGGGGTTTCGGGATGTTGAACAGTCTCTTGGCCGGAAGATTCCGCGGCCGGATGTACCCCATCAACCCTAACGAAAAAGTCATTCAAGGGATTCCCGGGTTTTCAAGTCTCAGGGAGGTGCCGGATGAGATCGACCTGGCCCTTATTGTTGTTAATGCCTCCCTGGTTCCGCAGGTGATTGAGGAATGTATTGCCAAAAAGGTCAAGGGGGGTATC
>JBFMBU010000210.1:0-3736 GCA_040755035.1 Thermodesulfobacteriota bacterium
TCTGCCTCCATCAAAAGGGAATCCGACTCATCCTGGACGGTGTCTTCAACCATGTGGGTAGGGATTTCTGGGCTTTTCGAAATGTCTTGCAGCAGGGCGAAAAATCCCCTTATTGCGATTGGTTTGCCGGTCTAAATTTTCATAAACAGAGCCCATATAAAGATCCTTTCTCCTATGAATGCTGGCAGGGGCATTTCAATCTGGTAAAACTCAACCTGCGTCATCCTGCGGTCAAGGCCCACCTGTTTCAGGCTATCGAAAAATGGATGACGGTGTTTATTATTGACGGCCTGCGTCTGGATGTCGCCGATTGCCTGGACACCGATTTCCTGAGGGAATTATCCGCTTTCTGTAAAAGCCGCCGCCCTGATTTCTGGCTGATGGGCGAAGTGATTCACGGGGATTATCGAAAATGGGTAAATCCTGATACCCTGGATTCAGTCACCAATTATGTGGCTTACAAAGGATTGTATTCCAGTCATGTGGACCGCAACTACTTCGAACTGGCCCATACCTTGAACCGCCAATTTGGCGAAAAGGGAATTTATCGGGATCTCCTCCTCTATTCCTTTGCCGACAATCATGATGTCAACCGGGTGGCCAGTCAATTGAAAAACCCGGCTCATCTCTATCCGCTTTATACCCTGCTGTTCACCATGCCGGGCATACCTTCCATCTACTACGGCAGCGAATGGGGGATTGAAGGGATAAGAAGCCAAACCAGCGATCAGGCCCTGCGCCCCCACCTTAATCTGGGGGAGTTTTCGCATACCGCTCCGAACCGGGATCTGGCCCGGACCATAAGCCGTCTAGCCCGGATCCGTCACCAGTCCGCTGCCTTGCATTCCGGGCGCTATCATCCTCTTTTAGTCAAATCCGAGCAAATGGCCTTTTTACGGGAAACCCCAACCGAAGGTATCATCGTCGCCGTCAATGCCTCAAACAAAACCGTTTCCCTGGAATTAAAGATTCCCGAAACGGGGAAGCAACTGCTGGATTTTCTGAACGAGGGCGACCGCTTCCCGGTTCAGGGCGGAAAGGCGCGTATCCCGGTCCATGCCTGCTGGGCACGGATCATGGCCCTTCGCTGACAGGGTCCTTGGGGTAAGCAAGCTTCCAACTTCCAAAAAAGCTGAAAAGAAATTTCTCCTCCAACGGCTTTACCCCGGCCAAGGGCCCCCTTTTTCTTAAAGAAGAGGGAAAAAATACCTTGACTTTCAAAAAATGTAATAGTAATATTTAATTACTATCATAAATTAATACTATCACTTTTAATAACCTTATCTTCCTTTTAGTCAGCCATGGACATCCCGGCCGGTACCGGAAGGGGTCTCTCCTGAAGCGAAAGGGGATAAACTTTGGTTCTTATGAAGGGTCTCACAATTATATTTACCTCTATGTTTGATTTAAAGCTAAAGTTTCTTGTCTATACGATCGTGAGACTGTTAATGAAAAGTCTTTGAATACCCAACCGAGAAAGGGTCGCAGCAGCCATGTTGATAAATGATTTTTCCCTGGAAAACGTTGAGGTGGACGGATACCCTATCCAAACCTTCAAAAACCGCTTCCGAACCTTGTGGTCCATGTTTCTCCAAAGCACCAGCACCTATCGGGATGGGGTTTATCTGATCGAGGGTCCACAGAAAATGACTTTTAGACAAGCGGCGGATTCTGCGGTCGGGTTGGCCGCCCTTCTCAAAGATCATTTCGCAGCCGGCCGGGATGACCGGATCGGCATTCTCATGGAAAATTCCATAAATTTCATCCTTGCCTTCTGGGCCATCCAAAACCTGGGGGCCACGGCGGTCATTTTCAATACCCGCTTAGCCGTTCCTGAACTCCAGCGGCAATTGCAATTTTCCGAGTTAAAAGTCCTGCTTTCTTCTCCCCTGATGGCCTCCAAAGTTAAAGAAATTCCCGAGCAGGAGATGACCTCCCCCCTTCTCGTATTCAACCAAGCCCTGTTCGAGAATCTCCCGCAAGGCCAGAACTCCCCGCCCCTGGATCATGGTTCCGAGGATGATACGGCCGTTATCCTTTTCACCTCCGGGACCTCAGGCAGGCCGAAAGGGGTTATGCTTACCCACCGCAATCTCATTACCTGCGCCTTTAGATCAGGGGCAACCTTGGCCCGGGGTCTGGCTTTGACGGCCTCCTCCTCCCCTGTTTTGGATAGGTCCAACAACCAATATATGCTGATCGTCGCCCCCCTCTTTCACATCATGGCCATAGAACAAATGGTAGCCGGGGTTTTTCTGGGCCGGGGCTGTATTTTACTTAAGACCTTCAACCCTCAGGAAATATTGGATCTCATCCAACAGGGAGTACTCTATGGTCTGACCGGGACCCCGACCATGTACTGGCTGCTGCTCAATAAAACATCGATTCGGGAATCCAAAATTCTTAACCTCCGCCGGCTTGGTTTTGGGGCGGCCCCTATGGCCCCTGATTTACTGAAAGAACTCCGGGAGGTTTTTCCTTCGGCCCGACTTCGAAACGGTTACGGACTGACCGAAGCCCCTTCCATCAGCGCCCTCCCGGATTTATATATGGAAACCCATCCGACTTCGGTAGGCAAGCCGACCCTATGTACCGAAGTAAAAATCGTTGATCCCGAAACCCGGGAAGAAGTAGGGATCCATTCCGTTGGAGAATTGGCCGTTCGCGGCGCCCTGGTCACCAAAGGATATTATAAGGCCCCGGAAGAAACGGCCAAGGTTTATCATCAGGGCTGGTTCTTCACCGGAGACATGGCCTATCGGGATGCGGAAGGATTTATTTCTCTGGTGGGACGCAGCCGGGAGATGATCAACCGGGGCGGGGAAAATGTCTATCCGGTGGAAGTGGAAAACGTGCTTCACCTCCATCCCAAGATCCTGGACGTGGCTGTTTTCGGGCTTCCCGACCCGGTAATGGCCAGCATCGTCGTCTGTGCGGTAATTCCCAGACCCGGTACGGGAAAAATTACCCTTCAGGAAATACAGGCCGATTGCCGGGATCAACTGGCCTCCTATAAAATTCCTCAGAAGGTATTTTTCTTGCGGGAGATGCCCACCAATCCCGGGGGAAAGGTGATGAAAAATGAACTCATTGAACAATTCAGGGAGAAAAAATCAGGCGAATAGACCGAAGACCAAAGGAAGGAAAAACCCGTCTTTTCCTATGACCTTCAGACTTCAGACTTCAGCCTCATCCCCTGATTTCGAAAGGAGAAAAACCATGGACTTCCAATTAACCGAAGAACAAAAGATTTTCAAACAAACCGTGCATGATTTTGCCGATAGCCGCATCGCCCCCACCGTCGATTTTTGGGAAAAAGGAGATCTTTCCCTGGCCCCCAAAAATCTGGTCCAGGAATACCGAGACCTGGGTCTGCTGGGGATAACCCTCCCGGAACAATATGGCGGCCAGGGGCTGCCGGCAATTTTTGCCATCCTGGCCATGGAAGAATTGGCTCGGATAACGACCAGGGCTTCCGGTCTGGTCATGGAAAGCAGTCTCGGTCCTATCCGGGCCGTGGAAAAATTCGGAACCGAAGAACAAAAAAAGCGCTTTATCCCTTCCTGTGCCCGTGGGGAAAAGTTCATGTCCGTGGGCATGACCGAACCGAACGCCGGTTCGGCCCTGACCGACTTGACCACCCGGGCCGAGCTGAAAGGAGATCATTATATCCTGAACGGACAAAAACGGTTCATTTCTGGCGGCGGCCATTCGGACTGGTATATGGTCTATGTCC
>JBFMBU010000211.1:0-8294 GCA_040755035.1 Thermodesulfobacteriota bacterium
GTATGCCCTGCCTCGAATCAAACTTTGCTGGACTGGCCGGGATTGGGCGACAAATCACCCTTTGGACAATCTCCAGAAAAGACCCCCATGATCCTCTTATGTCTATATTATTTTGAGACCACTAATATATCCGCTGCCTGGTTCCGGCTGGTCCGGGTGAATAGAAATCTTTTTCAAAGGGGGAAGGGACCTCGGATTCCTTCTCCCAGATCGACATCAAAAGCATTGAGGGTCATGGCTACCATGGTGTAGTAACCGATAGTGGCGATGATCTCCACCAGTCCCCTTTCACCGAAAAGACCGACGGCCTTTTGGTAAATATCAATAGGTAATTGATGGGTTTCATGTAAGGCCTGACAGACGTCATAGACGACCCGTTCATCTTCCGGTCCCATCTCCGGCCGGCGTTTTTCAAAAACGGCATCGATGACCTCCTGTTTGACCCCATATTCCAGGGCCATTCTGGAATGGCTGACCCATTCCACATTGGCCTCCCAGAAGCGGCCGGTGATGATAATGGCCAGTTCCACCAACCGTCGTTCCAGTGTGGTACGATTCCAGATGAAAGTGCCGAAACTGACGGCCCTTTTGGCCAGTTCCGGACTGCGGATCCAGGGATCATACGGGCCGCCATAGCTGCCATCCTGGCGAGGCTTTCGGAATTTCCCGACACGTTTATATTGCTCAAACTCTTCCGGCGTCATTTCTTCTGTCTTCTTGTTGATCAATCGCGACATAGAGTGCCTCCTCTGTAAATCACAAAAGATATTCCGAATATATTCTTTCCAGGGTAGAGCGTCAAGGAATATGGAACTTAAAAATTCAGCGTCATTAACAGCGAAGAAAGATTTTCATTTTGATTATTTCCTTCATGTCCTTCCGATTCAATAGAAATTTCCCCGGCTTTTTTTTCGATCATCTCAAGCGATTTTCTTATCTGGTTTATGAATTCATCGGCCGGCATCATTTCTCCGTAAGTTCTGGTGAAAGAATAGATATATAGATTGTTTTTTTTCATAGATTCGGCTAGTTCCAGTGCCCCCTGTAAAAGGGCAATAGCCCGTTGGGTACTTTCCGGGTTACGGTAGGGCAGAAAATCCCATAAACAGACTGCACTACAGAAATAGGTAGTGGGGCGGTAGGTTTGAAGAGAGATTGAATCATCATGGATTTCAAAGGCCCTACCAATTGACTGTACTAAAAATTCATATTGATCCTCCGGTAAGAGGTTTTCTCTCAAAAAGCCGATTTGCCACTGTAATTCCGTAGAGGGTTGTCTAATCACTTCCCGTGGAGCATCGATGGGTTTCCGGCTATTAGTGATTATTTCCGGGTCGTTTTTGAAAATGGTTTTTAATACCCTGACACTATCGAGAAGGTAAGAGGACCGGATTCCGGAAGGCGATACGGTCAATCCTTTTTCAAATAATTCTTCGGCCTTATCCATGGCCTGAAAGATGATGCCCTTAAGGCGCTCGACTTCCGAAGATAATTCGGGAAAAGAATTCAAACCCTGCCGGAGGAATCTGACCGTTAACATGGCCTTGGCCATATTGTTAACACCATATTCGCAATAAAAATCTTCGGATGGACCGGTACAATTCTCCAATATGTAATGGGCTTCATGTTCGGCTTGTCTGAAAAAAGCTTCGGCCACGGTATAAGAAGAGGATTGGGTGCCCAGATTTCGGAAAATCACCATTCGTAAGGTTCGGGCGATGAGGTGATTGGGGTCAATGGAAAGAACGATTCGAAGTATTTCAATGGCTTCCCAGAATCGATTCCGATAAAAAAGAGTCTTTGCGATTTCAACCCCTAGCAACGAGTTATGAGGATATCTAAAAAAGGTCGTTACCGCATTGGGTTCTTCGGTTTCGGAAGGTTTGGGTCTGTTCTCCGGAGTCGACCAAAGAAGTCGGGTCAGAATTTCGCTGGATGCAGGGTTATTTTGAAGGAGCCTGTCTTCCAGCAGATCAGGCACAAAGTCAAAATAAAGGGTGCTCCAGAGGGCTGTGACCCACCATATCGTCAGAGCCTCACCATTAAATAGGGCGGTTTCCGTGGGACGATCGCACAATATGGCACGAATGTCGTTTATCAGCAGGCACTGTCTTACATAATCCGTCACCCTTATCACTGGATCACCGGGCAGCTTGGCATTTAAGACCGGCAATAAATAATTATCCAGATTTCCAAATTCACCGGCAGTGATTCCGATGGATAAGAAGCGGTTTTTTGTGCTGTATTTGGATAAGGCCCATTGAATCGTGATCTGGTGGGCCAAGGAAACGGCACTTCGAAGACATTGCTGGTAGGATGCCGGATCACTGGCTTCCCCTTCTTTAGGAAAGTCGACATATAATGTTGTAATATCATGGGAACGGACGCGTCCCCATCGTCCATACAGAAAATAGCCAACAGATTTTTCGATGTAATTCCTGAGGGCTTTTTTGAGCCAGCCGACAATATCATGGTCGATAACATCCCCTCGACCGTAAAGAGCGAAGCCAATCCGGACCCCTTCTCGATAGTTTTCCGCTGGTTTACTTTGGTCGCAGAGTTTTACCAGGGTTTCATAATTCCAAAGGGGACCCATATCTCCACGTTCATGCCCCAACCAGAAGGCCAAACTCCTGAGGACGTTCTGTTTATAGACCGTGTCGGCTGGTTCTTTTTTTAAACGGGTCAGCATGGAATTGCTGACCTTGGGTAAATCAATCCGGTGTTCGTTGATTAAGGTGTTAACCCTATCGGTCAAAGCCCGTCCTGACAGGTTTAGCTTTAACAGGTCCTCTTTCTTTTCCAATAATTCTTCAAAATTAAGACGGGCCGGCGGTATGCAGTCCCGGGGGGAACGGGCATGTTGCTTAATAAATGTCTCAAGATTTTTAATTTCTGGTGTTTTAATAAAATTATTTTTAACTGCAAAAAGGATAAAGGACTGCAGGGCTTTCTTGTTGTCGATGTTTTCCGAAAAGCGCAGGTAGGTTTCCTGATTGGGGAAGACCGCCAAGAAGGCCGATAACATTTTTTCTTTTTTTTTCATTTCGTTGCTCCTGTAAAACCGGTATCCTGGAGATGATAAGTCCCAGGGCCAATATTGCTAAAAAAAACCAATGTTTTAAGCTAAAACGACATTTTTAGTAAAACACTTAAAAATATTGACAGTTATTTTAAGTCGGCATATATAACAAGAGACATAAAAAGAAGGACTTGTCAATCCATAAGCCGAAATTTACCACTCGAGTTATAGCGGTTTTTTAAAAAAAAATAAGGAGGATTCGTCATGGCCAAATTTATGACACAAGAATGGTATGATATTTACATGGAAGAGATCAATAAAAGTAAGGCTTATGAAGAGGCGGCCAAGACCTGGGAAGGGGATTTTTATTTTATCGTCGATAAGGGCGGCCCGGTAAAAGAACCTGTTTATGCCTATGTCGACCTGTTTCACGGCAAATGCCGTGGGGTTGAAATCGTAACCGATCCAAAGAAATATAGTCCTGAATTCATCATCCTGGCACCATACGCTATTTGGAAAAGGATTTGCCAGAAGCAACTGGACTCCACCCAGGCCTTGATCACCAAACAGTCCAAATTAATGGCCGGCAGCCGGGGGACTTTATCCAAAATCATGCGCTACACTAAAGCCGCTAATGAATTGACCAATATCACGTCCAAAATAGAAACAGAATGGCTGGATTAACCCAAAGGTTCAAGGTATACGGTTTACGGTCTAAGGTATTTCATAAGCCCTGAGCCTTAAACCTTGACCCTCGAACCTTAAACCCTGTACCTCAAACCGGAGGTTCCTATGTGGACATTCTCATCCCCCTTTATCGCCTACGGCGATAATGCCCTGGATTATCTGGCCCAAATTCGAGGCCAAAAAGCGTTTATTGTCACCGATAAAAACATCGTCAACCTTGGATTGGTCCAGCCGGTTACCGATCAATTGGAGGCCGCTAATATCGCATACAAGATTTTCGATGAGATTGAACCGGAGCCTTCTTTAGCCACCATAAGAAAAGGTGGGGCGGCTGTGGGAGAATACCAGCCGGACTGGGTTATAGGGGTAGGTGGGGGTTCCTGTATCGATGCCGCCAAAGCGATCATCATTCTGCTAATCAGACCGGATCTCGATCCGGACGCCATCATCGCCTCCGATACCTATAATTTCCGGGACCAGGCCCGATTAATGGCCATCCCCACTACCAGCGGGACGGGGTCGGAAGCCACCTGGGCCATCGTGCTCACCGATACTGAATTCGAGCGAAAGATTGGTCTGGGGACCACCGAATGTATGCCCGATGTGGCCATCCTGGATCCGGTTATGGTGGCCGGCCTGCCTCCAAAGCTTACGGCGGAGACCGGTATGGATGTTCTCACCCATGCTATTGAGGGTTATACTTCAACCTGGGGTACCAGTTTTACCGATGCTCCGGGTTTGATTGCCTTACGGCAGGCCTTGAAGTTTCTGCCACTGGCCTTTCAAAACGGGGAAGATCTGGAGGCGCGCAAAGAGATGATGTATGCCGCTACGATGGCCGGCTCCTCCTTCGGCAATTCCATGGCCGGACTGGGCCATAGTACTGGTCATGCCCTGGGGGCCATGTTCCACCTCCCCCACGGGAGGACGGTGGGCCTCTTTCTACCCTACACCATGGAATATTTGATCAACGGTTCGGAAGAAACCACTGCTAAATATGCAGAAATGGCACGTTTTTGCCGAATCGCCGATGGCTCTGACCCGGAATGCGCCAGGGCCCTGGTGGCTGCAGTCAGGGCTTTGGCTAAACAAATGGGCCAGCCCCTTTCGGTTAAGGATTGCGGTATTGATAAATCCAAGTTTGAAGAAGCCTTGCCCGGATTGATAGACCGGGCAATCAATGAAGTGATGACCATTACAGTTACCAGGGTGCCGGGTGAAGAAGATCTGGAAAAGATATTCCGCTATGCTTATGAGGGAAAATCAATTGATTTTTGATTTGAAATAACCGTTCGTCGTTAAGCGTTCGGCGTTCGTCGCAAAAAGGATTTCTGGATTAGAGGGATTTTTCCCAAGCAATTCACTTGAACCCTTGACCACTTGAATCCTTGGACCCTTAGGAGAATATTATGAATGGATATCAAGGCAAGCTATTGATCGCCGATCTCTCCACCGGCACGCTCATCGATGAACCTTTGAATGAAAAGTATGCCCGTGATTTTCTGGGAGGCACCGGTCTGGCAGCACGATATCTTTTTGATCTGGTTGATGAAAGAACCGATCCTCTCGGTCCGGATAATCCGCTAATCCTGATGCCTGGGCTTTTAAACGGCAGCAGCGGTCCGAGTGTCAGCCGCTGGGGCGGGGCGACCAAATCCCCTTATACCGGGCACTACGGGGACTCCAATGCTGGAGCCTGGTTTGGTGCGGAACTCAAAAAAGCCGGATTCGATGGCATTATCCTTAAAGGACAAGCTCCTGAACCGGTATTCCTTTTCATTAAAGACGGCATCGCTGAATTCAGGGACGCCAAAAACCTTTGGGGCAAGGATACCATCGAGACCCAGGAAGAAATCAAAAAGATCTGCAAGGACAAACGGATTCAAATCGCCTGTATAGGCCCTGCTTCAGAAAATCGGGTCCTTTACGGAAACATCATGTCTGAACACGGCCATAGTCTGGGAAGGGCCGGATTGGGCTGTGTCATGGGTTCTAAAAGACTCAAAGCTATTGCCGTTCGGGGAAAACCGCATGTACCCATGGCCGATCCGGAAGGGTTTCGGCGAGCCGCGGCAAAGGCCATGACGGAGGTCAAGGAGGCTTTTTTAACCCAATGGATGCATGAAGGCGGTACGGCCTCCTGGGTGGATTCGGCTATCGCCTACGGCGACGGTCCGACGAAATATTATACCGCTCCAACAATGGCTGAGGCCACCAGCATCAGCGGGGCCACCATGGCTGAAACCTGTCAAACCGGGCATACCGCCTGTTTCGGCTGTCCCATTGCCTGCCGAAAGGTACTCCGAATCGAGGAGGGCCGGTATCCATATGAAAAGATCGAAGGACCGGAATACGAAAGTCTCATCGCTCTGGGGGCCATGATGGGTCTGGATCTGGATATGTCCACAGCGGCTTATCTGAACGATTTATGCAACCGGTATGGGTATGATACCATCAGCGGAGGGGCCAGTGCCGGCTATGCTTTTTATCTCTACGAATTGGGTGTCCTGTCTGAAAAGGATACTGGAGGTCTGAAATTACATTGGGGGAATACCGATTCGGCCATAGAGTTGCTGCATCAGATAGGGAAAAACAACGGATTCGGCGCCGTGGTTGCCGGTGGTACGCGCAGGATGGCTCAAAAATTCGATCGTCCTCCGGGAGAAGCGGTACAAACCAAAGGTTTGGAAATTCCGATGCATGATCCCAGGGCCTATCACTCCATGGCCTTGGTCTATGCTACCGCTCCCAGGGGTGCGGATCATAACAAGAGCGACGGATACCAGGTGGAAGGCGGGGCCGGCCATCCCGATCTTGGTCTGGATGCCTCCGACCGATGGGGGGAGGAGAAGGCGGAAATGGTTTATAAAAGTCAGAATTTTCGGGCTCTGACCGATTCTCTGGGGATCTGCCACTTTGCCCAAATTCCCTTTGCCCTGATGGTTGAGATGGTTAATGCCGCTACGGGTTGGGATACGACAATGGAAACCTTGCTGAATGCCGGGGAAAGGATTTTTCAACTTCAGCGGGCTTTGTCCTGTAAGCTCGGCATTTCCTCCAGGGATGATATGCTCCCCGAATTGATTCTTCGGCCCATTCCTGATGGCGGCCAGGAAGGACATGTGCCCAACTTGGAAAAGATGCTTCCGGAATACTATCAAGTCAGGGATTGGGATCCGACTACCGGGAAACCCTCACGGGAACGACTGGAACGGCTCAACCTGCCGGAGATAGCCGTAGCTATCGGTGCCAGATAATCGGGGTTTCGGTTATGGCTGAAGTGATGGTCAACTTCCTTGGTCCTCTACGGCTTTTTTTAGGGGAACCGTCTGTAATCATCGAGGTCGATACCGTTAACCAGGCCAGAAAATATATTGAAAAGCATTATGGTCCGGTTTTTCGAAAAAAACTGCATTCCCTAGGGGTGAAAAAAGAACAGTCATTATGGGACCACAGCCTTTTGCTGCTCAACGGTCGGAGTTTAAAAAAAGAGGATGATCCGGTTTTAAATGACCGGGACCGGCTTGATCTGGGTCTGGCAATAGCCGGAGGCTAAACCCGATTAGTTCTCATCCAGAAATTCGAGTTTCCGGATGGACACTAATTACATTTCAGGGTTTTTAAGAAAGGGGGGAGACCAGCTTCAGGAAAAAACACTGGTGGTAAAGGATTCTAAACAATACCTTTGGAAAAAGGAGCGCACATTATGAAAAAGCAGACAATTTTCTGGGCAGTTTTATTCTTTATTATTGCAACCTTTGGTCTGGCCGGGGCTCAGAACCAACCCATCATCATCAAGGTAGGGATGCCGACGTGTCTGAGCGGTCCGGCTGCTCCCTGGGGCCAGATTGGTATGGAGCCCTATCACACCTGGATTGAACTTTTCAATAAAGAAGGGTTTAAGGTTGGCGGAAAAACTTACAATTTTAAATTGATCACCGTTGACGACAAAAACACCCCTGAGGGGGGGGCGGCAGCCGCCAAACAGCTCATCTACAACGAAGGCTGTAAGTTCCTGGCCGGGCATTGGACCTGGAACTTCCCATCGGTTGCTACGGTGGCCAATCAGGCCAAGGCCATTTTATTTACCAGGACTGGAAATGAGATCTTTCCCGGTGGTATCTACGATCCCAAAAAATTTCCTTACGTGGTTTTCGCCAATAACTCTTTTGATCAATATCTTTACGATCATTTGGCCATTGTGGCCGCCTATCCTAATTACAAAAAAATAGGGGTTCTGGATTGTGTTGTGGGTAAGGGTCCGGAAGCGTATGTTGATGCGTTCTTTAAAAAGAATGGAATCCGGTTTGTCAGGGAATGGTTCCCCTTCGGACAACAAGACTTCACGCCCTATATTACCCGATTCAAAGAGGCCGGGGTTGATATCATTTATGTCGCCGGATGGGTCGGGGAAACCATGGCCGTGGCTAAACAACGCTGGGAGATGGGATTTAAAGAAATGAAGGTTGGTCATTCCGGTCCATTCGTCGATGTAGGCATGTATACCGCGGTTGTCGGCGCAGACGCAGCTCAGGGCATGATAGGACAGTACTGGGCCAACTGGGACTTCAAGAAGACCAAGGTG
>JBFMBU010000212.1:0-8732 GCA_040755035.1 Thermodesulfobacteriota bacterium
AGAAAGGGGATGTGAACAAGGAAGATCTGCTCTTCAAAATCGGTGAAATGCTTGGGATATCCAAACCACAGAGGGGGTCTGATAACGACCTACGGAAAGAAACCGGTCCGCCTATTGGAGAAACCCTGCCCACGGCGAAAGCGGGTGGTATTTCCAGTGTTCTGATTATCGAGGATAACCCGGACAACCTGGCTACCATAAAGGCCGTGTTGCAGAACCGCTTTCGGATACTGGAAGCGAAAGACGGCGAAGAAGGCTTGCGCATGGCCTCGGAAACACGGCCTGATTTAATCCTTCTTGACATGGCCATGCCGAAGATGGACGGTTTTACGGCGATCCGGCATCTCAAGGATCACATTCATCTTAAAAAAATCCCGGTGATTGCCATGACTGCCAGGGCCATGAAAGGAGACCGGGAGAAGATTCTCGAGGCCGGATGTGACGATTACATTGCCAAGCCGATCGATCCGGAAGGTTTCCTGAAAAAGATCGGAGAGTGGGTGAAGGGATAGGGAGCAACTTTATGCAAAAAATACTGGCGATTGACGACAAAATGGACAATCTTATCACTCTGTCCGCCCTGCTGAAAAATCTGATGCCCGGTTGTGAGGTGATTACAGCGCAATCCGGGAGAGAGGGGATAGAGAAAGCTCAGGCCGTATTACCTGACGTTGTTTTGCTGGATGTTAGGATGCCGGATATGGATGGTTTTGAAACCTGCCGCCGACTGATGTCTGAGGAGCGCACGAGGCGTATTCCGGTGATAATGATTACGGCCATTGATTCAGATGCCAAAACAAGGGCTATTGGACTTGATTGCGGCGCAAACGCCTTTTTGCACAAGCCGATTGACCGGTACGAACTTATTTCGCAGGTTAAGGTCGCACTCCGGATCAAAAATGCGGAGGATGCCCTGAGGAAAGAACGGGATTCATTGGAAAATAAAGTCAGGGAAAGGACCTCTGCCTTGAGAGCGGAGATATCTGTGCGGAGACAGGCCGAGGACGAACTCCGGAACAGCCTGGAGGCTCTTCGCAAGGCCATTGGAGCAACGGTCCAGGTCATGGTTGCCGCTGTGGAGACGAAAGATCCTTATACCGCCGGCCATCAAATTCGGGTTGCGGACCTTTCCCGCGCCATTGCCACAGAAATGGTTTTCCCGAAGGATAAAATAGAAGGCATCCGCCTGGCCGGATCCATTCATGACATCGGTAAATTATCCATCCCGGCCGAGATATTGTCGAAGCCGACAAAACTGTCGGAAACCGAGTTGGCATTGATCAAGGAACACTCCTGGAAAGGATACGAAATTCTGAAGCATGTGGAATCCCCCTGGCCTCTGGCAGAGATCGTTTACCAACACCATGAAAGGATGAACGGTTCGGGTTATCCGAGAAATCTGAAAGGGGACGAAATTCTCATGGAGGCCCGCATTATGGCCGTGGCCGACGTGGTGGAATCGATGTCGTCTTATCGGCCCTACCGTCCGGCTTTGGGCATCGAAGCGGCCCTTAAAGAAATCGAAGAGAACCGAGGCGCCCTCTATGACGAGGCTGTTGCAGATGCCTGCCTGAGATTGTTTCGGATTAAAGGATTTAAACTCGCCAGGCCGTTTTTTTAATGAAGTCAATCCTTAGGACTACACGCACCATGTCTGGAGCGGTTTGTACGTTGGGCCATCGTCTAAGCGAATTGCCTGTCTATGACGAGAAAAAGGATTTAATGGACAAAGAGGTGAAATAAAACCAATGAAAGCCAATATCCTGGATTTTATCGATTTCAAAAAAGTCGACACCCTGCTCGAGGGATTCAACAAATCAACAGGATTTGTAACGGCCATTTTAGATCTTCAGGGAAAGGTCTTGTCTAAATCGGGATGGAGACAAATTTGCACGGAATTCCACCGAGTCAATCCCGAAACCTCAAAAAACTGTACCGTCAGCGATACGGTATTGGCCGGGGAGACGGCCGAGGGTGAATCCTATCATTTTTATCAATGTTTAAACGGATTGGTTGATGTGGCGGTACCTGTCGTAATCGACGGGAAACATATTGCCAACCTGTTTTCCGGGCAATTATTTTTTGAAGAGCCGGATCGTCTGTTTTTTAAAAAACAGGCTGAAGCGTATGGGTTTGATGAAGAAAAATACCTGGAAGCGCTCGATAAAGTGCCTGTCGTTTCCAAGGAAAGGGTGAAAACAGTAATGGCATTTTTGTTGAACATGACCCGGCTGATCAGTGAAACAACGTTTCAGAGACTGGAGCAACAGGAACTCAAAGAGGCCGTTTTGAAAAGTGAAGAGCGTTTTAAAACCTTTATGGAAGAAACCCCTGTTTATGCTTACATTAAAGACGGTTCGCTCAATCCTGTTTTCAGCAACAAAAAGGTGTTGGAACTCAGTCAATCAGCTCAAATGGGGCGAACAGCCGACTCGGCAAAAACGCTCTTCGATCCGGAAATTGCCGAATATCTTGAAGACGCCGACCAAAAAATAGTATCCGGTCATTCCAACAGGATTGAATTGGAATACAAGGTGAAGATCGGCGGCCGGGACAAATGGTTTAACGAAATAAAATTCCCCTTAAAGCTCACCGATGGCACCAAGGGCGTGGGCGGGCTTGCCTTTGACATCAGCGAACGAAAGGGGGCGGAGGAAGAACTGCTGAAAAGTGTATCACTGCTCAGAGTGGCCGGACGCATTGCCCGCTTCGGGGGTTGGAGCGTGAATCTCACTGGGGGGAAGGTCATTTGGTCCGAGGAAGTGGCGGCTATTCATGATTTGCCTTCGGGGTTCTCCCCTTCTTTAACAGAAGGGATCGATTTCTATGCCCCGGAGTGGAAGGATAAAATCGCAAGCGTTTTTAGCGCCTGCGCCCAGGACGGGACGCCCTACGATGAGGAGATGCAAATCATCACCGCCCTCGGCCGGCGGTTGTGGGTGAGAACCATTGGAGAGGCGGTGCGAGACGAAACGGGAGCGATTATCCAAGTGCGGGGCGCTTTCCAGGATATCACCGAACGCAAAAAGAACGAGGAGGAGCGGGAACGTTTGATTGCTTCAGAACGGGCAGCGCGTTCAGAGGCAAACAAAGCCAAAGAGCAGGTCACACAAATCCTGGAGCGCATCAGCGACGGCTTCGGTTCGCTTGACCGCGAATGGCGATACACCTTTGTCAACGAGAAGCTGGCCCAAACGGTAGGACGCCGCCGCGAGGATTTGATAGGCTGCCACATATGGACGGAGTTTCCCGATGCCGTCGGCACCCAGGTGCATCAGGCTTACCTCCGGGCGATGGCCGATCAGGTACCCATTGATCTGGAGCATTATTATCCTCCCTTCGAACGGTGGTTTCAGCACCGCTTTTATCCCTCGCCCGACGGGCTGACTGTATTCAGCCGGGATATCACTGAGCGCAAGCAGGGGGAGGAGGAACTAAAGAAGCACCGCGATCGTCTTGAAGAACTTGTCAAAGAGCGCACCGCCGAACTTGAAACCAAAATTAAAGAGATCGATCGGATGAACAAGATATTTGTAGGTAGGGAATTGAGGATGATAGAGCTGAAGGAGAGGATTAAAGCCTTAGAAGCCGGAAATCCCGCCACAGCGATTGACGGTCCTTCGGCAGGTGACAGAGATCGGAAGTTGGAATGAACAGCAAAAAATATACCAGGATGATTCCGGTTCCTGAATTCTTGATTGTTGCAAATCACAGGTAAATACTAACCAAACCTATTTGAAATTGTGAAACGGACCAAGGGGGTCTTATTTTTTGGGGTTGTCCAAAGGGTGACTTATCGCCCTATCCCGGCCAGTCCAGTTAAGTTAGATTCGAGGTAGGGCATACACCAGAGCCTATTTCCATCTATGGTGAAGGCCTGCTCTTGATTTAGTCAAATAATTTGCCCGGCAAAGAAGCTCAGGGCGTTAGGGTGGACAACCCCAAAAAATAAGACCTCCTTGGCCCTTAGAATCGAAAGTGAGAGATAAATCCTCAGACTTTTCGAGTAAGAATCTATGAGACATGAACCTAAGGATCGATCGCGATTCCTGCTTACGTTCTGTGTATTCCTGCTGCTCCTTTCATTGAGGATACGACTCGGTGGAGTTGATAGGAAAACCGGCTTCGGCTACTTTGGCCCCCGCTTCTCCGGAGTTGGCCATGAAGGTCCTGGCCGAGAGGATGGCGTTGGAGGAGGCCGGACAGGGAGATATGCAAGCCTCCGTGACCCTCGAACAGGAAGTATTGTGCCGCGACGGAAGCACCGTCTGGACCGAGATGAGGCTCTCCTTCATCCGGGACGAAAAGAATCGTCCGGCAAGCATCCTGGGCGTGACCCGAGACATCTCCGAGCGTAGAAAAGCCGAGCACCTGGTGCGCGAGAGCGAAGCACGGCTCAGAGATATCATCTTCAGCATCGCCGACTGGGTGTGGGAGGTGGACGAAAATGGCGTCTATACCTATAGCTCGCAGAAGGGCATCGACCTTTTTGGTGAACACCGTGGAGATATCATCGGGAAGACGCCCTTCGATTTCATGCCGTCCGATGAAGCCCAAAGGGTAGCGGCGATATTCTCTGAAGTATCGGCAAACAAGTTGCCTATAAAGGATCTGGAGAACTGGAACATCGGAAGGAATGGCCAAAGAATCTGTTTGCTTACCAATGGCCTGCCCATAGTGGACGAAAGGGGGAATCTCAAAGGGTACCGTGGCGTGGACAAGGACATCACCCGGCGCAAGCAGATGGAGATGCAGATTGAGAAAAGTCACGCAAAACTGCGCGCCGCCCTGGGCACCGTGATCAGTACCTTGACCGTGACCGTGGAAGTAAGGGATCCTTACACTGCCGGACATCAGAAGCGGGTAGCCCACCTGGCGCAGGCCATCGGCATGGAGATGGGATGGAAGGAGGATCGGCTGGAAGGGCTATGGATGGCGGGAACGATCCATGATATCGGGAAAATCTCTGTTCCGGCCGAAATCCTTAGCAAACCTTCCCGGTTAACTCCGACGGAGATATCCTTAATCCAGGAACATTCTCAAGCTGGTTGGGATATACTCAAGAACGTAGAGTTTTCCTGGCCTATCGCCGAGATAATCCTCCAGCACCATGAAAGGATGAACGGTTCGGGTTATCCGAGAAATCTGAAAGGAGACGAGATTCTCATGGAGACCCGTATTCTGAGTGTCGCCGACGTGGTGGAGGCTATGGTTTCCCATCGGCCTTATCGTCCGGCTTTGGGGGTTGAGGCGGCCTTGGAGGAGATCGAAAATAACAAGGGGATATTATATGATCCGGAGGTGGTGGAGGGCTGTCTGAGATTGTTCAGGCAGAAGGGGTTTTCTTTTGAGTGATGCCGGTTACTGGATACTGGATACTGGATACTGGATGCTGGATACTGGATACTGGATGCTGGATGCTGGATGCTGGATGCTGGATACTGGTTACTGGTTACTGGATACTGGATACTAAAAATATTGGATTGAGGAACCTATGAATTACGGTTTTCGGATTGCGGATTGCGGAATGCGGATTTCGGAATAAAGAAAGAAAACCCAAGAAATTGGGGGGGCCGATTTCGGATTGCGGAATTCTGACCGGAGACACCAGATTTTTAAGGTTGTGGGTTGATTTTCCTATTCGGCAACCGAATTTTGATCAACCTCATAGGGCAACTGAAAATGGCCGGCGACAATTCCGGGAACGGTAATATCTTCATCCAACGATTCCCATCGCAATGCATATCCGTTCATACGTAAGCTTACTTCCTTTAGTTGATCTTCCGAGGCTTCGGATAGGATCTTGAAGCGATTGGCTGGGAACCCGATGATGCGGCCGTCCGTCAGTTCAACAAAGATCGTCCTTTTTTCTGCCCAGGCTCGAATGGCGATCGGTTCGACAGGGTCATTTTTGGCGGCTAAAATAGTCATGGAACTTCTCCTCGAAATAGGTACAATTCTCGAAAACGATTCGCTCATAGAGAAAGAGGTGCCAAATACAAATTACGGATAACGAACTCGGCTCGCCTTGATTTCTATTATATCTTACTATAATATCAAAAGGCAAGGAACTCAGAATATAAGGATTATGTAGGTGCTGTCTGCGATTGTTCAGGCAGAAACAGAGAAGATCATTTTTTGCTTTGTGGGGAGATACCCGCAAAGCAAAGTGAAGCGAAATCCGGTTTTGGCCTTCTGTGAACCAAGAAATCCGCAATCCCACCGGGGCGTAGGCCCCTATGGGTCGGAGGCCGTAATCCGCAATCCGAAATCCGAAATCGAACTGGGGTTGCCTTTGAATTCCGCAATCCGCAATCCGCAATCCGCAATCGAACTGGGGTTGCCTTTGAATTCCGCGATCCGCAATCCGAAATCCGCAATCGAACTGGGGTTGCCTTTGAATTCCGCAATCCGCAATCCGAAATCCGCAATCGAACTGGGTGTCCAATGAAAAAACAAATCAGAACTAAAGGGAAAAGTCCTTTTGACCCTCATTTTAAACCCCCCGAAAAGAAACTCGGGCGATCATCCGGCACCGCAAGGGAAATAAAGGGAAAGAAACCCGAGGACCTTCTCCATGAACTTCAGAGGGATAAGATCAAACTGGAGAGGCAAAAAAAGAAACTTTGTCAACTCCGGCTCGATCTAAAAAAATCCCGACAACGTTACGCTGATCTTTTTAAGGGCCTGGGGGGAATCGTTCAGACCTTAACCGCCTCAGTGGAGTCAAGGGATCCTTTTCTTTCCGAACACCAGAAGCGGGTCGCCGACCTGGCCCGGGCCATGGCCGGAGAGATGGGAATGACCGAAGAGCAAGAGGAGACGTTGACTCTGGCCGGGATTATTCATGATCTGGGCAAGGTTGCCATCCCGGCGGAGGTTTTGAGAAAACCCGCCGGGCTGACGGAGACCGAATATGAACTGGTCCAGAAGCATCCCCAGACCGGATATGAGATGCTCAAGGGGATAGAATTTCCCGGGGCCGTAGCCGAGGTCGTTTGTCAGCATCATGAACGGATGGATGGGTCCGGATACCCCCAAGGGCTGAAAGGGGAAGAGATCTCCCTGGAAGCCCAGGTCCTCATGGTGGCCGATGTGGTGGAGGCCATGTGTTCTCCCAGGTCCTACCGTCCGGCCCTGGGAGTAGAAGCCGCCTTGGAGGAGATCGAGAAAAACAAAGGGGGCCTCTATGATCCGGAGGCGACCGAGGTCTGTCTGAAACTGTTCCGGGAGAAGGGATTTTCTTTTGAATGATGCCGGATGCTGGATGCTGGATACTGGATACTGGTTACTGGATACTAAAAATATTGGATCGAGGAACCTATGAATTACGGTTTTCGGATTGCGGAGCGAAAATTAAAACCGAGCCAATGGCCTATTTCGGTTTGCCTGAAGAAAAGCCCCACTCTTTTTTCTCTTGGCCGGGCGAGAATATTGAATATAGATTCTAAACAAAAATGCTAAGAAAGTATACTTGATCTGAATCGGGACGCCAGACGCTTGTTAAGAAAAAAGCCATTTTTTTCCACGGAGGATGTGGCCGCTCTGTTCGCTATAACCCCGGCCTCGGCCCAGGGGATGGGGGAAATTGAAGCAAATACTTTGGAAGGTTCGCGAGCCTATTTTAACCAGAGTATTTTTATGAGATTTGATACGGATTGATATTCAGGATCACGGGTTACAACAACGGCCTTTTTTTGAAGAGCCGTGGCCACGGCAAAGGCATCGGCATAGGAGATCGGAAATTTCCCCTTGATACGCGCGGCTTCCAGCACCAGGGTGTCTGAAGCAGAAACGATGGAGATGGGAAGCAGACGCACTTTTTTTAAAATGTCTTCGGCCTTCTGTAGATTGATTAGACGGCAGGTTCGGTAAAATACTTCTCCTAAATTGATGATGTTCATGAAAATCTCAATTTTATTTTCTTCGGCCTCATTGAACAGGCCGCCTACAATAGTGTGGCCGGGCTCTTCCTGGAACCAACACAAAAGAGGAAAGGCATCAAAAAGAACCGGTCTCATCACGACGGACCTCGGAGCGATGTTCGTTGATCAGGGATTGGCTCAGGGAGGGCTTACCTTTAAGAATTCCTTTGAGCGCCTTCTTAACATCGGGGACGGCCTTGATTTCAGCATGGTCTTTGCATAGTCGGAGAAGGATCGGTCTTTGAGGTTTTAAGCCCAGTTTGTCCCGAATGGATTTCGGGATGACAATTTGCCCTTTGGCGGAAAGTTTTACCATCTTCATGAATTTACTTTCTCTAAAGTTTACTTTAAAAAAAGTATAACCTGTTCGTCTGTTGGAGTCAAGCCTGATTTCACATTGCGAAAGAAGAAGAAAGGCTGAGGGATAAGCAGGCAGGAGGTAGTAAGGGAAAAGATGAGGCGGAGGGTAAGATAATTACGGGTTGGGGTATAGAAGATAGAATGCCCCGGGTTCATTTATGATAGCTTCCCCCAGCAGCCTATAGGCCTTGCCGGTTTCGGATTTCCTTTGGGCTTGTTCCGGGAGAAGCGGCCCTGATCAAATCCAGGATACCGGCCTTTGCCGATGTAGTGGAAGCCATGGCCTCTTACCGGTCGTACCGCCCGGTCCAGGGAATCGAAGCGGCTCTGGAAGAAATCGAAAAGAATAAAAGGATCCTTTATGACCGGAGGTGGTTGAGGTGTGGTTGAAATTGTTCAGGTGAAGGGGTTTGGGATTGAATAGCTTTCCATTGCGGATTTCGGATC
>JBFMBU010000213.1:0-13840 GCA_040755035.1 Thermodesulfobacteriota bacterium
GATGGCCGGGGCTTGTTCGAGGCAATAGACCACCAGTTTTTTCAGTTCGGCATTGATTTGTTTGTCGGTAAGGTTGGGATTTTCGGAAATCGCCGACCAGGTTTTATCCACATGGGGATCGCTCATCATCTGGGGATTAAAGACCTGACCGGTCATGAATTTTTTTCTTACGCCGGAAAGCGGGCTGCCGGGTCCATCTGAACCAAAAAATCCCGGGCCATGGGCCTTTTTTAATACACGTCCGACAAGAGAGGCATAGTCCATTACCTCCAGTTCCACGGAAACCCCGATCCGGGCCAGATAGCCCACCACCATGGCCGCCAAATCCAGGTCGGATTGACTGGCATTACTAATTTGAGCCTTGAATGAAAAACCATTGGGATAACCGGACTCGGCTAAAAGCTTTTTGGCCTTTTCCGGATTATAGGAGTAGAGTTCTTTGGCCGCAGGAGACAATTTTTCCACCGGGGTGTATAGGTCGGCGAAGGTGGAAGGGAAGGGATAAGCGTGCAGGACGGCATTCCCTTTGTAAAAGGAGTTGATAATTTCCTGTTTGTTCACGGCCAGGTTCATGGCCCTACGGACCCGGATATCATCGAAAGGTTTGGTATCCATGCGCATGGCCATGGTCATGTTGACGCCCTGGAGGGCCTTCTTCCATTTCAATTGGGGGTTGCTTTTGGTCAATTCATCGAAAAATTTCCAGTTAAGGCCCATCATCAAATCCACTTTGCCGGTCCGGAAGGAGGCCACCTGGGTGGCCTCGTCTTTGATGAGCATCATCACTGTTTTGTCGGTAAAAGGGAGTTGATATTTCTTGCCGCCGATCATTTCCGAATCCCAGTATTTGGGGTTTCTGGTATAGGTTTGGGAATGTCCCTCTTTATAATCGGTGATCATGTAGGGTCCGGTGCCGCAGGCATTCTCCCACTTGTTGGCTCCGCCGGGGGCTTTTTCCTGTTCCGGGGCCTGGATACCGTCATAAAAACCCCAAGCCATGCGATAATCCCAGTCGGCAGCCCATTCCTTCATATGCATGATAAAGGTATATTGGTCGACGATTTCCCAACGGTCTATAAACTGCAGGTATTCCTTCATGGCCCGGGGGGAGTTCATGAGTCGGGTCATACTATAGACCACATCGTCGGCCACCAGTTCTCTGGCCTTCATCACCCCCGGTTTCTCCTGCCACAGGATTCCTTTGCGGAGGGTAAAGACGACCTGCATGGGTTTTTTCTTTACCTCCCATTTCTGGAGCAGCTCACCCCTGAGAAGTGGAACGGGAATATGGGCATTTTCCAGAAATTCGTATTGATCGGCACCTCGGGGCCCTTTCTGCAGATCCCCCATCATCAAATGTTCTATATAATATCCGGTGTCATAGGCGTGTTTCCAAATCCAATTGACATTATCCCAGGACATGGGGTTGATGGCCGGAAAATTTTCCAGAATAGTCAGGGTGCCTCCGTACTTGGGGGTTTCCATTTTCGCCGCGGCGGCAAAGACAGCGGAGCCCAAAAGCAAAACAAAAAACACGGCCGTTACGGACAACAGAACTCTCTTTTTCATGGTACGCCTCCTATAGTTACGTTGATAAAAAATCTACTCTTTTAACTTGCGCTTATTTTTCCCCCAATCTATTTTGGTTTCCTGATAAGTAGCGTGGGATGTGGCCACATAATCACAGACAGCCAGAAGCCGGTGGTCTTCGGTGTAGTAAAGGAATAGACGCCGGAAAAGGGCCGTCCCTTCCAGGACGTTCAGACGTTCGGCCATTTCCAGATTACAAATCCAGGGGCGGCTGATACGAACGATCCGTTCTGTTTTAAAGGGTCCGAGTTGGAGAATAGAATCAAAGGGGTCCTTGGTAATAACGGATAAGGGAACGGCGGCCACGGCCCAGGCCGGCAGATACGTGGACAGGAAAATTTTTCGTCTGGGTTCCTGCCGATGGACCATCAAGGCCTGGAAGCGATAGAGCCGGTTTTGTTTAAATACCTCCTCCTGCCCGGAAAAAAGGTTCTCCAGGCTTCGGGTCTTTTTTATCCAACCCTCGGAGAGAAGACGGAAGTCGAAGGTGTTCAGCTCGGCCTTTAAGGATTCCGGAGTGAACGTCTTTTCCCAATGCTGGGCTCTCACTTCGGGATTGATATAAATCCCCCGGGCCCTTTTTTTGGTGATCAGCCCGTCTTTTTCCAAGAGGGCCAAAGCCTTGTGCACCGTGCTCTGGCTGACCCCGTACCGGTCATGGAGTTCTTCCACGGTAGGCATCCGCTCCCCCGGGAGCCTTTCCAGGAAGAGGATGTCGTCTCGAAGCCTCCAATAGAGCTTTAATGATAAGGGAATGTGATTTTGAACTAAGGCCATAGGGTTTATTTTATGGAATCGAGCGCCCCGACCGACCGGAATGACCTTGTAGAGGTTCTGGCGGCTGTTAACGAACCCGTTGCAAAAATTCATTAATACGCTATAGCATATTAATGAGGAGCATTATATACAATCACACCCTTTGTCAAGAGAAAAATCTTTTATTTATAAAGAGAAGAACACCAGAGAGAAGGTTGGGGGATGAATTTGAATTTTTAAAATATGCTAAACCATACTATTAAAGAGGGAAGTCGGGCTATTTGATCTTCAGGCTGCGCAGGCGGTTGACGGCCGCAGCCGTTTCAAAGAGACGGGGTTTGGTCAGGTTCCCCACTTTATAAGGCATCAGGGTATCCAGCCCCTTTTCTTCGATCTCGGCCATGGTTTTTTCCAGGCCTTCCCTGAGGTCTTTCGTGTTTTCCAGGAAGGTATCGGCATATAAATGAAGCAGGCGTCCGATAGCCCGGGTCTGGCCGGTCTCCAGAAGCTGTTCCTGGAAAGACAGATCAATAAAGTGGTCCCCATAGGCCAGGGTTTCCCGTCCTTTGGCCTCGATCCGGACTTCCCGCGTCCCGTGGCTGGGATCGAAACTCTCCCCCTTGGGCTGACGGGCCGAAACCTCACCGAAATGTTCTCCGCCCTCGGCCAGTCGATGGACCGGAAACTTTTCGGCGATCTCCCGCGCCTGCTCGGTAACGCAAAAGGGCCGGTAGTTGCTCATCCAGATCACCGTATCGGCCGCTTCAAAGTAATCCCCGGAGCCGCCTATGACCAGGATGGTGGAAACCCCCCGGTCCTGATAAAGCTGGCGGACCTTGTCCACAAAAGGGGTGATCGGTTCATGGGTTTTTTGCACCAGTTCCTGCATGCGCCGGTCCCGGATCATGAAGTTGGTGGCTGAGGTGTCTTCATCGATCAAGAGGACCCTGGCTCCCATTTCCAGGCTTTCCATGATATTGGCGGCCTGGGAGGTGCTGCCGCTGGCGTTGTCGGTGCTGAAACGCACCGTATCGCGCAGCAAGGGCAGGGAGCGGATAAAGGGACTGATGTTGACCTTTTCCACGAAGCGGCCGTCTTCGGCCCGGATCTTGACCGCCGTCGGATCCGTCACCACATATTCTCGCCCGTCTTCCGGGATGTGGCTGAAAATGCCCAGCTCCAGGGCCCGGAGCAGGGTGGATTTTCCGTGAAACCCGCCGCCGACAATGAGGGTCACTCCTTTGGGTATACCCAATCCGTTGATCAATCCTTTGTGCGGGAGCTGAAAAGAAAGGGAACCTTCCTGGGGTGGATAAAAGGGCACGGTCCCCATCACCAGGGGTCTGGAGCTGACCCCGCTTTCCCGGGGAAGGACGGCCCCTTCGGGGACAAAGGCCACCAGATTTTTTTCATCAAGGGCTGAGCGCAGCCACTCCTGGTCTTCATAGGCATCCACAAAGTGCTTGACCTTGAGCCCCATATTGGGAAACTGGAACACCCCTTGTTGAATAACTTTGGGCAGGTCTTCAAAAAAAATGGAAACGGCCTCCATGCCTTGGATGGTTCGGCCGGCAGCCGGCAGCCCCACGGTCAGACGCAGTTCGAGGGTTTCCCTTTCGATGACCACGGCCGAACGCTCCAGGATTTCCGGGCCGGGGCTTTCCATAACCAGGCCGCCGCTTCGTCCATGGCCCCGGTGGCCGGAGGATAGATTCAAAATGGCCGATTGAACCTGGCGGTTGATAAAATCACAAAAGGCCACCCGGCGGATCTTGTTTTCCCAGAAATCGGAAAAGACCTTCCATTTTTTTAAAGAAAGGGAGACCCGGATGCGGGAGGGTGGGGCGAAAGGATCGGGCTGGACCCGGTCGACGAATAATTCGTATTGGGAAAAAAGGTAGTGGCCTTCGATATCCTGATAGGCCTTGTAGCCTTTTTCGTGAATGCGAAAGAGCGTTTTCTTTAAATCATCAGCCGGTTTCATAAGCTTGTCCTATTCGGGATCAAAGGGTTCGTGAAGAAGAAGATTTTTTCCAAGTCCTTTCTACAGCGCTGGCATACCTTATTGAAAGAACCTTTGCAAGTTTTTTCTTTTCTTCCCACCCTCTTGATATCGTTCGGGGACGCCGATGTCTTGAAAGAGCCGGCGGGACAGTAGGTCGGGGCTTTGGCGCATCGGAGTGAAGCCGGGCAATCTCTCCTTTAGCTTGGCCCACCCCTTATTGTCGGATTTCATAATTCAAGTCTCCCCGGAGTTGAAAGATCCGTTTCACCGATGGTGGAATCTCCTCTTTTCGATGGGTGACATAAATCGTGGTCACCTTCCTGGTCCGGATGAGGTTGTCCACGACTTTGATAAAAAGATCCCGATGGGCGGGATCAAGGCCCTGGCAGGGTTCATCGAGGAGGAGCAACTCGGGTCTTTTAACCAGGGCTCTCGCCAGCAAGACCATTCGTTGCAGGCCGGTCGAGAGGGCACACAGGGGACTGTCTGCGAATTTCAAGATCTTGAATTCCTCCAGCCGCTCCAGGGCCGCGGCCCGCCTTCGCCGGGTCGGTTTTTCAAACAGACCGATCGTATCATAAAACCCGGAAACCGTCGCCTCGAAACAGGTTGCCTCTTCATTGAAGTGCAGATGCAGTTCCGGCGAGATCCAGCCGATACGCCGCTTGACTTCCCAAACAGACTCTCCACTGCCCCGCTGCCGGCCGAAGACCACAATATCGTTGCCATAAACCTGCGGATTATCTCCGAGGATCAGACTCAGCAGGGTCGTCTTACCTGAACCTGTGGCGCCGATGATCCCCCACTGTTCATTTCGACGCAACATCCAGGAGGTATTTTGGAAAATAATTCGGTCTCCCAATCGAAACGAGGCCTTGGTGAGAGAAAGAAAGGGGAGGGGTGATGGCTTCATAGGTCCTAAACAATAACCGTCTCGATTTGCTCCCGCTAATAAGCGGGATAATCTCTAAGAATCACGCCCTGGTGTGATACGTACCCACTTGCCATGCAGTGTGGTAGGGGGAGTCTCCCCCCCCCATACCCGATTCGAGGTACTTGTCTTCCGGATCAGATGTTCCTAACAAATCCATGGTTCAATGTATGACAGAGGGAAACAGCGAATTGAGGACTTCTAATGGCAGACTGTTTCCGCGTCGCGATCGGATTGCTGAATGAACTGCCTTCGCCAGGTCTATCGGGTATCTTGTCATCATGAGCCTGTTTCCGAATGTGTCGAAATTTGTACTTCTTGTATAACGAAAAATTCACCGCGAGGAGCAACCTTTTGCTCCGATCCGGTGGAAAGACTGGTTCGGCTATTAATATAAGTCTTCTGGAGTAAGTCCGGTATGCTTGGCGATTCGCGCCAACATTTTCGGTCCAATTTCTTCATGGTCATGGAATGCAAAGACATACTCGGCCCATCCGGGACGGGCAAGAACACGGTGAGAGGTGCCACGCTGCCGCTTAATGATCCAACCAATTCGAAGTAAGGCAGTTAGCACTTGTTGAGCTTTTGTTGACGGCCAACGGCTCATGCTGAAATGGCAAATACTTCCTTAAGTTCCGGAATTTCTTCTTCTTGCTCCAACCGGTCGGCCAAGACTCGCAAAGCTAATGCCTCTGCTTTCGAAATCGCCCGCTTGCGGGTCTCCCCGTAAACCATAACCCCGGGAAGTTCAGGAATTTCAGCAATCCAGCGACCATCTTCTTCTCTCTCAATTTCTATTCTCATAACTTATCCCTAACTATTATGATAACCGAATCGAAGGACAGGTTCAAGTTTTGTTTTTTTGGCTGAGCGATCTGAATTTATCTTTTTTCCCATAACGTTTTTCAATCAGATATTGAACAGTTTCGGTTCAATTCCCCTAAAAAGAATTTTTGATCCTTTCAATAATCAGCAAATAAATCAAATTTATTTGAAAATACATTTTATATTAAGTTGTTCAACCCCTGATTTTTGTTCTTAAAGGGTAAATTTTTAAATTAAATATCCCCTGATCCAGGGTCTCGCTCATGGGCAGAACCAGAAGAAAAATGGGGGGTATGGGAGTTAAAAACTTGGAGCATTATGGACTATAAGGGGATAATTTGGAAAAATAATCTTGGTTATTTTTTTAAATATTCCGCAGCCAGGGGGTGAAGGCATTTTCTAAAGTTAAAAAGACCGGTTTTCTCTTGCCCAAATGGGGGGATTTTTTTATAGTTATAAACAACAGTTATGCGGCAATAGGTCGGCGACGCCGACCGTCCGGGGTGACGACTTTTTGCCAGACCATCACCAGTTTCGAGTTGCGGGTTAAAATACCCTTTTCCCCTGGACTCGTAACCCGTAACCCGTAGCTCGTAACTCGTACCAAGGTCCTTATTTATTTTTATTGCTAATAAATAATATAATAATTATTAATTGGACAAATGATTATGGATTTACTAATACTGCTCCATGGAAAGGATCGCCTCCATAGATGTAGGTTCCAATACCCTCCGCTTACTCGTTGCTGAAAAAAAGAAAGAGGCATTTCAAGTCCTTTTCCGTGACCGGGAGATCGTCCGTCTGGGACGGAATTTTTTTCCGGACCGCCTTCTACTTCCCCAAACCATTGAGGCTGCCGTTAAGGTTTTGAAACGCTTTAAAGCCGAGGTTGACCATGCCGGTGTGCAAAGGGTGGTGACTGCCGGCACCGGCGTTCTTCGACAGGCAAAAAATATCAGCTTCTTTTTAAATGAAGTGGAGGCTCAGACCGGGATTGCTATCCGGGTCCTCAGCGGCCTGGAAGAAGCGGCTTTGATGACTAAAGGCGTACTTTCAATTTTCCCTCCAACCGGCCAAAAAACAGTAATTTTTGACAGCGGCGGGGGAAGCACCGAGTTTGTTTTTTTAGATCGAGGGCAAGTCGAGTACCGAGGGAGCCTGCCTCTGGGAGTGGTGGGGTTGACCGAGGAATTTTTAAAATCCGATCCGCCGACCTCCGGGCAAGCCCGGGCCTTAAGAGAGTTTTCCGGAAAAATTTTGAGGAAAAATTTAGCGGGAAATGATAAGAAATTAAGATTAATCGGAACTGCCGGTACCGTGACCACCCTGGCGGCCATGGTAACCCGTCTGGCCGAATATGATCCGGAGCGGATCAACGGCCTGGTTTTAACCCGAGGGCCGCTGGAAGGATTATTACAAACTATCTTGTCCCTGCCCGGCAAGGAACGGGCCGGGTTAAGGGGTTTGGAACCGGGCCGGGCCGATATCATCCCGGCCGGCCTTTTGCTGGTTCTGGAGATTATGGAATATTTTTCTCAGGACTCTCTGTTAGTCAGTGATGCCGGGCTGTTGGAGGGGATGATTTTGGAAGAAACGTTCTGCGTTTAGCGTTCGGCGTTCGGAGCAAAGAGATTATGGTCCGGAGTTCAGATGGGAGACCTGGGGCAGCTTGGTTTTTCTCTGAACTGATATTCAAAAACCTTAAACCCTTGACCCTATACCCTACTCCCTACACCCTGATTTTATTTGAAAGGAGTCACTTATGGCCACAAACACCATTTCCATCCGTGACGGATTGACCTTTGACGACCTGCTCCTGGCGCCGGCTTATTCCAAGGTCCTGCCCCGGGAGGTGGATGTCCAGACCCTCCTGACGCGGGAGATCAGTCTAAACATTCCCATCATCAGTGCGGCCATGGATACGGTCACCGAAGCCCAGACGGCCATCAGCATGGCCCGTCAGGGGGGCTTGGGCATTATCCATAAGAATATCGGTATTCAGAGCCAGGCCACGGAGGTGGAAAAGGTTAAAAAATCTGAAAGCGGGATGATTGTCGATCCCATCACCATGGCTCCGGATCAGAGGGTTCAAGAGGTCCTTTCGGTTATGGAAAAATATCACATTTCCGGGGTCCCCATTGTCATGGGAAAAAAACTGGTGGGTATCGTGACCAACCGGGACCTGCGATTTGAAACCGACCTGAACAAAAAGGTCTCCGAGGTGATGACCAGGGATAATCTGGTTACAGCCAGGGTGGGCATTACCCTGGAGGATTCCAAGGCCCTGCTGCATAAAAATCGGATTGAAAAACTGTTGGTCGTGGATAACCAGGGAAACCTGGTGGGATTGATCACCATAAAAGACATCGAGAAAATTAAGAAATTTCCCCTGGCCTCCAAGGATAAACGGGGCCGTTTGCGGGTGGGTGCGGCTGTAGGGGTGGGGCCGAACCGCTGGGAGCAGATCGAGTCCCTGCGCAAGGCCGAGGTGGATGTGATCGTTTTTGATGTGGCCCACGGCCACAGCAAAAATGTCATCGAAGCCGTGCGGGAAACCAAGAAAAAGTACCCCGACCTTCAAGTCATTGCCGGGAATGTGGCCACCGCCGAAGGTACGGAAGCCCTGATCAAGGCCGGGGTCGATGGGGTCAAGATCGGGATCGGTCCCGGTTCCATCTGCACCACCCGGGTGGTGGCCGGCGTGGGGGTCCCCCAGATCACGGCCATTTTGGACTGTGCCCGGGCGGCCAAGAAATATAACCTCCCCCTTATCGCCGACGGAGGGATCAAGTTTTCCGGGGACATCACCAAGGCCCTGGCCGCCGGGGCCGACTCGGTCATGATCGGCGGGCTCTTTGCCGGGACGGAAGAGAGCCCCGGTGAAACCATTTTATTCCAGGGCCGGACTTATAAGGTCTATCGCGGTATGGGTTCCATCGAGGCCATGAAACAGGGCAGCAGCGACCGCTACGGCCAGGAGGATTATGAGACCGAAGCCAAACTGGTGCCGGAAGGGATTGTGGGTCGGGTCCCTTACCGCGGGCCCCTGGCCGATACGGTGTATCAGTTGGTTGGAGGTTTAAAATCCGGGATGGGTTACGCCGGCTGCCGGACCTTGAAGGAGTTGAAAGCCAAGGCCCGCTTCATCCGCATCACCCCGGCGGGCTTGAGGGAATCCCATGTTCACGACGTGATTATCACCAAGGAAGCGCCGAATTATCGGTTGGAATAAAAAAAATGTTCATCGTTCAGCGTTCGTCGTTCGTCGACAAACGGAAAAACCTGAATTCGACGAACGACGAACGACGAACGCGAAACGACGAACGGTTTTAAAGGAATTTATGGACATTCACAGCCAGAAAATATTGATTCTGGATTTCGGGTCCCAGACCACCCAGCTTATCGCCCGCCGGGTGCGCGAGGCCCGCGTTTATTGCGAGATTCATCCCTTTAACTGGTCCCTGGAAAACATCAAGGCCTTCCATCCCCAGGGAATCATCCTTTCCGGCAGTCCGGCCAGTGTCTATGATCCCAAAGCCCCACTGGCCGATCCCGGCCTCCTGCAATTGGGGGTCCCGGTTTTAGGGATTTGTTATGGGATGCAATGGCTCACCCAGCAGTTAAAAGGCCGGGTCGCCCGCTCCGGGAAAAGGGAATATGGAAGAATTGAATTGGATTTTCTGGAGGATGAGGGCCTTTTTTCCGGACTGGGCCGGGGAAGCCAAAATAAAAATCGGACCGTCTGGATGAGTCACGGGGACCGGATTGAACGGATGCCCGGGGGGTTCAAAGCCATTGCCCGCAGCCATAACGCACCGGTAGCGGCTATGCGCAACAAAGAAGCCACCGTTTTCGGGGTTCAGTTTCATCCGGAAGTGGTCCATACCCCGGGCGGGCACCGTATCCTGAAAAATTTTCTCTTCAAGATCTGCCGGGTTAAACCTTTATGGACCCCCAGTTCCTTTATCAAGCAAACCATCACCGCGCTCCGTGAACAGGTGGGAAGGGAAAGGGTCATCTGCGCCCTTTCCGGCGGGGTGGATTCTTCGGTAGTGGCCGTATTGCTGCATCAGGCCCTGGGAAAACAGTTGACCTGCATCTTTGTCAACAACGGGGTTTTGCGGAGCAATGAAGCGGAAAAAGTGGTCCGCCTCTTCCGCGGCCGTTATCATATTCCCCTGGTCTATGTGGACGCCTCCCGCTCCTTCCTGAAAAAGCTGAAGGGGGTCGTTGAACCGGAAAAGAAACGGACCGTCATCGGTCATGAATTTATCCGGATTTTTGAGGCCGAAGCCAAAAAGATCGGTCCGGTGCCTTTTCTGGCCCAGGGGACCCTCTATCCGGATGTCATCGAATCGGTTTCCTTTAAAGGGCCGGCGGCGGTGATCAAGACCCACCACAATGTCGGCGGTCTCCCGGCGCGGATGAGATTACAACTCATTGAACCCCTGCGGGAATTATTTAAAGACGAAGTCCGGGAAGTAGGGCGTAACCTGGGTCTGCCGGAGGAGATGGTCGGGCGACAACCCTTCCCCGGCCCGGGACTGGCCATCCGGATACTGGGGGAGGTGACGGAAAAACGCCTGCAAATCCTCCGTCAGGCCGACACTATTGTCTGGGAAGAGATGCGTCAAAGCGGGTTATACGCCAAGGTCTGGCAGTCTTTTGCCGTCCTGCTGCCGATCAAAACCGTGGGAGTCATGGGGGATGAACGGACCTATGAAAACGTCGTCGCTCTGCGGATCGTAGACAGCCTGGACGCTATGACCGCTGACTGGAGTCGAATTCCTTACCCGCTGTTGGGAAAGATGTCCAGCCGGATCATTAACGAGGTCAAGGGGGTCAACCGGGTGGTTTATGACATTTCCTCCAAACCCCCGAGCACGATCGAATGGGAATGAGAAGATAACCGATTCTGGATACTCGATACTCGATTCTGAAGAAGAATGCCGGATGACGACAGTCATTTTTTTTATTGAGCATCCAGTATCGATTTTTGTTTTTATCCAGTATCGGCTTTTTTTTAAACTTTAACCTTACACCGAGCCTTTATCATGCCCCATGCCCCTTTTGTCCATCTTCATCTGCATACCCAGTACAGCCTGCTGGACGGAGAAATCCGGCTTAAAGACCTGTTCCAGAAGGCGCAAGGTTTTAAACTCCCGGCCCTGGCCATGACCGATCATGGGAACCTCTTCGGGGTGGTTGATTTTTTTAAGCAGGCCCAGCAGCACGGGATCAAACCCATCATTGGCTGCGAGGTCTATGTAGCTCCGGGAAGCCGTTTTCAGAAAGAGACCCAGCCCCATCAGGAAAATGCCTTTCATCTCGTGCTGTTATGCAAAGATGAAAAAGGATACCGGAACCTGGTTCACTTGGTGACCAAGGCCTATTTGGAGGGTTTTTATTATAAGCCCCGAATCGACCTCGAATTGTTGCGGGAACACCACAAAGGCCTGATCGCCTTGACCGCCTGCCTGCATGGTGAAATTCCCTATGCCCTTTTAAAGGGGGACGTTGAGCGGGCCAGGTCCAAGGCGCAGGAGCTCAGAGAAATATTTGACCAGGACCGTTTTTATCTCGAACTGCAGAAGAACAACATCCCGGAGCAGGAAATCGTCAACCAGGGGTTGTTGGAAATCTCCCGGGAACTGGACCTCCCTCTTGTAGCCACCAATGACTGCCATTACCTGACCCAGGAAGAGGCCCGGGCCCACGATGTCCTGCTCTGTATTCAAACCGGCAAGACCGTTGATGATCCCAATCGAATGCGCTTCTCCACCGACCAACTTTACCTGAAATCTCCCGAGGAAATGATCGAACTTTTTTCCGATCTGCCCGGGGCCATTGAGAATTCCATCCGGATCGCCGACCGCTGTAATTTGGAGTTGACCTTCGGTCATTCCCATTTGCCCCGCTTCGTCCCTCCCCAGGGAGAGACCATGGACACCCACCTTAAGAACCGGGCCCGCTCCGGACTGGAAAAACGCCTGGCCGCCAAGGAGCAGCTCGATCCGGCCTTCCCTCCCACGCGATACAAGGAATACCGGGAACGACTGGAGAGAGAGCTGGAGGTGATCACTTCCACCGGGTTCGCCGGTTATTTTCTGGTGGTGGCGGATTATGTGAATTATGCCAAAGAGAAGGGTATCGCCGTCGGTCCGGGCCGGGGATCCGGGGCCGGGAGCCTGGTGGCCTATTCCCTGGAAATCACCGATATCGATCCTTTGGATTATGGCTTGATTTTTGAACGGTTTCTCAATGTGGAGAGAAAGGAACTGCCCGATATCGACGTTGACTTCTGCGTGGAACGACGGGATGAGGTTTTGAAGTACATCGCCGAAAAATACGGTCAGGAGTATGTGGCCCAGATCATCACCTTTGGGAAAATGCAGGCCCGAGCCGTGATCCGGGATGTGGGCCGGGCCTTAAACATCCCTTACGGGGAAGTGGATAAAATCGCCAAACTGGTGCCCTCGGTGCTGAACATCACCTTAAGCGATGCATTGAAGATGGAGCCCAAACTCAAGGAACTCAAAGAGTCCGATCCTACGGTGCGGGAGTTGTTGACTATTGCCGAGGCCCTGGAAGGGCTCCCCCGGCACGCCTCGACCCATGCCGCCGGGGTGATCATCGCCCCCCAACCGATCACGGACAGTGTTCCTTTATACAAGGGGCCCAAGGGCGAAATCCTGACCCAGTTTGAAATGAAGGCGGTCCAGGATATGGGATTGATCAAATTCGACCTCCTGGGCCTGAACAATCTGACCATTATCCAGTATGCCCTGCAAAAGATCGAGGAAACCCATGGCCGCCCCCCTGATCTGAGCAAATTAACCCTCGACGATCAGGCCACCTATGAACTATTAGCCCGGGGGGATACGACCGGGGTCTTTCAATTGGAAAGTTCGGGTATGAAAAACCTCCTCATCGACAGCCGGCCGAAAAATTTCGAGGACCTGATCGCCCTGAACGCCCTCTACCGTCCCGGCCCTCTGAACAGCGGCATGGTCAAGGATTATGTCAAGAGGAAACATGGAGAGGTCCCGGTGGAGTTCCCCCATCCGCTCCTGGAGGGTATCTTAAAAGAGACCATGGGCATCATTGTTTATCAGGAACAGGTCATGCAGATCGCCGCCCTGCTGGCCGATTATTCCATGGGCGAGGCCGATACCCTGCGCAAGGCCATGGGTAAGAAGATACCCGAGGTTATGGCCAAACAAAGGACCCGCTTCCTGGAGGGAGCCAAAAAGAAACGGATCGATCCTAAAAAAGCCGATGATATTTTCGACAAGATGGAAAAATTCGGCGGTTACGGTTTTAATAAATCCCACAGCGCCGCCTATGCCCTGATCACCTACCAGACCGCTTACCTCAAGGCCCACTATCCGCTGGAATTCATGGTTGCCCTGATGACCAGTAAAATGGGTAATGCCTCGGAGGTAACCAAGTGCATCGCCGAATGCCGGGAAAAAGGCCTTGTGGTCCTGCCGCCTGATGTCAATTTGAGCGCCTTGGATTTTACGGTGGTGGAGGACAAGATCCGTTTCGGGTTGGCGGCGGTAAAAAACGTGGGGGCCGGGGCGATCGATTCCATAATCGAGGCACGAAAAAAAGAGGGGCCGTTTAAATCGCTGGTCGATTTTTGCCGGCGGGTGGACCTGCGTCGGGTGAATCGCCGGGTGGTGGAGAGTTTAATCAAGTGCGGGGCCTTTGATTCTCTCGGCCAGGGC